>DKIT01000008.1:0-46987 GCA_002454415.1 Sphingobacterium sp. UBA6711
TAGGGGTTCGACTCCCTTGGAGCGCACAACTGAAAAGCCTAGTCATCATCTGTGATTAGGCTTTTATTTTTTAACTCGTTTTAATTTCTTAAATAAAACTATGCTAAACCTTGTAATATTTGGCCCTCCGGGTGCAGGTAAGGGAACTCAATCTGCAAAGCTTATTGAAAAATATCAATTGGTACATGTTTCAACTGGTGATATTTTTAGAGCACATATTAAAGGTCAAACGCCACTTGGTCAGCAAGTGAGCCAGATTATTGCTGAGGGAAATTTAGTGCCAGATTCGATTACGATAGCAATGCTGGAAGAGGAAGTAAAGAAAAATCCGGATGCAAAAGGATTTATTTTTGATGGATTTCCTCGTACTGTTGCTCAAGCTGAGGCATTGGATGCTTTTTTGGAAGGTATCAATACCTCAATTTCGGTCGTGATCGCGCTGGATGTAGATGAGGATGAATTGAAAGAACGTATCGCGAAACGTAGAGAGATTTCTGGACGTGCTGATGATGATGCGGATAAATTAGTGAAACGTATTGATGAGTATTTCACAAAGACGATTCATGTATTGCCTTATTATGAGGCACAAGGTAAGCTTTCTAAAGTGAACGGTATCGGCGAGATTGATACGATCTTTAAAAGCTTAACGGATATTATCGATAATTATTAATTGAAATAAGTACTTTTTNNATTGTAATGGCGCAAGGCTCGAATTTTGTTGATTATGTGAAAGTGTGTTGTCGTTCTGGACATGGCGGGGCAGGTTCAGCTCATTTGCATCGTGACAAGCACACAGCTACCGGTGGTCCCGATGGTGGTGACGGCGGTCGTGGTGGGCATATTATCCTGAAAGGAACGACTAATCTCTGGACCTTACTTCATTTGAAATACCGTAAGCATATTATCGCTTCAAACGGAGAGTCGGGGGGCAGTTCATTGCGCACTGGCGCTACAGGTCGTGATGAAGTATTGGAGGTCCCTCTGGGTACAATTGCGAAGGATGCGGAGACGGGAGAGGTGTTGTTCGATATCACAGAAGACGGTGAAACCAGAATATTGGTTCCGGGTGGAAAAGGTGGTTTGGGTAACTGGCATTTTAAATCGCCTACGCAGCAAACACCGCGGTTTTCGCAACCCGGCCTTCCTGGCAAAGAGCAGTGGATTATTCTGGAATTGAAAGTTCTTGCTGATGTTGGGCTGGTCGGATTCCCTAACGCCGGAAAATCAACATTGCTGTCTGTGGTCTCTGCTGCGAAGCCCGAAATCGCAAATTACCCCTTTACAACGCTTGTCCCTAATTTGGGGATGGTCAGCTACCGGGATAACCGTTCCTTTGTTATGGCAGACATTCCGGGTATTATCGAAGGGGCTTCAGAAGGAAAAGGATTGGGGTATCGTTTCTTGCGGCATATTGAACGAAATTCTGTTTTGCTGTTTATGGTGCCAGCTGATACGGACCGGACCATTCGCGAAGAATATGCCATTTTATTAAATGAATTGACTGCATATAATCCTGAGTTGGGCTATAAGCCCAAATTGCTTGCTATTACGAAGTCTGATATGCTCGATGAGGAGCTGGAGAAGGAAATGGAGCAAGAACTGCCGGAAGGTGTGCCCTATATTTTCATTTCTTCGGTGACAGGCAAAAATGNNCGTAAGGCAGCCCATATTTTATGCTAACCAACCCTTTCAGCAACAAAATAGCACGTTTCAAGATGACAGATGGTTACCGGCGCTGTTGTTTTGCTTTTTCCTTGGACCGTTTGGCGCACATCGGTTCTACTTGGGGCAAATAGGTACCGCGGTGATTCAGTTGCTAACCTTGGGGGGATGCGGAATATGGTATCTGATCGATTTGATTATGATTATTGTTGGAAAATATAAGGATGCAGATGGTAATTACATCAAGAGTCCTATAAACAATAATTAATGCTCTATATCCTACTGAAATACCTTAAATATCATTGGATCTATTCTGTGGTGTTGGGGTATTTCGGGATTGCTATAAGCTTATACCTTTTCACCGACGTCCATATTCTTATTCCTTGCGTTTGGAAGGCTGTGAGTGGCTATGAATGCCCGGGAGGTGGTCTTACTACCGCTTTGATTGCCTTGTTGCGCTTGGAGTGGCGAGAAGCTTGGCTAGCGAATCCATTGGTTTACATACTTGTTCCTGTATTGATAGGTTTGATTTTGAGAGACTTTGTCGCGTTTTGGAGGAAGGAATTGGTTGAAGAATATAAAAGTAAAAAATGTTTTCACTTTTAAGTGATATGTCGTAACTTTGTCTCCCGTGAAAATTAGAGTAGAGACTTTATTGGTAGGTGCCTTAGGAAACGGTTTGTCAATCGTGATGATGCATTGTTAATTGATATTTAGCCCATTTGAGGGCTTTTTTTATATCCAAAAATGAAGGCTTTAAAATTCACAATAGTAAGGATACACATTTTATAATATTACATCGATAATGACCAACTACAGCAAATTGCCTGCAATTTTAGTTTTAGAAGATGGTACAGTTTATCACGGTAAAGCCGCTGGTAAAATTGGTACGACTACTGGGGAAATCTGTTTCAATACAGGAACAACCGGTTATCAAGAGATTTTTACAGATCCATCTTATTTTGGACAAATCATGGTAACAACCAATGCCCATATTGGTAACTATGGTATTGATGAGGATGATACCGAGTCAAATCAAATTCAGATTGCAGGATTGGTTTGTAAGAACTACAATATCAACTATAGCCGTAAAATGGCGGATGAATCTATCCAAAGCTACTTTGAAGAGGGTAATTTAGTTGGTATTTCTGATGTGGATACCCGTTCATTGGTGCGACATATCCGCGATAAAGGTGCGATGAATGCAATCATTTCATCGGAGACATTGGATGTGGAAGAATTGAAGCGTCAATTGGCTGAAGTTCCTTCCATGGATGGGCTTGAGCTGTCTTCAAAAGTAACAACAGCTGAGCCTTATTTCTTTGGGAATGAAAATGCTTCGTTACGTGTAGCTGTTTTGGATTTGGGTATCAAGAAAAATATCTTGCGCAATTTTGAAGCTCGTGATGTATATACAAAGGTTTTTCCTGCAAAGACAACATTTGAAGAAATGGAGAAATGGAATCCGGATGGTTATTTCATTTCCAATGGTCCTGGTGATCCAGCGCCAATGGATTATGCAATCGATACGGTAAAAGCTATTTTGAATGCAAATAAACCGATGTTTGGTATTTGCTTAGGTCACCAGATCCTAGCATTGGCAAATGGTATCCGTACAAGCAAATTACATAATGGTCACCGCGGTATCAATCACCCTGTAAAGAATATTATTGCTAACCGCTGTGAGATCACTTCACAAAATCATGGTTTTGGGGTTGTGGCTGAAGATATTCAAAATTCCGAAAATGTTGAAATAACTCACGTCAATTTGAACGATCAATCTATTGAGGGAATCCGTATCAAAGGACAGAAAGCATTTTCAGTGCAATATCACCCAGAATCTTCACCAGGTCCACATGACTCACGTTATTTGTTTGATGATTTCGTCGCAATGATCAACAACTAATCGTCTTATATTATATCAAAAAACCCTTCATATCTTGAAGGGTTTTTTGATGTATAAATAGGATCAATTATTCAAATTGGTCATATTTTATTCACAATAAATAAGGGAATCACTACATTTTTTATTATATTTGGTTGTGAAAAATGTCTGTAGATAAGAGTGTGTCTTATCTACACTAAGTAATGAAAATAAATTATAGTCTAATAAAGAGATGAGTTTAATTATCGATGTTCATGCGCGTCAAATTTTGGATTCGCGCGGTAACCCTACAATTGAGGTAGATGTTACTACACAAAATGGTTTTGTTGGTCGTGCAGCTGTTCCTTCAGGTGCTTCAACTGGTATTCACGAAGCAGTAGAATTGCGTGATGGCGACAAGTCAAAATACTTAGGAAAAGGTGTTTTGAAAGCTGTTGAGAATGTAAACACTAAAATTGCAAAAGCTTTAGAAGGTGTTGATGTTTTCGAGCAAAATGCCATCGATAAAATCATGATTGATTTAGACGGTAGCGAAAATAAAGGAAACTTAGGGGCAAATGCTATTTTAGGTGTTTCTTTAGCTGTTGCAAAAGCTGCTGCACAAGAGTCACGTCAACCATTATACCGTTATATCGGTGGTGTAAATGCGAACACGTTACCTATTCCTATGATGAATATCATCAACGGTGGTTCACACTCTGATGCACCTATCGCATTCCAAGAATTTATGATCATGCCTGTGGGTGCGCCTTCATTTTCTGAGGCTTTGCGTTGGGGTACTGAGGTTTTCCATACCTTGAAAAAAATCTTACATGACAGAGGTCTTTCAACTGCAGTAGGTGATGAAGGTGGTTTCGCGCCAACTTTTGAAGGTACTGAGGATGCCATTGAAACAGTTTTGAAAGCGATTGAAATCGCTGGTTACAAACCAGGTCAAGATATTTGCTTAGCGTTGGATTGTGCTTCTTCTGAGTTCTACAAAGACGGTAAATACGATTATGCTAAATTTGAAGGTGATAAAGGTGCTGTACGTTCTAGTGAAGAACAAGCAAGCTATTTAGCAGAATTGACAGCTAAATACCCGATTATTTCTATCGAAGATGGTATGGCTGAAGATGATTGGGCTGGATGGAAGACATTGACTGACAAAATCGGTGACCATGTTCAATTAGTAGGTGATGATCTTTTCGTTACCAATACAAAACGTCTTCAACAAGGAATTGATACGCATACAGCGAATTCAATTTTAGTGAAAGTAAATCAAATCGGTTCATTGACTGAAACAATCAATGCGGTTACTTTAGCTCAAAATTCTGGTTATACTTCTGTGATGTCACACCGTTCGGGCGAGACTGAAGATGCGACTATCGCTGATTTAGCAGTTGCATTGAACTGTGGTCAGATCAAAACAGGTTCTGCTTCCCGTTCAGATCGTATGGCTAAATACAATCAGTTATTACGAATTGAAGAAGAATTGGGTGCTAATGCCCGTTTCATCGGTAAAAACTTTAAATACGCTAAAAAATAAGCTAAAGTTTGATTTTTAATATAAAAAGCCGAAGTATCTTCTACTTCGGCTTTTTTTGTACAAAATATGTTTTTCTATTGGCGCATTGCGACCAGATCTGATAACTTGTCTCAAAATAAAGTATTTCCTGTGTTTTTGTTCGGATAGGTTAGATCCAAGTCGAATGTTGTATTCAGTTTTTTGATAAAATATGTGGCAAGTAGCGGTGATTCTATCTCAATATTCTGGTGGATAAAGAAATACAATTTTTGCAATCCGTTTTCGCGCCATAACTTCAAAACATCAATCCAATGATCCAATCGATCATAATCTGACGCATGGTTGGCACCTACGTATCGGATGAAAGCAGTCGGCGTAGTCAAGCGCATGTGGAGCATGTCTCTACGGCCGGCGGTGTCGACCAGTACGTTGGTCACATTGGTTTCCTCCAACAGCGCATATAATTCTTTCGTTACTTCAGCTTTTGAAAACCAGTCTTTATTTCGCACTTCTAATGCTAGTGGGACTTCTTTTGGCCAGTCATGAAGAAATAGTTTTAGACGGGCCACGTCCTTTGGATTATAATTATCGTGCATTTGTAGAAAAGCCATTCCCAGCTTTTCATCGAAATGAACAATGGAATCTGTAAACAATTTTACTTTATCCTCCGTATTTAATAGTCTGCTGAAATGGCTGATGGATTGCGGAATCTTTGGGAAAAATTTGAAGTTTGGAGGTGTTTTCTTCTTCCAGGTCTCCACTTGGTCGATACCAGGTGAATTGTAGAATGTAGCATTGAGTTCAATGCTGTTAAACTGCGTGGAGTAATACGCCAGTTCATCTTTTGTACCTCTTGGGTAAAATCCCTTTAAATCCTGTTTATTCCATTTTGCACAACCGACATATACCTCAAAAGGCTTATCATTTTTGAAATGCTGCAATAGGTTTAAGGTTTCTGCTGGAGTAGGGGGAAGGGTAAAGTCGATTTCCTCCGGGTTTTCTACTTGACCGAATTTCATATTAGTTTTTTCTTAATTTATAATCAAATAATACATGTGCCAATAGGGCTAAAAGTGTATAGCATGTTCCCACGGCGATAACACCGGGCCATTGGAAGTGTTGCCAAGCTTGTGCAGCAAAAAAGGTGCCTGTTGATCCGCCGATGAAGTAGCTAACCATGTATACTGTATTCAAACGGCTATTCGCACCAAGATTTAGTGCATAGAAATCACTTTGGTTGAGGATATGCATGGATTGCAGACCAAGATCAATCAGGATAACTCCGAGGATCAATCCCCAATAGTGATTGCCAAAGATGGCGAATAACAGCCAGCTAAGTAGCATTAATAGAATAGCGTATAAGATAATTCTGGCTTTGCCTATATAGATGGTCAATCTGTTTACGAAAGCTGCTGCAAGAGCGCCGCAGGCACCAACGAGTCCAAATGATCCGGCTGTTGCAGGACCATCAAAGAAAGGTGGGCCTTCCAAGTGGAACACAAGTGTTGTAAAAAAAGCAGAGAAAGCTCCAAATCCCATGGCGCCACGAAAGGCTGCGAGCTGCAACACAGGCTGTTTTTTTGCGAAGTTCCATACCGAACGCATCAGTTCGCTATAGGAACCTCTGAAGTTCGGCATTACTTCTGGTAATTTTATTGCAATGGCAATGGCTGTAATAAACATGATAACCGTGGCAATCCAGTACATTTCACGCCATCCTAAATAGGAGCCTACCACCCCGCTGACAACCCTAGAAAGTAATATGCCGATCAAAAGACCTGACATGACCATTCCTATTGCAGAGGCCTGTTTCTCTTTGGTAGCTAGTTCAGCGGCCATTGGAACGAAAACTTGAGGAATAACAGAGGTGAATCCTATGAAAAAGCTGAATATTAGAATCGATAAGATGGAAGTGGAAAGAGCCATGCCCGCCAGTGAAAAAACAATGAAAATGAAATCGATCAAGATCATTTTTTTTCGTTTGAACATATCTCCTAAAGGTACAATCAATAATAAGCCGAAGGCATATCCGATTTGAGTCAGCATAGCTGAGTTGCTAACTGTCGCTTCGTCAATCTTTAGATCTTTGGCGATTAATGCTAGTAAAGGTTGATTGTAGTAATTGTTGGCAACAACCAAACCGGTCGCAATGGTCATCAACCATAGCGTTGCTTTGGAAAGGTTTCTGTTAGAATCTAGTGTTTGCTCCATATGTTATTAATGTAATCCGTCCCAGAGCTCTTGAAATTTCTGTTTCAATTCGGCAACTTCCTGCTCCAACTGTCCAATTCGTTCGATCAATACCTGATCCGTTAAGGATGCGGCTGCGGGACTACTGTTTTCATAAATCTCAAGATTGACATCACCCAGTAAGTGGATGTAACGAACTTCTTTGTGGCCCATTTGTTTAGGAAGAGATTTAAGGTAACCTTCTTGTGCGAGTTTTTCTAATTGTTCATTAATTTCACTCAGGGATTCAAATTCATAGAGTCTTCCAGAGTTTGAATTAATTTCACCGGCAGTCATTGGCCCTCTAAGAAGTAATAAACAGATAATAGTCAGTTCAGAAGGTACAAGTGGAAACTGTATAGCAAAATTGTGTTTATATTTGGTTACACGAGATCCACCTCCGACAACGGTTGAGATTAAGCCTTTTTTCTTCAACAGATCTAATGTGCTGATAATATTTTCCTCTGTGTATTGTACAACTGGCTTGCGAGAGGTCTTTTGGTTACAAGCAGCTTGCAAGCTGTTGATTGTCATTGGATAGTATTCAGGAGTTACCTTTGATTTTTCAATTAGCGAACCTAGCACACGTTGTTCCATGGTAGACAATTGGGGCAAATTAGTTGTTTCCATTCGTTTTAAAGAGTATAAATTTGTGATCGAATACAAGTTTTATGTTATAGCAATATAACATAGATTTAAAGGTTTGTTCTTTTCCAAAGATGCCCTTTTTCTAATATAACTCCAAAAGATCTTTTTCTTATCTTCGCATGAGTAATAGGAGATTTAAGGTGCTTAAGATAGCTTTTCGTTCAGAATTTATTCATCCCGTCAAAGAAGGGCATCGTTTCCCGATGTTAAAGTACGAGTTGATTCCTATGCAGTTAAAACATGAGGGATTGGCTTCCGACTCTAACTTTTTCAGTCCCGAACTCGCGGATTTTGAAACATGTTGTTTGGTTCATGATCCGGGGTATGTAAAGCAGTTATTTGAGCTCACTTTAGATGCTAAAATGATACGTAGAATAGGTTTTCCGTTGAGTCAGAGCCTAGTGGATCGAGAGCGATATATTTTGGATGGGACGATCCGAAGTGCCATATATGCCCGTGAGTATGGTGTCGCTTTTACTATAGCGGGAGGGACCCATCATGCCGGTTATGACTTTGGTGAGGGCTTCTGTTTGATGAATGATCAAGCGACTGCGGCCGGCTACTTGTTGAAGCATAACTATGCTGGTCGTATCCTCATTATTGATCTGGATGTACATCAAGGAAATGGCACTGCCCATATCTTTGAAGGGCATAAACAGGTGTTTACCTTTTCAATGCATGGTGAGAAAAACTATCCTTTTGTCAAACAGCGTTCCCATTTGGATATTGGCTTAGCAGATCAGGTTACTGATGCGGAATATCTCACTTTATTAGAAGAAAGTTTGGTTGATGTGTTTCGGAAATTTGAGCCTGATTTTGTTTTCTATCAGGCCGGTGTGGATATTTTAGAAACAGACAAGCTGGGGAAATTGAACTTGAACATCGGTACCTGCCATCGAAGAGACGAATTGGTCTTTCAAATGTGCCATAGACATCACATCCCTATCCAAGTGAGTATGGGCGGGGGGTATTCTCCTGAAATCAAAGATATTGTCAATGCACATTGCCAGACATTTAAAATAGCAATCGATTTGTATAATTTATAAAATAAGACTATGTTTTTTCACCAAGATGCGACTTTCGAAGCATTATCCATTCATCGCGTAGGCAATAAAGCACAAGATGAATTTTATATTTTGTCGGATGCCCCGGTATCTCTTGAAGGAGATGAAGTGTTACCTGGACTACTGATGCAGTATTTTATGAGTCCTTTTGCAAAGGTGAATGAGGTATATCGCTTATATCATCCTAACGGAGAATTGGAACTGAATGAGATTTTCTATTTTGTAAGACAATATTTTAAGGAGCAGCTTCCATTTCATGATTTTTCACAACAAATTTCAAAACACCTTTATGAGGTATCCAATCATCCTAAAATTAAAGCTGGGGAGGTATATGTCGTTGCCTTAAAGAATGTACAGATCGAAGGGGAAGAACATGATGCCATTGGTATATTCAAATCTGAGAATAAAGAGACTNNAAACAAGGTGCATTTATGTTGGAGTATGAACAGGAGGCTATTAATATCAATAAACTCGATAAAGGATGTATTATAATCAACGTAGAGGAGGAAGAGGGGTATAAAGTCTTGGTTCTTGATCAGACTAACAGGCAACAGGAGGCGGTATACTGGAAAGATGAGTTTCTGCAATTGCGTGTGCGTAACGACAATTTCAATCAAACAGGCAATTATCTCAAAGTCTATAAGAACTTTGTCCAAGAAAAATTGGATGAGACGTTTGAATTGGAAAAAGCAGACAAAATAGATCTGATGAACAAATCCATGAATTACTTCAAGGAAAAGGAAACTTTTGTGCAGGAAGAGTTTGAGGAGGAAGTATTAGGCAACCCGCAGGCGATTGCCTTATTCCAGGACTTTAAGGCTGGTTTTGAAAACGAATTTGATTCTCCATTTCAGGCAAGTTTTGAAATAGCAGATAAGGCAGTAAAAAAAATGGAATCTTCTTACAAGTCTGTTTTGAAATTGGATAAGAACTTTCACATTTATGTTCACGGAAAACGAGAGTATCTTGAAAAAGGTTACGACGAAGATAAGGGAATGAACTATTACAAAATCTATTTTGAGAACGAAAGCTAATTTTTAATATTTCTCTAGATGGAAAAGCAGCGCAGAATAGCAGTTTTTATTTTTTTCTTCCTGCTTATTGGGATTTTTATTCTCAATGCAGTGGAAAAAAACAGTGAATGGATTGAAAGGTCATATGCAAGAGGCTTTTATCGATTTTATGGTTATGTTCCAAAGGTTCTTTTTGGCTATATACCCTTTAGTGTCGGTGACCTGTTTTATTGTGTAATTGTTTTGCTGTTGCTGTATCTCGTAACCAGATCCTTGCGGAATTTATGGAAAAAGCGTTGGACCGCTGCTTTCCGTCTAATTTTATGTACTTTAAATGTGTTATTGGGACTGTATCTTTTCTTTTATTTGTCATGGGGGCTGAATTATTATCGAAAGCCGATTAGTGCGAATGCGGAACTTCAGGTCGATAGTTTGAGATTAGCGGATTACTTAATGGTATTGAATGCGTATGTGGACAGTACAAATACGTTGCGGAGGGAGATTGATCCTGCGCAGTGGGTAGACAAAAAAGAGCGGATTCAAATGGAGCTGGTTGATTATGTGAAAAGGGATACGACTTTTACTTCCTTTTTGTCCAGGAGTCAGGTGAATGCGAAATCGCCATTAAGTAGTTGGCTCGTTTCTTACTTTGGTGTTTCGGGCTATTTTAATCCTTTTACCCATGATGCACAGATCAATATCGCCATGCCGGCGACATCTGTTCCTTTTACATGTGTACATGAACTTGCCCATCAACAAGGAATCGGTTTTGAAGATGAAGCGAATTTTATGGCTTTTGTTCGCTTGCGGCAGCATCCGGAAGCTTTTTATCGGTATTCTGCCTATTTGCAGACGACTCTTTATATGTTGCGTGAGCTAGGTGGAATGTATCCGGGCTTATGGAAAGATTATAAACACAGCTTGAGTGTACGCGTGCAGAAAGATATCGAAGAAGAAAGACTTTTTTGGCGGCAGTACACGGGGTGGGTTGATTCAGTCACGGGTATGTTTTACAATCAATACCTGAAGCATAATAACCAGGAGGAAGGGATTGCGCGATATGATCGAATGACCCGTTTGGTATTGGCTTACGAACTTAAAAGGAGGGGATGTAATTAACTCTATTTAAAATGCTATACATAAAAAGCAGTACGACAATGATGTGATACTGCTTTTTATGCATAATAATCTAGGGTGTAGAAATCAATTCAAACGTGCCTTCTGTACCAGGACTTCCTGAATAAATTTGTCCCTGGGGTAAACCTCTTAAGCCTGTGGGCGCAGTTTTTATTCGATCGTAAATATTTCTCAGGTCCGAATTAGCATTTACTGCACGACCACCTGCAACGACATCCGCGTAAATATAATTTGTTGCTTTTTTATTGGTACTTTGTGGCTTAATACTCTCTTTCATTAAGGTGACCTTTACCTTTCCTCCATTTCCATTTGGGAATGTCTTGGTGCCATTAAAAGCGTCATCGCCTTTAGCAATAATATAAAGAGATCCTAATTTTTGAAAATTAGCATGGATATCGAAATTTGCACCATTATTTTTTCCATCAGTACCAAAAATTGTTGCTTTATTCCCTATTTCAGCATGGCCGACGGTTAATTTTACATTCTTTTTGCCATAAAAAGATAAGGTTGAATTGTCTTTCATAATCAATGTATCAATGTGAATTGTCACTGATGAGTCTCTGCTATCTATATTTTTTTTTGCTTTCTTTCCAATTTCAAGCTTGGAAATATGTTGCGTTTCTTGGGCTTTTCCAACAAACGCAAGTGCAAAACAGAGAAAAATGGTTAAAACAAATTTTGCTTTCATAATTACTTCTAATTAATTCTGACTAACTAGTAGTTTGACAAATGAAACGCGAAAGAGTTTAATTTTCAGCCAGATATTTTACAATCAATTTGGCGGTCTTTTCAGACGCTCCAGGAGAACCCAACTTTTCAGCAAGAATATCGTAATTTTCCATGACACTTGCCCGATGTGCCTTATTATTGATCAGTTCTCCAACTTCATAAGATATATCATATGCGGTACATTCGTCCTGAATAAGTTCACGTACAGATAGAAAATTGTTAATTAGGTTGACAAGTGAGATAAATTTAACCTTGATGACAAGTTTGGCAATCCATATAGATATGGGATTTGCCTTATAAACCACCACCTGCGGAACTTTTAGTATACCTGTTTCAAGTGTTGCTGTTCCGCTGGTTACTACTGCAGCTTCGGCGTTTTTGAGAATGTCATAGGTTTGGTTAAATATAACAGGAATATCTATTCCCTTCAAGAATTGCTTATAGTATGATTCATTAAAATTGGGCGCACCAGCAATAACGAACTGGTGGACCGGGAAGAAATAGGGCAGTTCGGCCATAATTGGAAGAAGGTTAATAATTTCCATCTCTCTACTTCCNNCAGGTAATAATGCTATGATAGGTTTTTCTGTGAAACCATTTTCTTCCCTGAATTTTGGATTGAATTCATAACTGGAAATTGCGTCCAAAAGTGGATTTCCAACATAATCGACGTGCATCCGCCACTTTTTATAAAATTCTACTTCGAAGGGTAGGATACAGAACATATGATCTACAATTCGTTTAATTTTTTTTACGCGACCTTGATTCCAGGCCCAAACTTTAGGCGAGATGTAGTAAAACGTCTTGATTCCATTTTTTTTTGCGAATTCAGCAATTTTCAAGTTAAAGCCGGGGAAATCTATCAAGATAAGCGCATCTGGCTTTTGTTGCAATAGGTCATTTTTAACAATTTTAAGGTTTTTAGCTATCTTTCCCAGGTTTTTTAATACTTCGACAAAGCCCATAAATGCCATTTGTGACGTGTGTATTAATGCTTTCTTTCCTGTTTCAGCTTGCATGAGATCACCACCTACAATGCTAAATGTGGCATTGGGATCTTCCATTTTTAACGCTTTGATTAAGTTGGTTCCGTGTAGGTCTCCTGATGTTTCGCCTGCGATAAGATAGTATTTCATATGTAAGTTATTGATAAGTGTTTGTTCCCATTGCTCTTCGTGAATTTGTTACACTCGTTTCTTCGCCGATGGGTATATTACAATATCTAAATCATTTCTAGTTCCGTTTGTACGTTCTGAATAAGGATGTCTGACGTAAAGGATCATTAAAGATAAGATTATTCTATCGATAAGATGAATTTGCGGGCATTATTCCANNAGATGTTTAACTTTGGAAGAAAATGTCGTGAGTATAAAAGCTAAATAGTATTTTTGTCCCATGCAGCGATTATGGTCTTTAATAAGAAATAAGTATTTGTTAGCCACTTTGGCTTTTCTCGTATGGATGTTGTTTTTTGATAGAAATGACTTTGCGACACAATATAGCTACCAAAAACAAAAAGCGAATTTGGAAAGCGAGCGCTCTTTTTATCTTAAAGAAAATGCAGCAATCATAAAAACGATTAATGATATCAGATCAAATCCCCAGGAAGTACAGCGGATAGCAAGAGAAAAATACAAAATGAAGAAGGATAATGAGGATATCTATGTGATTTCTAAAGTAGCAGCTAAGGAAAAACCTTAAAAAGATGTGTTTTAAACACGGTTTTCCAGTATTAAAAACATACAAAAAGAACGGCCATCATGCGAACATGACGGCCGTTTTTCAGTATATAAAATATGGGATGTTTTAATTAGCCGCTTGTGCAACTAAACCGATATAGAGTGGTGTCTTATCATCATTTGCTTTGCCAATTAATATCACTGAATAGTAATACCCTTCTGCTAATTTAATTTCACTACGAGTTGCTATTGTTTTTCCGGACTTATCCTGTACCGTTACTGTGTAAGTACCACTTTTCTGCGGAATAAATCCTTGGTGCGCAGAAGCCGAGTTTTGAGTTTCCAATGTTCTATTGGTCCATTCTGTCGGAATAGATTGATCTCCAATTTTTAAACTTACCTGGTCCGTTCCTTCGGCTAAATTGAAAAAGCGTAATCCAGATTCTGTGTTCTTTATATCCTTGTTGATACGATCCGTAGTAACTACTTGAACGGGTTTAGATTTTGTCCCAAAGACAAATGAGGTATAGATTGTACTGTCTTTTATGGTGATGGTACTGTCAACTAGGGCCTTGTTATATTCCGCAGAGATCTCTATATTACGGGCACCGGTAAAAAGCCCCACTTGGGTATAACTTTTAAATTCTAAAGGATAATAAGGATTTTGAAGAGATCCTCCGTCTGCATAATAGATCACCGCGTTTGCATCACTGTAACCATTCACCATGGTAAATAATGCGCCAGGAATTCGCTGGTCGTCATTGTCTTTTAGGCAACTCGTAAAAAGGATCGACGCCAATGCAATTGCAATAAAATTAAATAATCTATAGTTTTTCATACCGTGTAATTTTTAAATCTGTCTTTCTATAAAAACACATTGCGCTTGTGTTGTCTATTATACGGGAGTAGGGTATTTTATGCTACATCGAAATTATAAAAAATATTAAAATATTGTTTTTTGTTATGTCATTTTATTCGTAATATGTTCGGACCTTCTTCGGACAGCAAGCGTATTGCGCCTATATTTCGGGAGATTTGCCGCGAATCTTGAGCATATAAATTCCCTGATCATCTATTTGAAATCCGAATCAGATGCGAAGCCCTGATTTGGATTGTTAGATTAGTTATTCTAATTTTGACGTATGAACAGTAGAATTAAAAGGATTGCTAAAGGGATGTTTGAGCAGTTTAGGCATCGTAAAATTACGGAGTCTGAACTTACCCAAGCGGAAGCAAAAGCTGGGAATCTAGGGAGCTATGTGGACGACTTCAAAATATTGGTTGCGATGTGTAAAGACACGCTTACAGGAAAGTATAAAATGAACAATTGGAATTTATCGATTATCATCGGAACAATTGTGTATGTAATCTCGCCTATCGACGCTATTCCCGATTTTATCTTTGTTGGAGGTTGGATAGATGATGTTGCTATTGTAGGTTATGCGATTCGCAAACTGACTGGCGAAATGGAAGAATACAAGCGTTCTAAATTGAGTGTTGAAACGAGCTAAATAAAAAAAGCTACTTGATAAAGTAGCTTTTTTTTAAAAGTTTAAAGACAGCTTAATGTTTGAAATGTCTTACTCCGGTAGTTACCATTGCAATCCCTTTTTCATTGGCCATATCAATCGATAACTGATCTTTAATTGATCCTCCTGGCTGTAACACTGCGGCAATACCAGCTTCGGAGGCTATTTCTACGCAATCAGGGAACGGGAAGAAAGCGTCTGAAGCCATCGCACAGCCTTTAAGGTCGAAACCAAATGAAATCGCTTTTTCGATAGCCTGTTTTAAAGCGTCAACGCGTGAAGTCTGTCCCACACCTGAAGCTAGTAAGGTTCCATTTTTGGCAAATACGATCGTATTTGATTTTGTGTGTTTTACTATTTTATTTGCAAAGTAAAGATCCTCTAACTGTTCAGCATTTGGTTTCACTGTGGTCACAGAAACCATTTGTTCTGGACTTTCAATGGTATTGTCTTTATCTTGAAGAATCACACCATTCAGTAAGGTTTTGAATTGTTGTTGCGGTAATTTTACTTCTTTGCGCACTAAGATGATTCTATTTTTCTTTGCTGTGAGGATTGTGACAGCTTCTTCAGAATAGGCCGGCGCAATCAAAACTTCGAAAAATAATTTGTTAATTTCTTCTGCTGTTGCAGCATCGACTTCTCCGTTGGTAATCAACACGCCACCAAATGCAGATACTGGATCGCATGCTAACGCATCTGTCCAAGCCTGCTTGATGGATGGGCGGGAGGCCACGCCACAAGCATTGGTATGCTTCAGGATTGCAAATGTTGGTTCTGTAAACTCATCAATTAGCGCTACTGCGGCATCGACGTCTACTAGGTTATTGTAGGATAATTCTTTGCCGTTTAATTTATCGAACATATTGTCCAAATCTCCAAAGAAAACACCTTTTTGATGCGGGTTTTCACCATAACGAAGAACCTGGGCTTTTTGCTCTGATTGTTTAAATACCTCAATTGGATTTTCTTGATTGAAATAATTGAAGATCGCAGTATCATAGTGTGATGAGGTATTGAATGCACGTTTAGCGAATTCTTTACGTTGTTCTAATGAAGTATTACCTTCCTGACCTGCTAAGATATCCTCAAGTTCTTTGTAGTCATTTTTAGAAGAAATAATAACTACATCGTTGAAGTTTTTGGCAGCGGCACGAATTAACGAAATTCCACCAATATCGATTTTTTCAATAATATCTTGTTCAGACGCTCCAGAGGCAACAGTTTCTTCAAATGGATACAAATCCACGATGACCAAATCAATTTCTGGAATCTCATACTTAGCAAGTTGTTGTTGATCAGATTCTAGTGGACGGCGTGCCAAAATTCCTCCAAATACTTTTGGATGCAACGTTTTAACACGGCCTCCCAAAATCGATGGGTAACTAGTCAAGTCTTCAACTGGAACAACATCTATACCTAAGTCTTTGATAAATGTTTCTGTCCCACCAGTAGAATAGAACGTGACACCGTATTTGTTTAATAATTGAACTAAAGGAGCTAGGCCGTCTTTATAATAGACTGAAACCAAAGCATTTTTAATCTTTACAGGATGGTTCATTATGATGGATTTGTTTCGTGGCGCAAAGATAAGGATTTAAAACCTTGATGTCAATAAATCAAGCGTTTTAAAAATTAAAGGAGGGACACGCTTGTGCTCCTCCTTATCAAAATTCGCGAAATTATACTATGTTGAGTTTTAATTTTAATTGTTCAGAGATCTGATTAGTGATTTCCCATATCGGTTCAGGCTCATCTGTATTATTGAAAATGACTTGGTCACAGGAGTCCTTAAATGGGAGTAAGTATTCATTATAAGAGGGAAGGACATGGTTTATCCATTTATACATTACGTCATCTTCAAAGTAGCCCCGTTCAACTAAATCACGGTGTAGACGTCTCCGCAAGGCGATATCCTGTTCAGCACTTAAAAAAATCTTATGATTAATAAGATCGTTGATCTCCGTGTAATAGAAAATGAATAGCCCCTCGATAATCAAGATCGGTGCGGGTTTTATTTCTAGAATTTTCGGCTTTAAAGAAGGGTTGTTAAATGTATATTCTTCTTTATGGATAGTTTTCCCATTGAACAGAGATTCGATGTCTTTATAAAAAGCCTGTCTATCAATTGACGTCGGAATATCAAAATTATAGAGTTTGTTTTCTTCCTGGGTTTTTGTATTGGCAGGGATATAATAGTCGTCTTGAGAGATTAATGTAACCTCATCGGGTCGAAAATGTTTTAAAAAACTGTTTAAAAAAAATGTTTTCCCAGAGCCACTACTTCCAGCAATCCCTATGACATACGGTTTGTTATTCATTCTTATTATTCGCTGTAAAGCTATTTTTAGCAAATTAATTTTCTAAAGGTAATCCGTACGCAATTTCTACCTGAAAGCGTTTGTCTAGCGCTCCGATACTTGCTGCAGCAGACTTTGATAATACAACAATAGCATTTTGATTTTCCGCATTGTCGTTGAATTTACCAACAACTTTCGCGTAGGTCACACTTTTCGTCATTGGGTTGATGATCTTTAGGATAGTTCCTACAGGCGCGCTTTTATGAAGAGCCAAATTACTAGTTCCTTGTGAGGATAGCCCATCAATCCAGACGCCAATACCGCGTTCAGATTTTTCGCGTATACCATATCGATTTGTAGAAATTTGGTTTTCTTCTTTTTCGTCGTCATTGTTTGTAGAGTCCGGACTAACTATCTCAATACCTTTCGGTTCGACCAATTTGGGACGTTCTGGTGGTAGCGGTTGGTTTGGTATCATCAAGCGCATCCCCCCGCCGATGGTATTATTCTTTAAATTGTTGGCTTTTTTAATGTCCTCAACAGTAATACCGAATCTTTTTGAGATCGCATAAAGAGTTTCTTTTTCACCGACAATATATTCGGTAAAGCCTTGCTGTTGTGGATTGCGCGGATTTTGAGAATTACTGGTCTCTCTATTGATAGTCGGGGTAGTTTTTGGTTTTCTACCCGTTGGAACCTTAACAATTTGGCCAAGACTGAGCGTGCCGTTACCGTTTATTTGAGTCAATTGACCCACCGTAGTTTTGTATTTTTTGCTTAATTGATAATAGTTATCTCCTTTTTCTATCTTAAAGAGGACGTACTCTTCACCATTATTTATTTCTGTACCAACGGAGTCGGGCGTTAAATTTGTATGAAACGAGACTAAATTTTTTGCCTCAGCATGTTGGATCGATAGTATAGCGATCGACAGGATAGCTATCTTTTTATATGTTTTTAATTCAAATAAAACTTTCATATATTTTGCAATTATACTAAATACGAAACAAACTCCTGTTTATTATCTGTCAAAAGGAATATTTGTTTGTCAATTAGAAAATAGATGTTGAAGAACTTGAGTGGAAGCTCTGAAACCGCGATTAATGAGTTTATCAATTCATTTCGCGTTGATTGTATTATCCTGATTTGATAGAGATCATTTTTGTTTTTTTCATAGAAAGCCCAAATAAAATAGTCGTCCATAGCATTTATCCAGATTTCACCCTCAATCGGGAAATCTTTTAGAAAAAGAGGGACTTCACCGTTGTAGATGACTGGATAGACTATTTTTGACTCGTAAGGTTTAATATGAATTTCTTTTTCATTGCTAATAGACAGCGAATTTAGGTCTAGAAACATCTGTAAGCCCTGTTCGATCATTTTTGGACGGACAAGCACACCATAATTTACCAGTCCCATAAAAACATAATTTGACCAAATTTCTTGTTTCTTAGGTGAATAGCAATCGATTACTAGGATCCCAGCTTCAATGGGTGAATTACTCGAAATTTTTTTTAAAATCAACTTACTACATTGAATTCCTGCAAGTACCCATTCTTTTACAGTGATCTTAAAATCTTGAAGAATAGAATTACCATCAAAGGTAATGACGTTAAGGTATGGTAGGGTATCTTCTGGATTTCTAGTCTCAACTGCGATCAATTGATTTTCTCCATCAATTTCTATACGCCAGATTGGGTAAGTAAAGAGCGTATTAAATGCTTTTGAGATTGTTTGATTTGCCATGTGATTTTCAACCAAAGGGACAAACTTAGATAAACTTGTTTTTATATACAAGTATAATTATGAGATAAAGTCAGTTTGAATGGAAATTTTCAAGAAGGGTAGGAGAGTAAGGCGATGTGATCTTCAGCTATTGATATTTATCATTTGCTTTGATCTAGCGGTCTGATAAACAAAGAACGTTCAGTCTCGCTGAACGTTCTTTTAAAATAAATTAAAACTTGGAGCCGATTGTCAAAATGACACTCGTCCTTTGATTTTTGATATCTGCTAGCGGGCTAGATGATTTCCAGTGAGCTTCGTCAATAATATATGGGTTTTCTTTAAAATTCACAGCATTATAGGCACCTGTCAAATCGATGTACATGCCGCGGCCAAGTTTAGCTCCAACACCCAGTGAGCCCGTATAGTCTGTATAATCAGCATTTTTGTAAGGGTTGCCACTGTAGTTGAAACCTGCTCTTCCACTAAATACATTATCAAATAAAACTTCACCACCAATTCTTGCGTTGATAGCTCCTTGGTAAGTATCTTTAATACTTTGATTCATTCTATCTTCTTGCAATTTATTATAACCACCGGCATCTTTATAACGAATTGCCGCATAATCTACCCATTCAACATCCGCTGTAATCAAGCCTCTTGAAAATAATTGACTAGCACCTAAAGAAAGGCGGTAGGGCGTATTCATGTTATATTCCCAAGAGCTAACGCCTATTTTATCGTTCGTTATGAATTGAGCGCGGGCTTCATTCGCATTGGGGAGAAAGTAATTAATTTTAGTGTAGTTTTCAGAATCATCCTTAATATTCATAAATGTTGGTGACTTCGCAGTGAACCCCATACTGAAAGTAGGAGTAAACTTATAGATCATACCTAATTTAAAATCAATACCTGTACCATCCGTGATCTGATTATAAGTTTCAAATAGTTCGTAATCGTTGTCGAGATATTGATACTCAGGATTTTTTGGGTTTAAAAAAACAGACTTGCTATTGTAAGCTGTTAATTGTGCTTCAGTCATTGTTTGACCGTATTCGGTGAATAAGTTACCCGTACTATAACGGAAGCTGGTGAAACCTAGGGATGCACCTAAGTAAAGCTTATTACTATAATTTGCTCCAAATGACAATACAGATTCGGATTTACTACCTTTTTCATAAACAGAGTTGACTTGCTCGTTCCCCGGATATGATCCCATCTTTTTACCAATGGCAATCGGATAAAAATCTTGTGAGTTATTCGGGTCGTCATCAACCATAAATGAATTCTTGTAGAAATCCTGTCCCCAGCCGCCAGCATTGCCTTCAGTTGCTAAACGATCGGCAAAAGAATGAGTTATAGAATTGTCTGTATTGACGCCTCTATATTCCAGGCGGTTGTCATAGACATAATTTCTATTATAGGCAATACCTACATTGAAATTTAACCAGCCCTTCTCGAGATTTCCACCGTTTCGATAGGAAGGCAAGTGAAAAACAATTCCTGCATTATCCAGATTAAAATTGTTTTTACTACTATTTGAATTTTGGCCGAAATAATTTGTTTTATTTTTATTATTAAGGTATCTGCCTGTTACCGATATATCTGACTGATTAAAATATCCCAAACCAGCGGGGTTATTTGTAATTGAGCTAATATCACCACCTAAAGCGGTCGACGCATTTCCCATTGCTTTAAAACGAGCTGTACCACCATTGTCCCCTTGGGAGAATAAAAGTACATCTCTCGTATATTGTGCCTGAGTAGTTCCTGCTGCACCTAATAAAAATGCAGTTCCAAAAAGTAATTTTTTGATTGTCATATGCTGAAATGTAGTCAATAATAATCAGTAGCATACAGAAAGATGTATGCTACTGATTGAAGTGCTTTTACTATCGGGTACGACCTCCTCCAGAAGATCTTGAGCTACCGCCACCAGAGAATCCTCCTCCGGAAGATCTCGAGCTACCACCACCGGAGAAACCTCCACTTGAAGAGCGGGTTGAAGAGCCGCTATCATAACTTCTTGTCGGTGGTGTATATGTTGGTCTGGATGTAGAACTTGGATTTCCAGTGCGAGTCTCTGTCGAGCGACTCATCGGGCGAGATACCTGACCAGAGCTTGTCCGCGATCTTGAGTTATTATTATATCCACTAGTACTACGTGTGCTATTCGGGTAGGAATTGTTCACTCTGTCGGATGTTCTCGAACGAATCCCATCTGAATATCCTCTAGTGGATATACCATCTGAGGTTCTTGATCTACTCCCTGTTCTATTGTACGAAGAGCTACGTGATGATACTGATCCATCAGAATTTCTTGTTCTGCTAGCTACAGAAGTAATCCGACCTCTTGAATCACGTGCTACACCAGTACGGTCGTATGCGGCCGTGCTACGACTTCGTGTCGCAGAACTACGCGTATTATAATAGTCTCTGTAAGTGGACCGGCTAGAAGCATAGTGAGGTCTTGTATTACCCCAGTAGCCGCCGCCCCAGTAACCGTTTCCATACCATCCTGAACCCCAGTAACCGCCGCCATACCAGCCGCCACCCCAAGGTCCGTAACCTCCATACCAAGGAGAGCCCCTGCCCCAGTTAGAGCCCCAACCCCATCCAAGTCCGATAGACCAAGATGAACCCCATCCAGAGTTCCATCCCCATCCCATGCCGAATGAAGGCCCATACCCCCAACCGCCGAAACCATATCCATACCAAGGATCAAAGAAAGGATCGAAGTAGGTCATTCCTGGTGTAGCGTAATAAAAGCGATTAATACGGTTAGCGTACTCTAGATCTTCATAAGAATCATTGTTATAATCCTGATCTGAGTATTCGTCGTCGTAATAACCTCCTTGTGCTTGTCCACTTGGTTGGCCTTGATCCGCATCTGTGTAGTAATAATCCGGGCTTTGATAGACTTTTTGTCTAGCTTGCCCTCTATTGCCATAGACATCGTCGCCATAGATTTGCCTACTCGTACCGCAGGAACCCAGCATAAATGCTCCTGTTATGGCAAGTGCTCCGATAAATAATCTATTTTTTTTCATAATATCCTAAACCGTTATTTTCGATTATACAGCCTTATTTACTATCTTAGACGCAAATTTCTCGACAGGGTTTAATCGAAGTAATCAAAAATACAAATATTTTTTATTGAACGCTTTTCGTATTCGAAATACAGAGNNACAGACGAGATTTAACGTAATAATGTTACAATAATTTATCAATTTCATATGAGTAAAGGAATTACAAGTCGTGCAGAAGATTATTCGCAATGGTACAATGACCTTGTGATCAAAGCAGACCTAGCTGAAAATTCAGCTGTCAGAGGCTGTATGGTCATTAAGCCATACGGCTATGCTATTTGGGAAAGAATGCAGGCGATTTTAGACAAAAGATTTAAGGAGACAGGTCACAGCAATGCTTATTTTCCTCTATTCATCCCCAAATCTTTCTTTTCTAAAGAAGCAGCACATGTGGAGGGTTTTGCGACTGAATGTGCTGTAGTAACTCATTATAGATTAAAAAATGATGGCACAGGTAAGATTGTAGTCGATGAGGATGCTAAATTGGAAGAAGAACTGATCGTTCGTCCTACATCTGAAACCATTATATGGAATACCTACCGTGGATGGATTGAGTCATACAGAGACCTTCCTATTTTGGTTAACCAATGGGCAAACGTTGTGCGTTGGGAAATGCGTACGCGACTTTTTTTACGTACCGCGGAATTTTTATGGCAGGAAGGNNCAATTGAAGAGGCTGAACGTATGTTGGAAGTGTATGCGACATTTGCTGAAAAAATTCTGGCTGTACCAGTTATACGTGGTCGGAAGACAGAGAACGAGCGTTTCGCAGGTGCATTGGATACCTATTGTATCGAAGCTTTAATGCAAGATGGAAAAGCTTTACAGGCGGGAACATCGCATTTTCTTGGACAGAATTTTGCAAAAGCATTTGATGTGAAATTTACATCGAAAGAAGGGAAACTAGAGCATGTATGCGAAAAATCCTGGGGGGTGTAAACACGTTTGATGGGGGCTCTGATAATGGCACATTCAGACGATCAAGGATTGGTATTACCGCCAAAATTAGCTCCTATTCAAGTCGTGATAGTTCCTATTTTCAAAACCGAAGAAGAAAAAGGACAAATCGATTCATTTGTCAATCAATTGACCGCTGAGTTGAAAAATAGTGATATTTCCGTTAAATATGACGATCGCGATACACAGCGACCTGGGTTTAAATTTGCCGAATGGGAGTTGAAAGGTGTGCCTTTACGCGTGGCTGTAGGAGCAAGAGATATGCAAAATGGAACCGTGGAATTGGCTCGTCGTGATACGCAGACCAAAGAAACAGTGGCACAAGATGGTTTGTCTGCTACTATTGTTCGGTTGTTGGATACTATTCAAGAAAATATTTATCAAAAAGCATTGGATTATAGGACATCTCATATCACAGAAGTAAGTTCTTACGAAGAATTCAAAGAGGTTTTAGAAGGAAAAGGTGGTTTTATTTCTTGTCATTGGGATGGGACTACGGAGACTGAAAAACGTGTGAAAGAAGAAACGAAAGCGACAATTCGTTGTATTCCGTTGGATGCTAAGGAGGAAGAAGGGGTGTGTATTTTCACCGGAAAGCCTTCCAATAGACGTGTGTTGTTTGCAAAGGCTTATTAAATTAATAATTTTGTCTTATGAAGATACTCATTTTGGGATGTGGCTGGCTCGCAGAATCTTTTGCTATAGACATGATACATCAAGGACATGAGGTCTGGGCAAGTACAACGCAAAATGAAAAATACCATCGGCTCAATGCCAATGGTATTTTTTCATTTATTATAGATTTCGACCGGGAAAATTTTCCGAAAAGAATAGAGTTACCTGCCCATTTTGATGTTGTGTTGAACAGCGTGCCTGCAAGCCAGAAAAATAGTCTATCCGTTCTTGAAAATAGATTTTCGAATATTACTTGTTTTCTCGGTCGAATTACATGGAGGAAGCAGATCTTTTTGAGTTCAATTGGGATCTATCCAGATAAGGATGGCTTGTTTGTGGAGTCTTATTCTGATCAAGCTGAACTCTCACCGAAGCTTTTGCTTGCCGAGCAAAAAATGCTCAGATTGACCAATACAGTAATTTATCGTCTAGGGGGCTTATTTGGTAAAAATCGAATCTTTGCCAAGTATTTTTGCGACCGAATTTGTACGACAGGTGAGCAGCCAGCTAATTTTGTTCATATTGATGACGTAGTTCCGTTGATTGTTGCGGCTCTCTTCAATAAATTGCAATGGCCAGTTTACAATGTTGTTGCACCATTACATCCAAAAAAGAAGGATGTAATCTACGCTTCAGCGAAGAAATATGGATTAGCTTTGCCTATTGCATTTGAACCAGGTGTTAACTTCCAGAAAATAGTCAGCGGTGAATTACTTCAGACGGAATTGAGATATCAATTTATCTTACCAGATCCTTTGCAATTCTAAATTCATTTTCCTTTTTTTTAATTAAAAAGAATTTGCAATTTATTAACGTGAATAAATTAAATAATTTTATTATTTTACATTAATTCTGATAGGGAATTGGAATGGAATGTCATATTTATGGAAATTAACTGCTATGAACTTTTATATTGATGGCAAGAAATCCATATCATTAAACCGAGTGTAGATTTAATATTTAACAGTATTTTATAATAGAGCCATGACAAATGTAGAGAGACATCAATATATCTTAAAGCAACTAAAGGAGGTCGGCGTAGTTCAGGTAATTGATCTATGTGAGGAATTAGGCGTTTCCTCCGTGACCATTCGTAAAGATTTGACTTTGCTAGAAGATAGCGGATTGTTGTTTAGAACGCATGGCGGAGCAACACAGTATAACCCCTATACCACTGACCGAACAGTTTTTGAGAAAGAAAAACTTCGCTCAGACGACAAAAGTAGAATAGGAAAAAAGGCCGCGGAAATGATTGAAGAAAATGATTCAATTATTATAGCTTCTGGAACAACAATGCAATCACTTGCAAAGCAAATTATTCCTAAAGGGAATATTACCGTAGTGACTTCTGCATTGAATGTTGCTATGGAGCTGATCAAATATCCATCTGTTGAAATTATGCAGATGGGAGGTACGCTTCGTAAAACATCGACGTCAGTTACAGGAAAATATGCTGAAAATTTATTGCATGACTTCTATTGTAGTAAACTGTTCCTCGGTGTAGATGGTATTGATCTAGAGTATGGCGTCTCAACATCTAGTGCGCAGGAGGCTCAATTAAATCGCATTATGATTGATACCGCTCAAAAAGTTGTGGTATTGGCCGACTCTTCTAAATTTGGTCGACGAAGCTTTGGGCGAATTTGTGGTTTTGATAAAATTGATGTACTAATAACGGATGATAAAGTGAATACCGGTTTTGTAGAATCACTGGAGAAGGCGGGGGTAAGCGTTATTGTGGTTTAAATAAAAGGTTATCCAACGCTACAATGCCTCCCAAAAATTAGACACTATTTTGAGGCACTGTAGCGCTGGATATCTTTCGTTAGTTTAGCGCAGGTTCTTGCTGGCTTAAGCAGTGGAAACTTCCTAATCCCCAGATGATGTCAACGGAATTTATACCGACAACTTGGCGAGTAGGAAAACAACCTTGTATTATCTCAAGCGCTCGTTGGTCATTTTTATCGTTAAAGATGGGCACAACAACTACATCGTTAGCAATATAAAAGTTGGCATATGAAGCTGGTAATCTTGTTTCTTCATGGATGACCGGAGCTGGCATCGGTAGTTCTATAATATGGAGTGATTCTCCATTTAAGAGCTTGAATGAACGAAGTTTCTCAAGATTTTCTTGAAGTATTTCATAGTTTTCATCCGCTGGGTCTTCCTCTACGACTGTCAATACAGTGTTTTCATTAACGAAGCGTGTAATATCATCAATGTGTCCATCTGTATCATCTCCAACAATGCCATCCCCGAGCCATAAAACTTGCTCCTGACCATAAAACTCTTTTAAGTAGATTTCTACTTGTTCTTTCGTGAGATGTGGATTGCGGTTTTCGTTCAGAAGGCAGGCAGTAGTTGTCATAATTGTTCCGGCACCGTTAAATTCGACAGAGCCACCTTCCATAACTATGTTAGGGGTAAATAAAGGATAATTGAACTCTTGTGCAATTCGTGTAGGCACGATATCGTCTAGATCAAAAGGTGGATATTTTCCTCCCCAAGCATTGTAGCCCCAATCTACGACAGCCTTTTGATTGGTTGTTTTATTGATAATGAAAGCTGGGCCATGATTATTCCACCATGCGTCATTGGTAGGATTAAAGTAAAATTCAATGTTACTAAAATCTATTGTGACCTCTTTTAATGCTGCTATTGCAAAATCTTTCATTTCCTGACTAGCTACGTTAATTCTGACTTTTTGTCCAGCCGCAACGGTTTTAATAAATTCGCAATAAGGCTTATATATCGTTTCAATCTTTCCAGGCCAAGACTCTTCTTTATGCGGCCAGCTTAACCATAAAGCTTCTTGTTTTGCCCATTCTGCGGGAAATGAAAACCCCTGTTTTTTCGGGGAGTTGTCAAAATAAGCCTGTGTAAATGTCTTTTGTTGTTCCATACTTAAATTAAAGGGATTAAAAAAGCCATTTCAGTTTATTGTACATAATGATATACTTTTAAACCTGAAATGGCCAGAAATATCCGATATTAGTCTTCGTCAATAAAACGCTTTGTAATTGGTGAATATGTTTCAATTCGTCTATCTCTTAGAAANNATCAGCTTCATTGAGGTCCAGTTCCACAACTTCAATCTCTTCTTTGTCGTGAGAAGCGAGGTAAAGTATCTTTCCTTGGCCGTTTGTCACGAAGCTTCCGCCCCAGAATTTCATCGCACCGTCTTGTTCAAATCCTACACGGTTAACTGACACAACAGGAACACCATTTGCGACAGCATGGGAACGTTGAATCGTTTGCCACGCATTGTATTGATCTTTGTTAGTTTCTTCATCTTGGTCAGTAGCCCATCCGATAGCTGTGGGATAGAATAAAATTTCAGCCCCCATAAGTGCAGTAATTCGAGATGCTTCTGGGTACCATTGGTCCCAACAGATTAATATGCCTATTCGCCCAAATTTTGTTTTAAATACTTTGTAGCCTAAATCACCTGGCGTAAAGTAAAATTTCTCATAAAACGCAGGATCATCTGGGATATGCATTTTTCGGTATTTTCCTAAATAGGAACCATCGGCATCTAAAACAGCGGTGGTATTATGGTAAAGACCTTCTGTCCTTTTTTCAAATAATGAAGCGATAATAACGACTCCTGCTTCTTTAGCGACTACAGATAATGCGTCGGTAGATGGTCCGGGAATAGCTTCCGCTAGTGCGAAATTGTCGTAATCTTCTACATCGCAGAAATATAAAGAGGTAAATAGTTCTTGCAGACACACAATTTGCGCACCTTTCGCAGCGGCCTCTTTTACTTTAGCGATAGCTTTTTCGAGATTCTCTTGTTTGTTTGCGGTACAGCTCATCTGTACAACTCCAACTTTTACTTTGCTCATTCTTTAATGCTTATTTAAATTCAAGCACAAAGATACTATTCTTAATTTGGATTTGATCTGTAGGAAAAGCAAAAAGAGCTCTTAGAGCTCTTTTCGTAATCTTGCAACAGGAATATTTAATGCCTCTCTGTATTTTGCTACCGTTCTACGGGCAATATTGTAACCTTTTTCTTTGAGTATTTCGGTCAGTTTTTCGTCAGCTAAAGGTTTTCTCTTATTTTCTTTGGCAATACACTCTTCCAATATTTTCTTAACTTCTTTATTGGATACCTCTTCTCCAGAGTCTGTTTGAATAGCTTCAGAGAAAAATGACTTCAATAGGAATGTTCCAAATTCTGTCTGTACATATTTTGAATTGGCTACCCGAGAAACCGTTGATATATCCATATCAATCCTGTCAGCGATGTCCTTCAATATCATCGGTTTAAGTTTACGGTCATCTCCTGTTAGGAAATAATCGTATTGGTACTCCATGATCGCATTCATCGTTTTCAATAAAGTTTGCTGGCGCTGCTTAATGGCATCGATAAACCACTTGGCCGAATCGAGTTTTTGTTTGACAAATTGTACCGCTTCCTTCATCTTTTTGTCCTTCTGATCTGATTTTTCGTAATGTTCAAACATGTGTTGATAATCACGGCTTATTCGTAGCTCTGGAGCATTCCGACCATTTAATGTTAAATGTAGTATGCCGTCGTTATTGCTGATGTGAAAGTCTGGGATGATATGTAGCTGTTTTCCGGCAACGGCGCCAGAGTCTCCTGGTTTTGGATTAAGTTTTAAGATTTCATTGACTACGTTTTTTAAGTCTTCAGATGAAACACCTAACGATTTTTCTAATTTGTCATAGTGCTTTTTGGTGAATTCCTCTAGGTAGCTGGCAACAACTTTAATCGCTAATTTAATTATCGGATTTTGGGTGTCTTTCTTCTGAAGCTGAATCAAAAGANNATAACATATCAAGTACTTCGCGTTCGTCGGTCATTACATTCTGGCCGAAAGCTAAATCGTCTACAAGGTTAATGATGGGTCGACGTAAATATCCGTCATCATCCAGACTGCCGACGATCTGTTGGCCTATCAAAAAATGCTCGTCATCGAGAGCTAAGAGATCCAGTTGCTGTTGAAGCTGCTCATAAAAGGAATGTTGAATGGCAACGGGCATTTCTTTTCTATCATCGTCGTCATCTCCATAATCATAGCCGTTTCCATAGTCTTTAAAATCATCCTCCTGAATATAATCTTCTAGACTAAAGTCTTCCGAATCGAACCCTTCTTCATTTTCAAAATTATCGTCAGGGTCTTTATCGGGGTATTCTTCTATGGGATCGGTCATATTAGTCAAGCTACCATCTTCTAACGCTGGATTTTCCTCTAATTCCTCCTTAATTCTAGCATCTAATGAAACCGTCGGTACTTGCAACAATTTGATGAATTGTATTTGTTGAGGTGACAGTTTTTGTAATAACTTTTGTTGTAATGTCTGTTTTAACATGCTAATAGTTGACTTTTTTACATCTAAATTTAAACAAATATCATTATTATTTTAAAATAAAATCGATATTAAATTAAAAATAGGTATAATATTTGTGGACTGCGCGGTCCGAAGGTACTAATGAAGCTGTCGGTTAGTGGTTTAATTGAGAGCAAGCAGATCGCCCTTGATGGTTGGTGGGGTTTGATTTTTTATTGTTAAAAAATGTAAATAGTTGATTACAGCGATTTATTTAGTTGTATATTTAGCCCCTGAAAATAGATAAAGGGGCATATTGGATAGGCATAAAACCTTTTGCTGGTCGGATGTGTTGAATATAAGATAAATTTCCATTTATGTTTAAGCGTATTAAGAACAGAATTCTGCGTTATTTCGTTATTGCAATATATTTTGTTATTTTATTGGTTTGTGCCATTCAACTGAATTTTTTGTGGTTATTTGGTTATTCTCCGACAAAGAAAGATATTGTAATGCCTAGCGTCAATATCTCAACTGAATTATATACGGCGGATAGTGTATTGATTGGAAGGTACTTCGATGAGGATAGAAATCCAATCCCGTTTGATAGTATTCCCAAATCTGTTACTAATGCATTGATTGCTACAGAAGACGTTCGTTTTTATAGTCATAATGGAGTTGATTTTTTCGGGCTAGGATCCGGTATAATCTCCACGCTAAAAGGGGATAAACGAGGTGCAAGTACAATCACGCAACAATTGGCTAAGAACCTTTATCGAACACGTTATAACAAAGCTGGAGGTTTGTTAACGCGACTTCCTGTTGCGGGCTTGGTGGTTACAAAATTTAAAGAGTGGATGACCGCTTATAAATTGGAGCAAAGGTATTCCAAGAGTCAAATTTTGGAAATGTACTTAAATACAGTGTCCTTTAGCAATAATGCATACGGAATTGAAACTGCCGCGAAACGGTACTTTTCAAAAGGGGCTAATCAATTGAACCAAAATGAGGCGGCTGTTTTGATCGGTATGCTAAAAGGAACTACTTTATATAACCCTATCCGTAATCCAGAAAATGCTTTTGTTCGGAAAAATACTGTCTTGAGTCAAATGCATAAAGGCGGTTTTCTCAAAAAGGAAGAGTATGATAACCTGGTAAAGGAAAAGATTGTTTTAAATACCAATAGTCAGGATATTAATGCAGGGGGAGATTCTTATTTACGCGCTGCAGTGGCTAAATGGCTGGAGAAATGGTCCGAGGACAATAATTACGATATTTACACGGATGGCTTAAAAATATATACAACCATAAATTCTAAGCTTCAAAAGCATGCTGAGAATGCTGTAGCGAAGCAGATGATTGAGTTGCAACAGCGATTAAATAATACTTGGGAAGGGCAAGAGCCATGGCGGGACTTGTCTGGTAAAGTCATTCCAAATTTTTTGGATAATCTTGCAAAGAAAACACCGTATTATGCTTTTTTGAGTAAAAAATATGCAAATAGCCCTGACAGCATTAGCTACTTCTTGAATAAAAAGAAGAAGATGGAAGTGTATAATTGGAAAGATGGCAAGAATATTGAAAAAGAGATGTCTACATTGGATTCTTTGAGGTATTATGCGATGATGTTAAATGCTGGAATGATGTCTATGGATCCCTATTCTGGTGAAATAAAGGCCTGGGTAGGTGGTATAAACCATCAATATTTTAAGTATGATCACGTTATGCAGGCAAAGCGGCAAGCGGGTTCCACTTTTAAGCCCTTTGTGTATTTGGCTGCTTTAGAATCAGGAATGTCTCCTTGTGATAAAATTACGGATAAGCCTGTCACGATCAAAATTGATAAAGGGGATTCTGTTGAAATTTGGGAACCAAAAAATGCGGATTGGAATTTTTCTTATCGTGAGATGTCTTTGCGTCATGCGATGGCGCGGTCCATCAATTCGGTCACGGTGCAGTTGACGGATATGGTTACGCCAGCTAAAGTTGTGGATGCTGCGCAACGCTGTGGTATTACGAGTAAATTAAATCCTGTAGCGTCTGTGGGGCTGGGGCCGAACGATGTATCTGTTTTCGAAATGGTAAATGGGTATTCAACGATGATGAATCATGGTGAACATGTTTCGCCTTTACTTGTTTCCAAAATTGAAGATCACGATGGGAACATAATAGCAAATTTTCAAGCGGAGCGTAAGCAAGTTGTGGATAAGCAGGATGCATGGTTGATGACTTATATGCTTCGCGGTGGTATGGAGGAACCCGGAGGGACTTCGCAAGGATTGTGGGAGTGGGACTTGTTTGACAAGGATAATGAAATAGGAGGAAAGACGGGTACTTCTTCCGAATATGTTGATGGTTGGTATATGGGGGTTACCAAGGATTTAGTCACTGGTGTTTGGGTAGGTTGTGATGAACGTAGTATTCACTTTAAAAATTCTCACTCTGGGGAGGGGTCTCGTACAGCATTGCCTATATTTGGTGTCTATATGGAATCCGTATATAAAGATAAGGGATTAGGATATACTCAGGGTAAATTTCCGAGCCCTACTGTAGAAATTACGAAATCGTATAAATGTGAAACACCGCGTTATAGTGACCCTGAACCTGAGCAAAGCGATTCTACCCAGATAGAGGAGCCAGTGGATGAAGGATTTATCGGGCCTGAAGAAGAGGGTGTGGAACCGGCTGTTGAAAGTAGTCGTAATACCGGTTCTCAGGATGAGCTTCAAGATGAAGGAGTATCCAATCCAGAATCAAATAATCCACGCGAATAGGTGTTGGTTTTAAGTATGTTTTTAAGATAAATGTCGGCCATCTAGTCAAACTAGGTGGCATTTTTTTAGGTATTAGGCAGCATAGTGTGTATTCCTTTTTTGAAAAGCTTGATGTGGTTGAGGGAAGAGGTTGTTCCAGTTCGGATTGGACTTGCGGATGATTCTTTCGATTTGCATATTTGTGAAGTGCTGCAATTCACTCATTTTTTTTCTCGCACATGGTAGGTTTGTGAAAGCTTCAATATAAATAATTCGGTGTAAATTTGGGTTTTGATTAAAAATAAGATTATTTGATTGTTGTAATTCAATCACAGTATTGAAGATGTTGGAACTGAGTCCGATTTCGAAGCGTCTACGATTGTTGTCGGTCACTATATAGATAATAAAATTGCTCATAATGCTAAATTATTTGGACGTTTAAAATATATTTACTAATTTTATTGGCACAATATTACTAATAAAATTAGTTTTTGCAAAATATTTTTTTGAAAAAATAATATGTCAAATATTTCGTCCAACCTGAAGTTCCTTAGAAAAGGAAAAAAAATTACGCAGCAGCAATTTGCTGATATTATGGAAATTAAGCGGGCTTCTGTCGGTGCTTATGAGGAAGATAGGGCTGAGCCTAAATATGAGTTGCTGAAGAAGATTGCTGAATTCTATGGGCTGACCATGGATGAATTAGCAAATGACGTGATTGATGCAAAGTGGAAGCCTGTTCCAAAAAGTAATGCTTCAAACCTAAGGGTGCTAAGTGTGACAGTGGATGCCAGTGACCGTGAAAATATAGAGCTTGTTCCTGTAAAGGCTAGTGCTGGATATTTAAATGGATATGGCGATCCTGAATATGTTGCAGAGCTGCCTAAGTTTTCACTTCCGATGTTTGGGCAAGGGACATTTCGAGCCTTTGAAATAAAAGGGGATTCGATGCTTCCATTGCCTTCGGGGTCTATTGTTGTCGCAGAGTATGTCGAAAACTGGCATGATATTAAACCGGGTCAGACTTATATAATAGTTTCAAAGGAAGAGGGAGTCGTGTATAAGCGCATTGCTTTTAAATTTAAGGAAGATAAAGGTTTGAAGTTAGTGTCCGATAATAAAACTTATGAGCCTTATTGGGTAGACAGTTCCAACATTCTTGAGGTTTGGAAGGCTAAGGCTTTTATTAGTACACAGTTGCCCGAGCCAACACCAGAACCTACAATGGAAACCTTAACGAGTATGATGGCTCAAATGCAAAAGACCATAAACGCGGTGGTTGATAGTTCTAAGTAGTCAAAAATAATGGCATTTTCATTGATATTTGTTTTTTATTTTATAATATGCTATATTTGCATATCTGAAAGGAAGGGGGCTCGTATTGCCCCCTTTTTTTAATTTAATTAATTTAGCATTTCTAGAAGCAGAACAATGCAGCATGTAGAAAAACGAGTCATTGAACTCATAACAGAAAAAATAGAAGATCGCGAGGATTTGTTTATTGTTAGTGTGAAGATGCGCCCGAATAAGATTCTCGAAATTCTTTTAGACGGGGATAATGGGGTTAATATTGACGACTGTGCGCAAGTGAGTCGTCATGTTGGTTTTCATTTAGAGGAGGAGAATGTGATAGATAACGCTTATCGTTTGGAGGTTTCATCTTCTGGAATAGATGCTAATTTTGTCAATATCCGGCAATATCAAAAAAATATAGGCCGTACAGTTCAAGTAAAATTGAACGATAATACAAAAATGGAGGGAACTTTATTGACGGCGGATGATGCGAAGATTAGCGTTCTTCAAAAAGTCAAGGAAAAGGGTAAAAAAGCACAGGAGGTAGAAAAAGAACTGCCTTTTGATCAAATAAAAGCAACAAAAGTGGTAATTTCATTTTAATAATAATGAGTAACAGCAACATCAATCTGATAGACTCTTTCCAAGAGTTTAAGGAGTTTAAGAATATCGATAGACCTACTGTTATTACAGTATTGGAAGAGGTTTTTCGTAGTATGATACGTCGTCGTTTTGGTACGGATGAAAATGTGGATGTTATCGTGAATCCAGATAACGGGGATTTGGAAATTTGGAGGACACGTGTGGTTGTTGAAGACGAGTTTTCTGAGGATGATGATCTTGAAATCGAATTAGCTGAAGCAAAAAAGCATGACGAGGATTTGGAAGTAGGTGATGATTTTATTGAGCAGATCACGTTGGAGAGCTTTGGACGCCGTGCTATTTTAGCAGCTCGCCAGACTCTTGTATCTAAAGTTTTGGAACTGGAGAAAGACGAAGTCTTTAAAAAATATAAAGATAGAGAAGGGGAGTTGGTTATTGGTGAAGTGTATCAGATTTGGAAAAAAGAGATCTTGGTGTTAGATGAGGATGGCAATGAATTAATTCTTCCAAAATCAGAGCAAATTCCAGCTGACTATTTCAAAAAAGGTGATGGTATTCGTGCGGTCGTGCATAAAGTTGATATGATGAACAATAATCCAAAGATTATTATTTCTCGTACAGCACCTGCATTTTTACAGCGCTTGTTTGAACTAGAGGTTCCTGAGATTTTTGACGGCTTGATTACAATCAAGAAAATTGTTCGTGAACCAGGGGAAAGAGCAAAGGTTGCCGTTGAATCATATGATGATCGCATCGATCCAGTGGGAGCTTGTGTGGGTATGAAGGGTTCTCGTATTCATGGTATCGTTCGTGAATTGCGTAATGAAAATATCGATGTGATCAACTTTACAACGAATCATTCATTGTATATCGCTCGTGCTTTGAGCCCTGCGAGGATCAGTTCAATTAAGCTTGACGAGGAAAATAAGACCGCAGCTGTATATTTGAAATCGGATCAAGTTTCTCTAGCAATCGGGCGAGGTGGACATAATATTAAGTTGGCTGGTAAATTAACAGGTTATGAAATTGATGTTTATCGTGAGAATGATGAATTTGATGAAGATGTTGATATCGAAGAATTCAGCGATGAGATTGAAAGCTGGGTTATCGATGAGTTGAAACGCGTAGGTTTAGATTCGGCGAAATCAGTTTTATCACTTAGTGAAGAAGAGCTCGTTAGACGCACAGNNACGCACAGACTTGGAAGAAGATACTATTCGCGAGATTGTACGTGTTTTGCAAGCTGAATTTGAATAAAATTCAGCTCATTAATTTTTTTCTATCTAACATTCGGAATAAATTGTTTATGGATGGAAAAAAACATATTTTTGTAATTATATTAAAATAGTTTATATTATAGATGACTGAAGGAAAAGGAACAAACTTGCTTAAAGCAGCAAAGGAACTCAACATCGGGATACATACCGCCGTGGAATGTTTGGTGAAAAAAGGATATGACGTTGAAGCAAAACCTAACACTAAACTGAGCGGAGAAATGTATGGTGTGCTGTTAAAAGAGTTTCAGGGAGACAAATCACTGAAAGATGAAGCTAAACAGATTGTGATTGGCAAAATTCGTCGTGAGGAGTCGCCGTCCACTTCTCCTAAGGAATCATCTAAGAATGAAGATTTTGAAGATCATGAAGAGTCTAAGGAAATCTTGGTTANNATGAGCCAGTTCATCAAGGCGGAATGAAGGTTGTTGGCAAGATTGATCTAGATGCATTGAATAGAGGTGGTAACAGGATCAAAAAGGAAGAGCCCGTTAAGGAGGAACCAAAAATTGTCAAAGAAACGGCAGTAACGGTGAAAGCTGAAGTTAAGGTAGAAGAAAAGAAAGAAGCCGAAATTAAAGCACCTGTCATAGAAGCAAAAAAAGAAGAACCAAAGGTTGTTGAGCAGAAACCAGAAGTTGTAGAGCCAAAGGATCCTATTCAAAAAACCGAAGTAGATAAAACTGAAGTAAAAGCAACTCCGGTTGTGGAGACAAAAACTGAACCTGTGAAGGTAGAAGAAAAGAAAAAAGAAGAAACAGCGCCGAAAGCTGTACCAGTAACTCCAATAGTGGAGCCTGTGAAAAAACAAGGAGATGAGATTATTTCTGCTCGTGCAGAGAGATTGACAGGTCCTAAAGTCATTGGTAAAATCGAATTACCATCTGCTAGACCTTCCCACAAACCAGNNCTTCATCTTCAAATGCTGGAAATAATAATGAGAAACGTAAGCGTAAGCGTACGAATCCCAATGGTCCAGTAAATCCAAATGCGGGTCAGGGTCATGGTGGTAACAACAATCAAAACCGCGGACCACGCGATGGTAATAATCCAAACAATCGAGACCAACAAGGTAATCGAGCTGGAAATCATGGTAACAACAGCAACCCGAACAATCGTCAGGGGCAAAATACAAACCAACATCATGGTAGACCTGGACAAGGTGGTAATAACCAGCATCCAGGCAGACCGGGACAAGGCCCAAGACCACAACACGGTAATCGTTTCGACAATAGAGGAAAGGGAAGACCTGTTGAGAATAAGGAGGAACCTACTGAGAAGGAAATCCAAGACCAAATCAAAGCAACTCTTGCTCGGTTGAGCGGTGCAGGAAAATCTGGAAAATTTGCGCAACGTGCTAAGTTGAGACGTCAGAAACGTGATGATGTCGCTCAACATGCAGAAGAAGCTGCAATGGAACAAGAAATGATGGCGAAAGTATTGCGTGTTACTGAGTTCGTAACGGCAAACGAGTTAGCTAATTTGATGGATGTTCAGGTGACGCAAATTATCGCAACTTGTATGAGTTTGGGGATGTTTGTATCGATCAACCAACGTTTGGATGCAGAGACTTTAACAATTGTGGCCGACGAATTTGGTTATCAGGTGGAGTTTATTAAACCTGAGGATGAGGAGACTGCAGAACTTGAAGAACCAGATACTGAGTCAAACTTAATCCCTAGAGCTCCAATTGTAACGGTCATGGGACACGTTGATCATGGTAAGACTTCATTGCTGGATTATATCCGTAAAGCGAATGTTACGTCGGGTGAGGCCGGAGGTATCACTCAACACATTGGTGCTTACGCCGTAAAGTTAGATGATGACCGTAAAATTACATTCTTGGATACGCCGGGTCACGAAGCTTTTACAGCTATGCGTGCTCGTGGTGCCAAAGTTACAGATATTGTTATTATCGTTATCGCAGCGGATGATGCTGTCATGCCACAAACGAAAGAAGCGATCAACCACGCGCAAGCTGCGGGAGTTCCAATCGTATTTGCATTTACTAAAGTGGATAAACCGGGAGCAAATCCTGATAGAATCCGGGAGCAACTTTCTGCCATGAATATCTTGGTTGAAGACTGGGGTGGAAAGTTCCAGGCACAAGAGATTTCTGCTAAAACAGGAGAAAACGTTGACTTATTGTTGGAAAAAGTTTTATTGGAAGCTGAGATGTTAGATCTGAAAGCTGATCCGAAAAAACGTGCCGTTGGTTCAGTGATTGAAGCAGCTCTAGATAAAGGTCGTGGTATTGTAACAACAGTATTGATTCAAGGTGGTACTTTGCGTGTTGGGGATCCTATTTTAGCTGGATCGCATTCAGGTAAGGTAAAAGCTTTGACGAATGAAAGAGGTGAACGTGTTAAAGAGGCAGGACCTTCTGTACCTGTGCAGATCTTAGGTATGGCAGGTGCGCCGACCGCTGGTGATAAGCTCTATGTTCTTGAGAGTGAGTCTGAAGCTAGAACTGTTGCAAACAAACGCCTTCAGTTACAACGTGAGCAAGGTATGCGTGCCACTAAACACATCACATTGGATGAAATTGGACGTCGTTTGGCTATTGGTAACTTTAAGGAACTTAATATTATCGTTAAAGGTGACGTGGATGGTTCTATTGAAGCTTTATCAGATTCATTGCTAAAATTGTCTACTGACGAAATCCAAGTTAATATTATTCACAAATCAGTGGGTGCGATCTCTGAATCTGATGTATTATTAGCAACTGCATCTGACGCGATCATCATTGGTTTCCAAGTACGTCCGACTCAAAACGCGCGTAAATTAGCGGAAAACGAGCAGATCGATGTACGCTTATACTCTATCATCTATGATGCTATCGAGGAGATTAAGTCTGCGATGGAAGGTATGTNNCGATTGCTGGATGTATGGTTAAAGAAGGTAAGATCACCAGAAATAACGATATTCGCATCATTAGAGAAGGTGTTGTTATTCATACAGGTAAATTGGCATCGTTGAAGCGTTTTAAAGACGACGTGAAAGAAGTTGCACAGGGTTATGAGTGTGGATTAAATATCGATCGTTTTAATGATATTCAAGTAGGCGACATTGTTGAAGCTTACGAACAAGTAGAAGTGAAACGTAAATTATAATCACTTAGAAGATTGTAACTAAATAAAAGCGGCATTGATTTTTCATCAATGCCGCTTTTATTTTAGCGTTCGTATAATTCTATTGGTAATTTATCAGGGTCAGAAAAGAAAGTAAAACGTTTATGAGTTAATTCATCTATCCTAANNGCTTCTTCTAGTTTATTCAATTCGAGTACAAGATTATCGACTTCAAAAGCTAGGTGTCTCAATCCTGATGCTTCAGGGAAGCTAAGGCGGCTTGGAGGTGAGGGAAAAGAAAAAAGTTCTATAATATACTGACCATTGAGCTTAAGATCTAGTTTGTATGATGCACGTTCCTTCCGATAATATTCTTGTACTATTTCAAATCCTAAAATTTCCGTATAAAATTTTTTTGATTGCTGATAGTCGCTGCATATGATCGCAATGTGATGTATTTTGTTTAAGCTTAATTTCATCCTATTTTGCTCTTTCGTATTGTTTCGGCCAAGGGATATCTACGGATAATTCTTTTGCGAAATGTAATGGTAGATGCGGGTCGTCGAGAAAACTTCTGGCAACTAAAACTAAATCAGCTTGCTGTTGTGTAATAATATCAGATGCCTGAGTGGCGGTTTTAATCAATCCAACAGTAGCGACTTTGTTTTTTGTATTTTCTTTAATAGCCGTAGCGAATGGAAGTTGATATGCAGGCCCTACATCTATTTTTTGATAAGAGACTAATCCCCCGCTTGAGACATCAATGAGTTCTACTCCCAATTCATACAATAGCTCCGATAAGGCTATTGATTGTTGTAAGTCCCAGCCTCCATCGGCCCAATCTGTCGCCGAGATACGTACCCACAAACTTTGGCTTGTTATTTCTTGCTTAACCCTTTTCACAATTTCGACTAGAAAACGTATTCTGTTCTCAAAAGTTCCACCGAAAGCGTCTGTCCGCAGATTACTCAATGGTGAAAGAAATTGATGGATGAGATAGCCATGTGCCGCGTGAAGCTCGATGATTTCATAGCCTGCCTCTACAGCTCTTTTAGTTGCCTCTCCGAATTGTTCGATCAGTCGTTCAATAGCTACGATATTAAGCTCTTGAGGTATATAATCTCCCGTGTGAAAGGCTATCGCAGATGGAGCGAATGTCTGCCATCCTTGTGGATCTGATGGCGAAAATTGATTTCTGCCGATCCAAGGTTTGTTGCCGCTTGCTTTTCGCCCAACATGGGCGAGTTGTATGCCGGGGATGGAACCGTTTTCTTTAATGAATTCTGTTATTTCTTTAAGCTTTTCAATATGACGGTCGTCCCATAAACCAAGGTCTCCATCACTAATCCGACCCTCAGGACAGACAGCTGTAGCTTCTTGTATGACTGCAGCAGCTCCTCCAATTGCAAATTGACCTAGATGAACTAGATGCCAGTTATTTGCAAAACCGTTTATGGAAGAATATTGGCACATCGGCGATACGACTAAGCGATTTTTCAATTGGAGATTGCCGATGCTTATTGATGAAAATAATTGACTCATAATTTAACACTAATAAGAGACAGGGCGAGGAAAGCGCCTGTCTCAATGAATATAAAACTACTTCAAATAAAAACATGCTTTAAAATAGCCTATTTTACGTTCTAGCAATATGCTATTATTAAGGGTTTGTTGACCATAATGATGCTGATTTTAACATCGCTCGTCTTGGTAACTTCAAATTGGCAATGATTAGTTCAGCGAAATCTTCCGGCTGTAGTACTTTTTCCGGGTCTCCTTCCGTAAGGCCGAGTTCTTTCGACATATCGGAAGCTATTGTGCTGGGCATCAAAGTGCATACACGAATATTGTTTTTACGTACTTCGCGCATGAGGGAATCGGCGAAGCCGATGACGCCAAACTTGGATGCGCTATAGGCAGAAGTAGTTGCAGCTCCATTCAATCCAGCTGTAGAAGATACCATAATAATGTCGCCTTGATTTTTTTCAATTAGTTGCGGAAGAATAGCTTTTGTAACAAAATAAGTTCCCAGGAGATTGATATTTATAATTGATGTCCAATCAGCAACATCCATGTCAACTACTGAGGAAAATGATGCTATTCCGGCATTGTTAATTAATATATCAAAGTTTCCAAAGCGCTTATTAAGCTGTTCGATCTCTTGTTGTACTGCATGATAATTTGCTACATCAAATGCGGCATAAGTAACATCAATATCCAATTCGGCCAATTCAGCAGCCGTGTCTTTTAATGCATTCTCATTCCTCCCCGTAATAGCAATATGTACACCTTCTTTTGCTAATGCAAAAGCAATTGCCCTACCTAATCCTCTCGCACCGCCTGTGATTAATGCTCTTTTTCCTTTTATATTTTCCATAAAATAAAGATAAGTAGGATCTTTTTTATTCGTGTCAGATGAAGCTCAAAAGACATGTTATTTCGCTTTTTTAATAATATTTGCAATAATAGGATAGGTATTGGCTTGTATCTCTTCAAATTGGTCTATATGACGCCATTCAGCCTTTGTAATATCCTCAGCGGTTTGAGGGACTAATTTGGGAATTTTGTTGACTCCCATCTCATACCAATTCGTTGTTTTTAGAACAAATTCGCCGTTACGCAAAAAATAAGTATGGTATGAAGTAGTTATTTTTTTTCCCAAGTAATTGATTTTTATACCGCATTCCTCTTCCACTTCCCGTACTGCCGCTTCACGCATCTTTTCATTATCTTCCACTTTACCTTTGGGAAGGTCCCATTTTCCTAAACGATAGATAAAAAGATAATCACCGTCACCGTTTTTTACCAGTCCACCAGCGGCTTTGATGATCCTTATTTTGGCTTTTAAATTTTGAAATACCGTTTCAAAGTCCTTATTGATGTAAAGATAGGTTTTCGGAGCTTTATCAATTTCAGATTGTTTGAAAAGTTTTTGTAGTTCAATCTCTTGAATACTAATTGTTTGTGGGTTTTTGATTTTCGAAGGAACAAAATCTGCTAAAATTAGCACGGTTTCGTTCATATAAATTTTATAAATTTGCGCCATGAATAATTTAAATGAGGTTGAACAAAAAGTTGCTGAATCCTTATTGCAAATTAAAGCAATAAAATTGCAACCTAAAAGTCCTTTTACGTGGGCGTCGGGTTGGAAGTCTCCAATTTACTGTGACAACCGTGTCACTTTATCTCATCCAGCGATTCGTACATACATTCGTCAGAAGCTTTCTAAGCTTATTCAAGAAGAGTTTGGATCTGTGGATATGATTTCTGGAGTTGCTACGGCAGGTATTCCACAAGGCGTTTTGGTCGCACAGGATTTGGGACTACCATTTTCTTATGTAAGAAGCTCCGCTAAGGATCACGGTCGTCAAAACTTGATCGAAGGTGAAGTCGTTAGTGGTCAACGTGTAGTTGTAATTGAAGATCTTATCTCAACAGGCAAGAGTAGTTTAGTGGCTGTAAAAGCTTTACGCGAAGCTGGTTGCAATGTCGTTGGATTGGTGTCAATTTTCACTTATGGCTTGCAACAAGCTACTGATAATTTTGCGGATGCAAAATGTCCTTATTTCAGTTTATGTAATTACGATGCATTGATTCAGGTCGCTGCTGAAAATAGTTATGTATTGGAAGAGGATATTGAAATCTTGAAAAAGTGGCGATTGAATCCTGCAGCATGGGGCGAAAATTTTCAATAAAAATGATTAATTTGTCGTTATGACTACTATTCAGAATACAACAGAAATCAACAAAAATGTTAGCGAAGTTTATGCATTCTTGACGGATCTAAAAAATCATGAGCAGTTGATGCCCGAGAATATTTACAATTGGTCTTCGACAAACGATGAAGCTCGATTTACGATACAGAACATGGCTAAACTGGCTCTTCGGGTAGACGAGCGTAGCGAAAATAAAGCCATCAAATTGATCCCATCGGAGAAGGCTCCTTTTGAAGTGGCATTGCGCTGGGAATTGCAAGTTGTTGAAGATACGTTAACGAAAGCTACTTTTATTATTGATGCTGATCTTAATATGATGATGAAAATAATTGCGTCTGGACCACTTCAGAAGCTAGTCGATTATCAGATCAACAAATTAAAAGAGCTATTGGGATAGCTGGTACTTAACTTATATACTAAAAAAAGCTCGATTAATACTAATCGAGCTTTTTTTTAAGCTAATCGCTCATTGACCTTTTTCCAATTCACAACATTCCACCAATTTTTAATATAATCGGCTCTTTTATTCTGATATTTTAGGTAATAAGCGTGTTCCCAAACATCAAGACCTAAAATAGGGATGCCTTTTACTTCAGCAACGTCCATCAATGGATTATCTTGATTTGGTGTTGATGTGATTTTTAAATTACCCGAGTCATCCAAGATCAACCATGCCCATCCAGAACCGAAGCGTGATGTTGCAGCAGTACCAAACTGCTCTTTGAATTTGTCCAATGAACCGAATGTTTTGTTGATCATTTTCAATAATTTTTCGGAGGGTTGGCTTGATTTGTCTGATAAGCTTTCCCAGAAAAAGTTATGATTCCAAGCTCCACCGGCATTGTTCCGAGCTTTGGCGGAATATTTGGAAATATTAGCCAAGAGTTGCTCTTCTGATGTTTCTTTAATATTTTCAGCAATAATAGCCTCGTTAATAGCATTAATGTAAGCCATATGGTGCTTTGTATAATGGATTTCCATCGTCAATGCATCAATATTCGGCTCCAAGGCAGCATAACTGAAAGGTAACTTTACTTGAGAAAACTTGAGGGGAGCGGCATTTAATTCAGTTGCTTTCGCGGAAGCAATATCTTGTAATATTGATCCAGATACAGCAATGCCCAAGGTGGCTTTAGCTGCATTTTGAAGGAAGTTTCTGCGTGTTTGCATATAATCTTATTGTGATTAGTTTTGATATAAATATAACGTGAAATTTTACAATTATTGTGTGGAAATTGTCTGTTAATTGTAATACAACAAAATTGTTATAAATTCCTACTGAGCGAAAGTCTTTAAGGTGTGAAAAGGAGGGCTAATGCTAGATGGTATTATAATTGTAAATAAAGGCAAATTTATCTAAGTTTGATTTATGTATACACTAAGGATCTCAAAAATTATACCCCAACCGAATAATAATATTACCTTTCAGCTTGAACCTGTAGCGGGAGACTATCCGAAGTATCAGGCTGGCCAATTTATCACCCTTTCTTTCATATTTGGTGACAGGGAGGTACGGCGTTCGTATTCCTTTAATAGTTCGCCTGAAAATCACGAGCCTTTGAGTATTACAGTCAAGCGTGTAGAAAATGGCGAGATTTCCCGGCTGCTTCATCACACGCTATCGGAAGGAGATTTTGTCAGTGCAATGGAACCGCAAGGTTTATTTATTTACGACCCAAAACCGGATAAGGTCCGGACTTTATTTCTTTTCGCCGCAGGAATTGGAATAACTCCTTTATATGCTATTTTGAAAACGGCACTCCTTGCTGAGCATAAATCCAAAATCGTGCTGGTTTATAGCAATAGTGCTGTAGAATTGACGCCTTTTCGTTCAGAATTGGAGGATTGGGCGAATCGGTATCCGGATCGTTTAACAATTATATGGATATATTCGAACAGTAAATATTTGATGAAAGCGCGGCTGAATAGGGATTATATTCTTTCTATTGTTAAAGATCATTTGTTCGGAGCTAAAGACGATGCATTGTTTTATACCTGTGGCCCGGTAATTTATATGGACCTATGCCGTTTTACACTTTTGGGGATGGGTTTCGATTCCGATCAGATAAAACGCGAAACATTTTTGTTGCCCGAAAATGAAGAAGATGATGATGATGAGACGGAAAAAAAAATCGATACAACAACGTATTCTGTTAAATTGCATTTTCGAGGGAGCACTTATGATCTTAAAATACCCTTTAACAAATCGATTTTAGATGTCGGTCTGGAGCATAAAATCAAGTTACCATATTCCTGCAAATCGGGAATGTGTAGTACGTGTATTTCGCAGTGTACAAAAGGAAAAGTGAGGATGGGTTATAACGAAGTACTCACCGATCGAGAAGTTGAAGAAGGAAAAATATTGTTGTGTACTGGGCATCCAACCGAAATGGATACAGAGGTTGAGGTGATGTAGCTAGAATCTGTAACACAATGTGAAATCTGTCTTTTGCCTTAGTCAGATGTATAAATAAAATTGCATATACAAGTAAATTTATCTAAGTTTGGGTATAACCGTTTTATATCCAACTATTATGGGGAAATTACTCTGGAGCCCAACAGAAGAGCAAAAATCTCAATCTGAGATTAACAAGTTTAAACAATACATTGAGGATGAATATGGCTTATCTTTTGCTTCATATCATGAGCTTTGGGTATGGTCAACGACTGAAGTGACAGACTTTTGGAGAAGTTTGGCAAGGTATTTTGGCGTCGAATTCCATTCAAATTTTACGACTATTCTCGAGCTTCCTGTACTTCAAACAAGCTTTATTGGTACAAAGTGGTTTCTTGGAGCTACCTTAAGTTATGCAGAACATGTATTTCGAAAAGCGACAGACAAGCGTCCCGCCTTGGTCTTTCAGTCTGAGCGAGAGTCTATAAGGGAAGTATCTTGGAAAGAGTTGGAATCTATGGTTCTCAAGCTTCAAATCTACCTGAGAGAAATAGGGGTGCAAAGAGGAGATCGTGTAGCGGGAGTTTTGATTAATGGCATTGAGGCGATAGCATTATTTTTAGCTACAAATTCTATCGGTGCGATCTGGTCATGCTGTTCTCCAGATTTTGGAGAAGCGAGTATTCAGGATCGTTTTGAGCAGATCGAACCTAAAGTGCTGTTCGCGAGCCAAAGTTATTACTATAATGGTCGTCTTTTTGAGAAATCAGAAAGTATCAAGCAATTATCTGCTCAACTACCGTCTCTGTTGGCTTGCGTATGTATTGATGATACTGTCTGGGAAGAAATCCTTACAAAAGACGTTTCTCAGGCTAAACTTGAATTTACATCCGTTTCCTTTGACGCCCCGATTTGGATTTTGTATTCTTCAGGAACTACGGGAAGACCTAAGGCTATTACGCATAGCGCAGGAGGCATGTTACTCGAACACATGAAGGCCTTGGGATTGCATCAAAATGTTCAAGAAGGCGATCGGTTTATGTGGTATTCTACTACGGGTTGGATGATGTGGAACTATGCCCTTTCGTCTCTTTTAATGGGAAATACACTGTGTATATACGATGGGGCGACGAATTATCCTGATAAATTGAGCTTATGGAAGTTTGCCAAAGAAAACAAGATAGATCACTTTGGTGTTGGTGCAGCGTATTTAATATCCTGCCAAGATCAAGATCTAAAATCCTTGGACTATACACCCAAAACTATCGGATCTACAGGTTCGCCGCTTCCACCTGATGTATTTGAATGGTTAAATTTACAGTTCCCGCAGAGTCAACTTATTTCCTTAAGTGGCGGAACCGATGTTTGTAGTGCTTTCCTTTCCGGTTGTACATTGCTTGATGTTTATGCAGGGGAGATTCAATGTCGCACCCTGGGAGCTAAGATAGAAGCCTTTAATGATGAGGCTCTGGCTCTTTATGAAGAGGTAGGAGAGCTTGTTATTCTGGCTCCTATGCCCTGTATGCCGATTTATTTTTGGAATGATTTCGATAATAAAAAATACTTTGACAGTTACTTTGATAAATATCATGGGGTATGGAGCCATGGTGATTGGATAAAGATTACCAGACATGATGGTGTAATTATGTTTGGGCGTTCGGATGCCACATTAAATCGTGGTGGTGTGCGTATTGGAACAGCAGAAATTTATAATGTATTGAATNNTAAAACTGCGGGGGTATTTGATAGTTTGGTCATTTGCGTGGATCATGAAAATGGTGTGTCGGATATGTTGTTATTTGTCCAGTTGGAGAACGGAATATTAGGGGACGAATTGATTGCAAAAATTAAACACGCTCTTCGAAAACAGTATAGCCCTCGACACGTACCGGATCAGATTTTCCAAGTTGAGGAAATTCCTTATACGTTAAGTGGGAAAAAATTGGAATTACCAATTAAGAAGATTTTTTCGGGCGTTCCGGTTGATAAAGCTGTATCAATAGATGTTATGCGAAATCGGGAATCACTGGCTGATTTTGAGGAAATCAGTAGGGCCAGGAAAAAATCTTAGGTATGGGATTTAAAAATATCAATTTACCCCTCATACGATGAAACTTTATGGTATGAGGGGGCTTGGATCTCATTCTATTTCGCTCACACCTGTATAACACCAACATTATACCGCTCTAGATTAGGTCTTTCGTTAGCAGCTTCTATTCCTATGCTGATGACTTTTCGTGTTTCTTCAGGACTAATAATCCNNTTCTAGCAGCAGCATAGTAGGGGCTTAGTTGTTCGTTATAGCGGTCCTCAATCAATTTAAGTAATCTATCCTTTTCTTTTTCATCTATTTCCTGACCTTTCGCTCTCAACGCTGATTCTTGAATTTGAAATAATGTTTTTCCTGCAGCTGCTCCGCTCATGACGGCCATTTGAGCAGTAGGCCATGCATAAATCAATCGTGGGTCATAAGCTTTGCCACACATGGCGTAATTTCCTGCTCCGTAACTGTTTCCGATGATAAACGTAAATTTAGGGACCACGGAATTGGCCATTGCATTCACCATCTTTGCACCATCTTTGATAATCCCTCCCTGCTCCGAACGGCTTCCTACCATAAAACCGGTTACGTCCTGAAAAAACACAAGCGGAATGTTTTGTTGATTGCAGTTCATGATAAAACGTGCCGCCTTATCTGCTGAGTCACTATAGATAACCCCGCCCATCTGCATTTCCATTGCATTACCTGGCTT
>DKIT01000008.1:47172-47387 GCA_002454415.1 Sphingobacterium sp. UBA6711
ACAACCGTTTCACCTATCGCCGATTTAACTAAGTATGGTCCCGCTAAAAACACCGAACCAGTTCCTTCAACAATAAAGGCATAATCCGACATAATGGGTAGGTAAGCTCCACCAGCCACACAGCTTCCCATAATTGCAGCAATTTGAGGGATACCCATGGAAGACATCCGGGCATTGTTGCGGAATATTCGCCCAAAGTGTTCCTTGTCCGGGAA
>DKIT01000124.1 GCA_002454415.1 Sphingobacterium sp. UBA6711
TAAAGATAATACTATTGCAAGGGTAATGGCACAGCCAAATTTAACGGTGCTTTCAGGCGAATCAGCAAGCTTCCTTGTTGGGGGGGAAATACCTATTGTAATGGATAGTGGTGACGATAATACAACATCAGTTGAATATAAAGAATATGGTATCCGCTTAAATATTGGTGCAAAAGTAAACCGCACTGATAAAATACGTTTGTTTATTTCAAACGAGATAAGTAATGTGTCAGGAACTTATAATTATAATTCTTATGCCATACCGACGCTCAATACAAGAAGGACGCAATCAACAATTGAGCTTGCGGATGGTGACAGCTTTGTGATTGGTGGATTGTTAAGTGAGTCGGACCGTGAATCCTTATCGAAAATCCCGCTGGCCGGTGACATTCCTATTCTTGGGGCATTAGCACGAAACTCTCAAACAGAAAGAGAAAGAAGCGAATTAGTTGTATTTGCTACTGTTAAATTAGTTAAGCCGATTTCAGCTGCTGATAGTTATCAATTGCCTATTCCTCAATTCCATAAAACATCAATAAATAAATTATTTTTTAATGTTGGCGTGGCTGATGAGCACAAAGACAGATTGAGCAGAGATCAAGGACGGGAATTTATATCACGTGGCGGATTTGTTCGATAATAAAGGTGATGTATTATGTTAGACTTAACTAAAATTAATAAAAAAAATGCGGAAGTTAAGACAAGTGTTTCCTCGCTGGGCACTACTACTATTGTGTCCTCGCGTCCACACATTGTGTCAGCGATCTCAATTCAAGTGCGAATGAATGGTGGCCAGGAAATAAATGTAATAAATGGCTTTTTTAATGACATTATTGATAACAAAGAAATGTTATCAAGTGAGTATATTATTGTTGATATAGAAAATTATCGTGATGTTTCTGGTATTGCGCAAAAGATAAAATTTTTATTTCCAGTAACCACGAAAAAAATATTTGTAGGAGACATTGATTCAATTACATTTTATGATGAGATGAAACGGTTAGGTGCGTTGTATCTTCACCTGGACTCTCAAATGATGATGTTGGGAGCAGCACTTAAGAATGCAGAGGAAGTAAGTTCAAATATTACATATACGCAAAAAATCAGCGTCCTTGGCTGTAAAGGAGGCAGTGGTTCAACGCTTACTGCTTTTCATCTTTATGAAGCGATAGGCAATCTTAGCCACTTACCAACATTATTGGTTCAGGGGCATACTGGTACGCCCGATTTAGATCTTATATCAGATGTAGCTTTGCAGAGAGATGGAGTGATCACTCATGTCAATCCTTATCAGGCAATGAAAATTGCTACTGAAGAAGAACAATGGCAATTTGATGCACCTGATTTTAAGAATTACAATGTTGTAATATTTGAACATAATGTTGCTACGCAAGTTCGTGATAAACTTGCATATATAGTTCCAGGCTCAGATTTTATATTCATTGTAGTAACAAGGGAGTTATCAGCAGTCCGTAATGCCCGGTTGATCATTGATGAGCTGGAACGCACCACACCTACACAGGATAATGCAAAAAGTACTTCCAGACATATTATTATACTTAACGAAAACCATCCGTCCAAACCAAATGAATTATCAAACGAAGATATTTAAAATTATTTAGGAAAACGGGTCGATATCTTTCATCCATTCATTAAAGACCTGACAAAGAAAAGCACCACATCAGAGCTTTACCAGTTTGTAGCTAAAATGCTTGGGAAAAAATCTAATGAGAGTAACTTGAATAATAAAAAAATATTGAATATATCACGGTTTATTAAAAGGAAGGAAAACTAAAATTGGACTGTTTTCTTAATTGAAAGTTAATCATGGATGACATATGAATAAATCGAGTTCATTTGTATATTTCAGACAGGAAGTACTCAAAAATATAGATCTCGAGCAAATCGAAAGCATAAAGGATAATAGAAATGAACTCATTAATGAAGTAAATTCAGTTATTCGCACCGTTATTAATAATAATAGAACGGAAAATTATTTGTCAGCACCTGAACGACAGGAACTATGTGAACTTGTTGTTGATGAAATTACCGGCTATGGGCCTTTACGAGAATTAATGGAAGATGATTCTATCAGTGATATTCTTGTGAATGGCCCCGATAGGATTTTTGTTGAACGTAAAGGAAAATTAGAGCTTTCTGATCGTCAATTCATAAATAATGATCAATTAACCGATATCGCAAGACGATTAGTAGGAAAAGTTGGCCGCCGCATAGATGACGCTCAACCGCTCGTTGATGCTCGTATGCCAGATGGAAGTCGATTGAATGTGGTTATTTCACCCATATCAATTGATGGGACATCAATGTCAATACGTAAGTTTGGTAAAGGTAATATTAATTTAGGCGATCTAATCAAATTTGGAAGCATGAATGAAACAATGGCAAATTTTCTTGTTATTGCTAGCCGTTGCCGAGTAAACATAATTGTATCAGGAGGGACAGGGTCTGGTAAAACAACACTTTTAAATGCAATGTCTCAATATATCGATGAGACTGAGCGTGTTTTAACGTTAGAAGATGCTGCAGAATTACGGCTTCAGCAAACCCACGTTTTGAGATTGGAAACCAGACTTGCTGGCTCTGAAAACCAAGGGCAAATAAGCATGCGTAATCTGGTAATAAACGCATTACGTATGCGCCCTGATCGCATCATTATTGGGGAGTGTCGCGGTCCAGAGGCGTTTGAAATGCTTCAGGCAATGAATACAGGCCATGATGGTTCAATGTCAACACTTCATGCTAACAACCCAAGGGACGCAATAGCGCGCCTGGAGAGTATGATTATGATGGCTAATGCTTCGTTACCTCTTGTTGCTATCCGCAGGAATATTTCAACGGCTGTTAATATTATTGTGCAGGCTTCACGCTTACCAGATGGATCCCGAAAGGTAACAAACATTTCGGAAATAATGGGTATGGAAGGTGAAAATATTATTTTGCAAGATATTTTTTCATTCAATGCCAATCCTGAAAGAGATCATAATGGAATGATCACAGGAACATTTACAAGCAATGGTCTTTTACAACGATCTGCAGTTTATCGTCAGGCGCTAGTACATGGTTATCTAGAACCGTTACGACAACTTTTTGGAAATAAAGTATCATGATAATAATGATCATCTCTATAGCTATGCTTTTTTTGGGTGCTATACAAATTTATTTTTCCATTAAAAGCGCAAGAGAAATAAAAACAAAACTATTTTCAACCAATGTTATAGCAAGTCAGGAAGAAGAAAATAAAAAGCAAAGATTTACTAACTTGATACTTTTTTTTAGTGCAAAAATACAAAAAATACGAACTCATTTACTAGGGAAAAATAATGAATTATTCGTTAAGCATATAGCAATTCTTATGGTGGTTAGCGTGGCGGTACTATATATAAATATGGAGTTTTTGAATTTTGATAAGCTAATTGTTTTGTCGGTAAGTATTTGTGCGTGTATATACGTTTTATATATACAACAGATAAAGAAAAGTCGGCGTGAATTCGAAAGAGATTTTTCTGAAGCTTTGAATATTATTAATAGCGCCGTGCGAGTCGGCCGACCAGTTATGCAGGGGTTTGAAGAATGTGGTAGAGTCATTGATTCTGATTTTGGTCGTGAATTTAAAAGAATTATAATGCGTTTAGATATAGGAGATGAGCCAGAACGCGTATTTATGGATTCGTATTCACGTTATCCATATAGTGAAT
>DKIT01000093.1 GCA_002454415.1 Sphingobacterium sp. UBA6711
CATTATAATCCATAGTATGCTTGATTCGTTATGAGAACGATATATCTAGCCATATAATTATTGAAGTATTCCACTCTTCTAAAACCTACTTCCAAAAAATTCTTATCATTGACCACATTTATGGAAGTGGGCTTATACTTGAAAATAATTATTTCACCGTAAGAAATTTTAATCGAAAATGATTTACTAAAGCATAATAGATAGTAATTCTTAAAGTATATGCATTAAATTTGAATTTAAAATTGCGGAGCATGCCAAAAAGTGATTCTATTTTACTGAACAGAATGGATTCCAGCAGCAGTATCGCTGTGGGGATTTGGGATGGTTCAACTCCTGGCATCCTAAGAGCGCAGAACCCGCACAGGCATGACCACTATACCTGCATGCTTGTTGAAATTGGACAGCTGGAAGTCCTATTTGATTTTGAACATTTGACTATGCCTTTGGGGACACTTTTTATCTGCCCTCCACACCAAGTCCACCAAATCACTAAGTCTGTTGGGACATCTGGCTATTACATATCTTTTGAAGGCCGCCATCTCACGCAATCAGCAAAGGATATTCTAGATGCCGCTTTAGACGAAACCATTATATTATCACTCTCCGAGCTTGAGCAGCAATGGTTCACGGCAATTCTAGAATCGCTAAAAAATTTGGACAATATAAACAATACATTAAGTAGCGAGGTGCAACAGCCCTTGCTGTCAGCTTTTATAACGCAGGCCGTACGTTGTCATGAACATAGATTAGCAGATAAATCTACAAGCCACAGCCTTCGGGTTATCGGTATAACCAAAGAATTCAGGAATCTTGTGAAGAGCGATTACCGCAGTCTTAAACGCCCCTCGCAATATGCCGAAAAGTTAAATATCTCCGTAGCACATTTGAACGATGTTGTCAAAAAGGCGACAGGCTTATCAGCATCAGCACTGATCCAGAAGGAAATACTGAGCGAAGCACAGCGTCTGCTCTATTATTCGCAATTGAGCATTAAGGAAATTTCCGACCAGCTAGGCTATAAAGACACAAAGTATTTTATCAGACTTTTCACAAAAAAAGCTGGACGGTCACCGGGTGATTACAGAAAAGCACTACGCTCTAATCTAGACCGGGATTAGGCAAAATATACTATTCAAGTCTATTTCTGTTAATTTTTTGTCCACCTTTTACCTTTGTTTGTCAGTTTTCCTGCACGTATCTTTTGATCAACTTTGTATTATAGATAACAGGATATCTTTTAATACAAATTCTTAAGTCTTTATCAATTTCACAATTTAAAATAGTTCAGATATGAAAATCTTAGTCATCGGTGGTACAGGTCTTACTGGAAGGCTGGTCACAAAAAAATTAGCAAAACTTGGTCATCAGGTAGTCATTGGCTCACCTTCGCATGGAGTGGATCTTATGACAGGCGAAGGTCTGGATTTGGCACTGCAAAATACCGAAGTGGTCATAGATCTATCCAATGANNCAATTCACTTTTTTTTAACTGCGGGAAAGAATCTGGTGACAGCGGAACTTGCCGCAAACATCAGGCATCACCTCGTTCTTTCCATTGTCGGAACCGACGATGCGCTGCAGATCGGATATCTTCGCGCAAAGAAACACCAGGAAGACAACATCAAGAATTCCGGAATCCCATACACTATTATTCGTTCAACCCAGTTTCACGAGCATACCGATGCGATAATTGCGGTACAGGGAAATGATGAGGAAGTATTTGTTTCCAAAATCGACTATCAGCCCATTGCGCTGGAAGATGTAACAGATTTTATTGTACAGTTTGCGCTCGAAGAGCCTAAAAACGGCACTGTGGAGATTGCGGGGCCTATACGGGCAAATATGGATGATTTTGTAGCGAAATATGTCGAGATAGCTGGAAAGTCTGTAAAGGTTATTTCAGACGAGGATAGCAAATATATGCACCTTGTTGTTCCTAAATCACTGCTCGTTCCTGCTGGAGCATATAATGCAGGAAAGATTCATTTTGAAGATTGGGCGCTAAGTACTTTGGTTAACTAAAGCCATTAAAAAATTTTAATGTATTTTTAAATGGTACACTCTTGCAAGTATTGCTTCCTCTTTTGGGCAGGGAGGCCAATCAAGTCTTTCTATTACTTTTTTGTTTGACATCAGGGTATACCGATCTGCTGGAGTGGTTTTTTTGGCGGCTATGCAAGGAATCGTTCACCGGCAGCATCAAAATGCGAATGGCGGTATGACGTAGGATTTAGGGAGCTAACGAAAACTTCTGATCCTTTTCATTAGCTCCCCTGTGGAGTACACATTTAATCTTCTATTTCAAGATGAGTGCTCAAAGCGATCCTGTTCCAACCATTGATGGTTACAATTAGCATAATGATCTGTGCGATCTGGTTTTCAGTGAAAAATTCAGAGGCCTTGCGGTAGGTTTCTTCACGCAGTCCTTTGGNNCTTCTCTCCAGGCACTGATTAGGAAGATACGCTCAGGGGTCTCACCATTTTTGATGGCATCTTTGGTGTGCATGCTGATACAGTAAGCACAGTTGTTGATCTGTGATGCGCGGATTTTGACCAGCTCTTTTAGCGTTTGTGAAATATCGATTTTTGAAAGATAACCTTCCAATCCTAACATTGCTTTGAATGCCTGGGGTTCTACCGTGCTGATGTTGATTCGTTTTTCCATTATTTTTTTGTTTTAATTTGATACTACAAATTTGGAAAATTGAAAATGGGAAAAACTTAAACGGGTTTAAGAAAAATTTTTCTTACGGATTTCGCTCAAGTATTCCGGCGTAAAGCCGAGATACGAAGCAATCAGATATTGTGGGACTCGTTGAAGAAAAGTGGGATAATTTTTGAGAAATTGACGATACAATTCTTCTCTGGAATATTCATAAAGTAATTTGACACGCATCTGTGCGGCTGCGTAAGCTTTCTGGTAGATACAGCGGAAATACTTTTCCATAACCGGATGCGCTTCTAATAATTCATCGTACGCCCTCTGGCGGATCACTAGAACCTTCGCAGGCTGTACGGCCTGGATGTAAAACTCTGTTGGCATCTCGTTGATGTAGGAAAAAGTATCTGTCATCCACCAGTTTTCAATCGCAAATTCAGTGGTCTGCTGAACGCCTTTCTCGTTGATGAAGAATTTTCTCAAGATGCCCTCCAGCACAAAATAACTTGCTTTGCAAACTTGCCCTTCTGTCAACAGGTTTTCCTTTTTCCTGAAAGTCTCCAATTGAAAATAGCCAGCTATCTCCTCAAATTCACTATCGGAAACATGAATAAACTTCTGAATGTGTTTTTTAAATTGTTCAAGCATTATCTTAAGTCGTTCCTCATCATGATCGGTGCTTTAAGATAATAAAAAAAAGTGATCAGTTAAAGATTTACGAAATTCCATAGGAGAAGTGTTGGTTTGCACATAGACATTCTTAATTTTATCTTTTTGACAGCAATGATATAACAGTCCGTTGTGAATTCCTGTTTCCTATCGGACAGGCTGCCTGACAGCCGATCATACTGAACAGCGGTTGTTCAGGGGCGTCCCAGTCAATTCGGGGTACAATTCCGTGAGGGTTTTATAATGTTTCATCATAAATTTGTTTGTTATTTGATGGTTCAAAGTTGCGGATATTTGACTTATAAAAGTTTATCAAATCAGTGGAAGAATAGCACATTAATACGATTTAAAATTATAACCAATTATTAGTGTATAATAATTAAATTTGTGGGATAACTCTGAAATAAATGTTCGACATTTTCCAAAAATACCTTACCGACAAAATAGAACTTTCCGAAGTGGAAATACAATTGATAGAATCTGTTTGCAAACAAAAAAAACTCCGCAAGAAACAGTTTCTTTGTCAGGAAGGAGATGTTTGGCATTATAATGCTTTTATCTGCAGAGGCCTGGTGAAAACCTTTTTCATCGATGAAAACGGAACAGAACATATCATCAACTTCGCTCCCGAAAATTATTGGACAGGCGACAGAGAAAGCCTTCATACTGGAAAGCCAACACGTTTAAATATCGATGCAATTGAACCTGCGGAATTGATTTTAATCGAAAAAGCAGATTTTGAAAAGCTTTGTGCTGAAATCCCGCAATTAAACCAACTGGTTAATCAGATTATTCAGAAAAGCTTTATTGTTTCACAAGGCAGAATTTTAGCCAATATCAGTTTTTCGGCGGAAGAGAAATATCAGAATTTCCTTGAAAAATATCCTCATATCGTCAATCGTATTCCTCAGCACATGATTGCATCTTATATTGGAATTACGCCTGAAACTCTCACCAGACTGCGTAGAAATATGTTCAAGAAATAAAACATTTCATTTTCATTGACATTTGTTTGTTATTTTTTCGAGCTTTTGTCAATGGAAGAAAGCCGACTGTTCCCGCATATTTGTCTTATCAAATAACAATTAAAAATAAGACAAAATGAACACAACAGTTTTTATCACAGGAACTAGCACAGGATTTGGAAAATTAACAGCAACGACACTTGCCAACGCAGGATACACCGTCATTGCGGGCATGCGAGGCATTTTAGGAAAAAATGAAACCGTAGCCAAAGAATTGGGAGCAATCCCGAATATAGATGTCGTTGAAATCGACGTAACTGATGATTCTTCCGTTAGCACCGCTTTTGAAAATGACATTGAAAAGTATGGTAAAATTGATGTATTGGTTAACAATGCCGCTGTTTCAGGCTTTGGATTATTGGAAGCTTATAGTTTAGACAGAATCCGACAAATGTTTGAAGTGAACTTTTATGGCGTTATCCGAACGTATCAGGCTGTATTGCCTTCTATGAGAGAACACAGAAGCGGTTTGATTATCAACATCACTTCCGGAGCAAGCGCACATACTTCTCCTTTTATGGTTCCATATTTTGCATCGAAATTTGGTGTTGAAAGCATTACAGAAGGTTTGCAGGATGAATTAAAACAGTTCAATATTGAGAACGTTTCCATCCAGCCCGGAGTTTATCCTACAGAAATGAATACGGGGGAAAAAAATGGAGTTAATGCTGACAAACCTGAAATAGCAGAGCGCTACGACCCAGTAGCAACGGAGCAATTCAACGCGATCGGAGCAGCATTATTTGGCAAGATGAAAGAATTCAATATGAATCCGCAAACCATTGCAAATGGTATTTTGGAATTGATACAGATGAAAGAAGGTTCCNNTGCAAGAGCCGAATTGAAAGCTAAATGGCTAGCAAAATATAGCGATTAACTAATTACAAAATTGAATAGACAAAGGTTGAAGAATTTACGCTTCAACCTTTTTTTTATATCTAAACATAAAAGCAAAACCTCAAATGTATCTTAAATAAAGTTCAATTTCATTGACATTTGTTTGTTTTTTTTTCAAGCTTTTGTCAATGGAAGGAGACCACTAAATGTTGGAGATTTGCTTTATAAAATAACAACAAAAATAATAGCACAATGAGCAATTTAAAAAAACAAATCAAGGCCAACGCAGCAGCAGTAGCAAGCGCACTTTTATTATCAGCAGCGGTTTCAAACACTTCGGCACAGGAAAAAACAGGAATTCTTGGAATCGACCACGTGGGAATCAACGTTCCGGATATGAAACAGGCAGTAGACTTTTTCACGGATGTCTTAGGGTTTTCAGCGGTCACCAGTTTGGGTCCGATTCCTTTGGATGATGCGTGGAAAAAGAATAATCGCATGAATCTCAAAACCGGTCCGGTATCATTTAAAATGGTAAAAGCAGGAACGGGAGCCAACATCGAACTATTCGAATATCAGGACAATAAAGGAAGTTCACAACAGCCTGGAGGAGATGATATCGGAGCAAGTCATATTGCTTTTTACACCAATGATATCAGCAAAAGCGTTTCTTATCTGAAAAGCAAAGGCGTACAATTTTTAGGAGAACCATTTTTGATGCCATCGGGAGATACAGAAGGTGAAACTTGGGTGTACTTCGTAACACCTTGGGGTTCTAAAATGGAATTGGTTTCTTATCCTAATGGAAAAGGCTACGAGAAAAAAAATCCAGCAACGATTTTATGGTCACCTAAAGATGCTGTGAAAAACCAAACTGAAAAATCAGATTCAAAACCACTTTCCGAAAATGAGATTAAATCTTTAGTAGAAGGACATTTAGCAATCTGGAACGAGAGAGACCTTAAAAAACGTGAAGCATTGATGTCAAAAATCTATGCGGACAATATTGAAATGGTAGACAGTCACTTTATAGCTGTAGGTCACAAAGAAATTAATGGTTTTGTGGATGGATTACAACAAAAAAGTCCAAATTCTAAATTTGCTCAGATCAAAGCAATAGATGTTAATCACAACATCGCAAGATTATACTGGCAAAATGGAACTCCCGAAAAACCAGACGCTGTTACAGGAATGGATTTATTCGTTTTCGAAAATGGAAAAGCTGTGAAACTATACGTTTTTGTAGACAGCAAAAAATANNAATCGGTTAACGAGGATTCATCAATAGGATTTTTGTTCCCTCTCTTTCAATAAATTTAATCAAAATCAATTTTTAATATTTAAAATAAAAAAGTATGAAAGCATCAGTAATTAATCCGAGTTCAGCCAACGAAACACTAATTCGTGAATTGTACAGGATCGCAGAAGAACAGGATACGCAAGGTTTTGTAGATCTTTTTACAGAAGACGGCTATTTCTGGGACGTATCTGCCGGAACCAAGTATTATGGACAAGACATCGGCAAAACTGTAGATGTTTACGCAACAGCTTTTCCAGATATGCACAGGGAATTGTATGATCTCTATGTCTTGGAAAATGAGAATACGGTAGTAGTGGAATTATCTTTAAACGGAACTCATAAAGGTCCACTTGAGTTACCTTCCGGAACTATTCCTGCGACCAATAAAACAATGCAGACACCTTGTTGTGATGTGTTCAAAATCGAGAACGGAAAGATAAAATCATTCCATTGTTATACCGCCGCAACGATACTTTTAGGCCAGTTAGGCATCTTCTAAATTTTAAACTAATCAAGGTAAATGATAATTCTTCATTTGCCTTGGTTTAAGACTAATATCAAATGAAAAATATAATAGAATTACTGAACTGGAGATACGCCACGAAAAAAATGACAGGAGCGAAAATTCCCCCCGAAAAGATAAATAACATATTGGAAGCGGCTCATCTGGCTCCTTCAGGAATTGGATTACAGCCTTACGAAATTATCGTTATCAGTGATCCCGAAATCAAAAAGAAAATATCGCCCATCGCTATGAATCAGCCTCAGATTATAGAATCTTCGCATCTTTTGGTTTTTGCAGTGTGGGACGAATATTCTAAAGAAAGAATTGATTACGTATTCGATTATCTAACGAAAAAACGAAATGTTGATTCTGCTAAATATGACAGACAAAGAGAATTTTCAAAGCAGTTCTTCGGAAATATGAGCATAGAGGAAAATTTTCATCACGCAGCAAAACAGGCAAATATTGCATTAGGTTTAGCAATTGTTGAAGCTGCTTCCGAGGAAATAGATTCTACGCCGATGGAAGGTTTCGATCCGATAGCGCTTGACGAATTTTTGAAACTTCCCTCCAAAGGTTTAAGAAGTTCAATGCTTTTGGCTTTGGGATACCGCGACCCGAAAAATGACTGGAACTTAAAGCTGGAAAAAGTACGCAAGCCATTTGAAGAGTTTGTCACCTTTCTTTAATCATCAATTTTAAATAAAATAATATGAATCATTCACAAAAAATTGGAACATCCAATAATCACGATAAGACACAAACCACCGAAATTACGGTAAGCGCCTATTACAAGGTACATCCAGAAGATAGACAAATTTTTATTGATGCCGTTATTCCCGAAATGATTGCAGCAAACGAGCTGGAAGGATGTATTTACTATGCATTCTCTCAAGATTTGACGGATGAAAATACATTTCATCTTTTGGAAGGCTGGAAAGATGAAGAAGCTTATGAACGCCACGAAAATTCGGAAACATTTTTAGAAGCTTTGAGTACTGTTGTGAACAACGTTAGAATTCTTGATCGTGAAGGGGTTCGCTATGACGTCTCAAAAATTCATATCGACGACCCACGTGGAAAAGTTTAATTTATTTCTAAATTAATGAAAGCCATTTCGGGATAAATCATTTCTAATCTGTACAATATTTCACCGTTTTCATTCCAGGAATTCAACTGATTAATTTCTACTCCAGTAACTAGAAAATTAAAATCACAAGCCTGCACAGACCAGTTTGTCTATTTGTAGATTTAAAGTATTATCTTTGTGTTGTAAAACAAGTAGTATAATGGCATTACCAAAAGAAAGACTTTTAGAGAAAGCAATAGACCTTTTTGCTAATCAGGGCTATAACTCAACTGGAATAAATCAGATCATTTCTGAAGCAAATGTGGCCAAAGCAAGNNGATCTTTGTGTCGCATTCTTGGAGGCTAGACACAAAGATTGGTTTGATCAGCTGTACAATTTTACAAATGAAAAAACTGACGTGAAATCAAAAATTATTTCATCATTCGACTTTTTGATCCATATGAATTCGAAGGAAGATTTTAGAGGATGTAGTTTCTTAAATATCCTGGCAGAAATACCCAACGGTAATATTAAGATCCTGAAAGTGATTCAGGAGCACAAGAAAGACCTAAGGGCCTATTTTTCCTCGCTTGTAAGTGACGAAAATATCTCAGAACATATCTATATGCTATTTGAAAGCTCAATTATGGAAAGCAAAATGTTTAAATCAAATCAATTGATCGAACGATCAAAAATAATTGTCGACCGTTTGGTATAGAAAAATTTGTCACTTATATTTATAAGCACGTAATTTTGAAAATTGATATAAGTGGAACTGGATAATCTGATATTTTTTGATGCCAATTCCACTTATATAAATCATCCCTATTTAAATTTACGATCCTCTTCATTGATTGCTAAGTCGTTTATACTTGCATATCGTTTTCTCATTAGGCCATTTTCGTCGAATTCCCAATTTTCGTTACCATAGGCCCTGAACCATTGACCTTCTTTATTCATATACTCGTATTCAAATCTTACAGCAATACGGTTATCCGTATGTGCCCAGTACTCCTTTTTGAGTTTATAGTTCAGCTCTTTCTTCCATTTGTCAGAAAGAAACTCAACAATGGCTTCTCTCCCATTAACAAATTTGTCTCTGTTCCTCCACTCGCTATCGATTGTGTAGGCTTTTGAAATTCTCTCAGGATCCTGAGTGTTCCATGCATCTTCTGCAGCTTGAATTTTTACCAACGCACTTTCAAATGTAAACGGTGGTACCGGGTGTTTCTGTTCCATTTTTTTAAAATTTAAAATATTCTTATTTATTCATTTTTACAAACAACCGATCCTAATCATGTTTATTTCTTTGATCACTTCCTCAGTTGTTATAGCGCAAATGTAAAACAAAAATACAACATAGACAAACTTGTCTGTCTATTATTTTAAAACAGTTTTTGCTTTTAAAAATTTAACATGATATCAACCCAACAAAAAAAAAAAATGATAGTGCTGCGTCGGATATTTAATATGAAAAATAATAATTAGCAATTCCCAGCATGTATTTTAGATTGTCATGTTCAATTTGTTAAAATTGTATCGAACTATCGTTAATTACGTATTTATTGTTTTTAATGAGCTGATAGACCTCTGCGGCAGCCATAATGACGGGGCCGTATCCATGAGCTGCAAATTTATTAACGGGCCGATAGTAATAAAATGCTGGATCAAACCCCATTCCTGTTCCCACACAAGTTCCTTCTACTTGACCTTCTTTATTGATTTTAGAATGGACGGCATTCCAGGCCTGCAATACCATTGGTCCATAGGCTTTAGCATCTAACCACCCTGCGTTGATACCCCTAGCAATACAATCNNATGCTTTTTAAACTGCGCAAGAAGTCTTGGTCTTGCTTCATGTTCATTTGGCAGAACATTCAACAACTCAACTTTGGTCAATAATGCCCATCCGTTCGCCCTTGCCCAATGAAAGGCAGGATGTGGTTCCATTCCTTCAACCCAACCGTGTCGATAGAGCCCTTTCTCAACAACATACATTTTGTCTGCAAAGAGCCAAAATTGTTTAATAGCCTCATCCATGTACTTGTTGTCTCCAGTAAATTGAGACATTTGCGCCAAAGNNAAGCATGTGGTTGTAACACAGAATGAACCGGCGAACGATATCCCGATTTTTTTGACTCCAGCTTTTGAAAGTACGGCAACACTTTTCCAATAAATTCTAATCTATTATGTGTGTATTCAGCATATTTTGGATTTTGCATTGTTTCGCTCGCCCTTAACATTGCCCCATAAGTGACACCCCATTCCTAACTTATCAAGCGGAAGTCACCCTTCTTGAATATCGTATTTGTATCGATTTTATTTACGTCCGTTACTGCGGTTTGACTTCCCCTTTCCTCCAAAGCCATCGGGGTAACACGATCCAAATAAGTATATATCCGATCGATATCCGAACTGATACTGTCGAGTGTCGTTTCCCCATACATAACTGGATATTCAGGTTTCATTAAGTGCAGCGGTGAGTTGGAATCATTAATTTCAACATGCTCTCTCTGTAAATTGGATTGACATCCGGAAAGCGTCAGCAGCGCAAACGAAATGACCGAAAACTTCTTTAGGTTCATATTAATCTATTATTGGTTCAATGAATTAGTTTACTACACAAGATAAAAGGTATGTATGATATAACCGTTCTGTGGTGTCATGCTTATTTACTTCTATAACACTCAAGTATAGTCAAAACACCCTCAAAAACTGTTGTTTTTGAACGCTAAATGCCCACAAGATCAATAAAAGTTCTTAAAAATTTAGATTTGCATTTAGACAAAATTGCCTACCATTGTACGTTGGCAATACAACATAATTTTTACCGCGACTTTGCAATCGGTCATCAACTAGAGGAAGTAACCAATAAGAAATCTTAGTACTTAAAATACCAATCCCTGCTCCCACGGCTATATCCGAAAACCAATGTTTATCATTATACATACGCAAATACCCTGTTCCAGCAGCGATCGTATACCCCGCAATACCGTACCAAATGGATTCGTGTTTATACTCCTGCCAAAGGAGTTCGGCACCAACAAATGCTGTCGCTGTGTGTCCTGAAGGAAAGGAGTTATTTTCAGAATTATCTGGACGCCAAACAGGAATACTGGATTTCATGATCTTCACGGCCGAAGTCATAATAATATTTGATACCGCTGCTGTGAATATCCGCTGCCGAAGGTTATGTTTAGCAGGAATTCCCACGGCATCCAATGCAAAGACACTGACTGTACCCACTAACCGACTGTAATCGTCCAATTTAATTTCCGGATGGTTTCCTTTTGCAATAACACCTCTGATGTCTTCATCTGTTCCTTTTAGAAAAGGATTTTGCCTAGCGATAACGCCATAAGATATCAATCCCACAGGAATTGCCAGTTCTTTAAAAGGAATTTTGCTAAAAAAGCTTCGACCTCTGTTTAAATCAGCAACGTGTTGCGACGAAAATTGCGCAAAAGAGACAATTGGCGATACTAAAAGTAAAACCAGGATACCATATAGCATAACAAGTTTTTTGCTATCCATCATTTTTTACATCATTTTTCTTCACAGCAAATTTGATGATAATCTACTCAGCTTGCTCTATAGAACAAAGCTCATTATTAAAAAGTCCGTTACTTTGCTACTGCAAATGGAACGGACTTTTTAATAATAAAATAATAGTCCGATTAAAATCCGATCGTTACACCGTTTGGAATTACCGCATCTTTTTTCACGACAACAATCCCATCACAGATCATATGGGTAGCGAAATCACCATCATTTAGCCCCACCCCACCGATGATTCGCACATCATCTCCGATACGGCAGTTTTTATCTAAAATAGCGTTTTCAATATAACAACGTTTTCCCACGCCAACCGGTGGTGGTTTTTGAGTATTGCCAAGCTCTAATACTTCTTCCAATTGTTCATAATAATCGCTTCCCATCATATACGTAGATTTAATCACAGTTCCTTCCCCTATGCGAGACCGAATACCGATAACCGAACGATCCAGTTTGTCTCCGTTTAAAATACATCCATCTGCAATGATAGTATTGTTTAACGTCGTACCTGAAATTTTAGATGGCGGGAGCATACGCGCACGTGTATAAACTGTCTCATCAANNGTCAATCCAATATTGGCATCGAAAAAAGATTTTATCGTGCCAATGTCTGTCCAATAACCGTCAAACTGATAGCTCAAGACACGCAGAGCTTCAATTGCGTCAGGAATAATTTCTTTTCCAAAGTCCATCCCTGGATTCGCGATTAATAGGTTGCGCAGTATATTTTTGGAAAACACATAAATTCCCATGGACGCGAGGTATCGCCGCCCCTGTTTTTCGAGATCCTCCGATACTTCTGAACTCCATTTGAGCACTTCTTCTTTGTCTGGCTTTTCAGTGAAAGCCGTTATCTCATTAACTTCGTTCGCTTTCAAAATACCAAATCCCGTTGCATCACGACCATTGACAGGTATCGTAGCGACAGTCAAATCAGCGCCATTCTCTACATGAAAGTCGACAAGTTTTGAATAATCCATCTGATAAAGCTGATCGCCAGACAATACGAGGATGTAATCATAATCTACGTTAAGTAGATGCTTCTGAGTACGTCTAACAGCATCTGCTGTGCCTTCAAACCAACGATCCCCTTCATTTGTCTGTTCCGCCGCAAGGATATCCACAAATCCCTTACTAAAAATGCTAAAATTGTAGGAATTTTTAATGTGTGTGTTCAAAGAGGCTGAATTGAACTGCGTCAACACGAAGATCTTATTATAGCCAGAATTCAGACAGTTCGAAATTGGAATATCTACTAAACGATATTTTCCTGCAATAGGAACAGCTGGCTTCGAACGCTGTTGTGTCAATGGGAAAAGGCGCGACCCTCGACCTCCTCCCAATACAAGGGAAACTACTTTGTGTACCATACCTTAATCCATTAATTGGTTATAAATTGTCGTTTTCAAGAATAAGGAACCCATAAGGTTTGTTATCGGGATCCGTTACATTCAGGTTCAAGAATCATTATTAAATTAGCAATTTTCCACCGAAGAAACAAGGTAAAATTATCATTCTAAAAAAAAATATCAATTTTGATGTTTTAGGCTAAAAAAAGTCTCTTCAATAGAACTAAATCATGCGATAAAGCAACAGCAATAGAGGCCAATACGTGTATATCACGTGCTGCTGAATTATATCGTCTTTATTATCCGCTATTATTTATTAAAATTACCAATCGATACCGTATGTATCGGTAAAACAAAAATGGATTCAAGACAATTAGACAAACAGTATTGGGATAATCGTTATAAAAAACAACAAACAGGTTGGGACATCGGCTATGCATCTCCAGCAATCGTCAACTATGTTGAGCAATCAATTCCAAAAACTGCATCTGTATTAATTCCCGGATGCGGGAATGCGCATGAAGCAAAGGCCCTTCTCGCAAAAGGTTATCAGCATTTGACGTTGCTGGATATAGCTCCTTCCCTTGTTAAGAAAGTTCGCCAAGAGCTTAAGGAGAATACGACTATTCAGATTATCTGTCAAGATTTTTTCCAATTTGATAGACAATACGATTACATTCTCGAACAAACATTTTTCTGTGCTTTGGATCCATCTTTAAGAAAAGAGTATGTACGACAGATGCACAAGCTTCTCAGTCCTCATGGTCGGCTCGCAGGATTACTCTTTCAACGAGAGTTTTCTCAACCGGGTCCCCCATTTGGTGGAAGCAAAAGAGAATACCATGAACTATTTCAATCGCATTTTGATATCTTACACCTCGAGGAATGCCCTATAAGCATTCCTTCAAGACAGGGTAATGAATTATTTTTCGANNGGCATCACTTGATAGGTTGGATCTTCCTTGATATTAACAACTGCTACCCCCGCTGCATTTTTTAGCAAAGAGCGGCAATCTTCACTCAGATGCCAGATTTCGATCTTTTTCTGTTGCGCTGCGTAGCGTTGAGTAATCTTATGCAAAGCATCCACAGCAGACATATCCACAACGCGCCTTTCTTTAAAATCCAAGATTACACGTTCGGGATCTTCCAATACATCGAATTTATCAAGAAAATTGGCTGTAGAACCAAAAAAAAGTGGCCCATATAGTTCATAATGTTTTACGCCTTCTGAATCTATGAATTTTCTTGCACGGATACGTTTGGCATTGTCCCAGGCAAATAGCAGAGCAGATATGACTACTCCAACGAGCACTGCCAAAGCTAGATTATGTAATAGAACAGTAATTCCTGCAACGAGAATACCTACAAAAATATCCGACTTGGGAAACTTATTGACAATACGAAAGCTCACCCATTGAAAGGTACCTATTGCGACCATCATCATTACGCCAACTAGCGCAGCCATGGGAATCTGTTCGATAAAAGGCGCACCCACCAAAATAATCAATAAAATGGTCATCGCACCAATAAATGCAGATAATCTGGTACGTGCCCCTGCATTTAAGTTAACAAGTGTTTGTGCGACCATCGCGCAGCCTCCCATGCCTCCAAAAAATCCATTTACTGTATTCGCAATACCCTGGGCCATAGATTCACGGTTTGCATTTCCCTTGCTGGCGGTAATTTCGTCAACCATATTGAGTGTCAAAAGGGACTCCACAAGTCCCACCCCTGCCATCACCAGAGAATAAGGAAAAATCAACTGTAATGTTTCCCAATTTAATGGTACATTCGGCAAATGCAAATGCGGCAGAGATCCACTGACAGATGCAATATCCACCACTTTTTTGGTTTCTATCCCCAAGATGGAGACTAATCCAAAGACAACCAATATTGCGACCAATGAAGCAGGGATTGCTTTTGTGATACGCGGGAAACCGATCCCAATGAGCCTAGTCAATAATGTTAATCCACCCATAATATACAAGGTCGGGCCCGTCATCCATTCTAATCCACTACCTGTATCGGTCTTAAATTGGACCACTTGTGCCATAAAGATGATTATTGCCAACCCGTTCAAAAAACCATACATCACAGGTTGCGGAATTAAACGCACAAACTTCCCCCATTTGAAAAGGCCGACCAAAAACTGTAAAATACCCGCTAACACAACAGCTGCGAAGAGATAGTCNNTATAAAGTGCTGCAAAGGTAATAATCCGTTAAAGAAATCGACAAGCATTTAAGCATTAAAAACTGCAAGAAAACCCGCACCTAAAAACACTTTTAATTTAGATTTGTTATTGTTTACGAATTTTATCGCAAAACAGTATGCCAATCCAAAATAAACAACATATCAACCGATGCAATCATTTCTTGGTTTTAGTTATTTTGTTTGTTACAATACAAGTTACAGCTATTAAGGTGGCCAAATCAGCCTCATTCGCCGACAGAGATTCATTAGCTCGAGCCGATAGTACATTTAGCAGTAAAAATACCGAGCAAGGGCGTTTGGCTTTTCCGATAAAACAAGGTGCCTTATATCGCTACCAAATTGATGTAAGGTTACCTGACAGCCTTTCCAACTATCAAAAAAAGAATTTTCTAAGAGCTGGTGTAGAATGGTTTTCTATTCAGGCAATTCCCGCCTCGGTCAATTATTTCATTCGTAAAGACCCCGTATCACATATCTCCTTTAAAAATTTTTTTAGTCATTTAAAGTTCTCCGCTTGGACATGGGACGACAACCTATTTGCCACCAATCAAATAGCGCACCCTTATCATGGTCAATTTTATTTTAATTCCTTTCGTTCCAATAACTACAGTTTTTTACAATCTACGTTAGCCACTGTCGCTGGAAGCTACGTTTGGGAAACAGCCGGTGAAACGGAACCACCTTCCATTAACGATATCATCAATACAAGTTTTGGAGGTACCATTTTTCNNTCACACCATATCCTCTCAAGGCCAAGCCTTACCAAAGGGCAACGGAATAAGAAAGAAATTCTGGCTATGCTCGTCAATCCCATGAACGGGCTCAACCGTCTGCTTGATGGCCGCTGGGGAAACACTGTTAAAGGTGCTGTTATAGACAGTTCTTTGGTTCATACCGAAGTAGAATTGGGAATTAGGAGATTCGACGCGAAGGAACATAATGTATTGAGCAAAGGGAAGAATGATATTTTTGCACGCATAAAACTCATCTATACAAATGACGACTTGGATAAAAAGAAACCATTTGATGACTTTTTTTTAAACCTAGAAGTTGGATCAGACGATAGTTCTGTCGTAAACGCGGTCAACATATATGCGTCGCTATATGGAAATCGTATCTTCTCCAACTGGACGGGCCGACACCGAGGCATCCTTTCTGCCCATTTCGACTTTCTTCGCAACGAAGCCTTTTATTACGGCTCCCAAAGTATCAATTATAACGTTTTATCCAATTTTGCTATCGGCCAAAATACGAAGCTAGCAACCATCTTGGGTGGAGGTCCAGTTGTACTGGCAGCCGTGCCCGACCCCTATCTCCATTTCGGCGAAAGCCGTACCTATGACTACGGCCCTGGAGCAGATATCCGTGCATCGGCAACATTAAGCACACTAACACGGTTCAAATTTGGGATTGACTACCGTGGCAGCTATTTCATCACAATTAGTGGCAATAAATCGCATCACTATCTACACACAGTCTCAACAAACGCTTCACTTCGTATCTGGAAGAATTTTGGCGTAAATCTTTACTCCGGCTATTTTAGGCTAGAAGGCCATTATAAAAACCACAACAATGTCAATAAGGACTATCCATTTATCCGATTGGCACTTGCCTATAATTCGGAATATTGATACGGTATGGCATTGTTACTATTTTTTAACAACCTTTAAAATACACAATTACAAAAAAAGTCTTAACTGAAGAGTTAAGCCTTTTTTTTAATCTGCCCAATATTTTTTTAGAGCCTCTTTCAAACGAGGATCATAACCATAAATATCTGGATAAGAGACAATTTTACCCTCATCATCCAACCAGGTCGTATAATAGGTAATGTAAACAGGCATTGGCCGTTTTAGCGTTACCCAACGTGACTTTGATATCGAGTCCGTTGTAATTTCCTTTGCAATCTTCTCAGCTTGTTTCTCATTATTCACCAGATAAGATGCCAGATCAACAGGCTTTTCTACGCGAACACAACCATGGCTAACCGCACGATTTGTCTGACCGAACATCTGTTTTGCAGGCGTGTCATGTAGATAGATAGAATAAGGATTTTCAAATAAAAACTTCACGTTTCCCAAAGAATTGTCGGAACCGGGATTCTGCTTAAAACGAAAATGTTCTACAGAGTCTGAATTCCAGTTGACTGTTGCCGGATCTACTTGTTTCCCCTTATAATATGCAACCATATTACGCGATGCCAAATAGTTCGGATTATTTCTTACACTAGCCAACAATTCTTTTTTCACAATACTGCTCGGTATATTCCATACAGGATTGACTTGCATAGCATCTAGTATACCTTGCATCACGGGAGTTTCATGGTTCTCCCCCTTTTTAGAAAAAGCCGGGTTCTCAGTTTCACCAACGCAAACATTCATCAACTGACTTGTCTTTCCTTCTTCCACGATATGTAAGCGCTGTTCGGGAATATTTACAAAGACATATTTCTCAGGAAAAGAGCTTCCCATCCAACGCAACTTCTCCAAAACCATCAATACTTGTCTTCGTTCCGCATTATTTAAGTTGCCATTTTCCAATAGGTCCTGAAATTTCGTATAATATTGATTTTTAGGTTGTATATCTGCTAAGACGGTTCCAACTTTTACACTGTCCAATAAGTGGACCACCTTGCCGTAGTTCATACGCTTTTGAGGAACAAAATATCTTCCATATAACCTCTTTGGATTTATGACACCATATTTTATGCTGCTTACATAAGCAACAAAAGCATCGGTTCCTAATAAGTCAAGTTTAGCCAAAAGAGGGTACGCATCTGCAACGTCCNNATGCCTCCTTGATTGCCGATGTATGGAAATAACTTGTGCGTAACCCATGCTCTTCACTTCGCTCAAAGTAATTCAACATTGTATCGATGCTACCATCGAATAAATGTGCCGCGATTAAAGTCATTCCTTTTGTCGAATCAGCTAATTCTTTCATCCAGCTCGGGTTATGTAATTGGGATTTCTCCCTGCTATAAACCTCATTGAAAACTTTAACATAAGCAGTAGTGTCAAAGTCAGCATACGATTTCTGCTCAAATTCTTTGGCTAAAACATCTCCATACGTCGGAGGATTCTCTTTACAGGAAAAAAATACTATTGAAACGAATGAAATAAAAACTAAAAAACGATACATACTTCAAATATTGAAAAAGAAATGGCTTCGCAATAATGAAGCCATTTTCTGAAGACAAAGATAAATAAATCTTATTGTCTAAAAAATCTGATGTGTCACCGAATCACTACAGAATCAATCGCTATATTTTTTCAGGAAGTCTTCCAAAAGTTCCACCATATCAGTATTTCCTAAAAATGCTGCTGATCTTTGGTGTAAATTTTTAGGCTCAATATCCAGTATGCGTTGGTATCCGTTTGAAGCTTTTCCACCAGCCTGTTCAATGATAAAAGCAATCGGATTACATTCATACATCAACCTTAATTTACCATTCGGATGTGCAGATGTTGTTGGGTAAAGAAAGATCCCCCCTTTTAATAAATTTCGATGGATATCTGCTACCATTGAACCAATATATCGCGAAGCATATGGACGTTGTGTTGGAATATCTTCCATTTGACAATATTTAATATATTGTTTGACGCCACTAGGAAACTTGGAGTAATTTCCTTCATTGATCGAATAAATATGACCTTCATCAGGAATTTTCATATCAGGATGTGATAAGCAAAACTCACCAATAGAAGGATCTAAAGTAAAACCATTCACTCCTTTACCGGTTGTATAAACCAGCATCGTCGAACTTCCATAGATCACATACCCTGCAGCCACTTGCTTGGTACCATGTTGCAAAATATCATTGGTATGACAAGATACACCCGTATCCGAAATTCTCCGATAAATCGAAAAAATCGTTCCTACAGATACATTGACGTCAATATTGCTTGAGCCATCTAGTGGGTCAATGCAGACAATATATTTGGCATTTTTGGAAACTCCGGATTGTATATATACCGGATATTCATGTTCCTCAGAAGCGACCACACAGCACTCANNACTGCTCATCGGCGTATACATCTAGTTTTTTTTGTCCCTCGCCCTGTACATTGACCTGCCCTGCATCGCCCAAAATATCGACGAGTCCCGCTTTGTTGACCTCCCTATTAACAATCTTCGCAGCAATACCAATGTCGCGTAATAGCCTAGAAAGCTCACCTTTAGCATAGGGAAAATCAGCTTGTTTTTCAATGATAAATTGTCCTAGTGTTGTTATACCACTCATAATAGTTTATTGGATATTTGTTGCACAAAGCTAAAAAAGTAAACTAAGTTTTAGCACACACATCACACTCATTAGCTGAATTTTAGCGAACTAAATACGCAATCGATTGCGCCAAATTTTAGAAACTTGCACTTGCTAAAACGATTATCAAGTGCTAAAAAGTTAATAAAGCGCAAAAAGAAATAGATATATTTTAAATTCAGTCGACGAGAAAAAAAGCAAAAAATGCAAAGTATTTGGTAATTTTGGCTAAATATTATGATACGATGCAACAACTTATTCAGCTCATAGAGAAAGAAAAATTAGGAAATCAATTGGTCAGCCAACACACCTTGATCATCGACGAAAAACAAACAGTCCATGGTGCTCTTTTCCTCGTAAAAACTGTGCGGAAAACATTTAAAATCATGGTGCCGGCCCCTTTCCATGATGTCCTTCTCAAAGAAAAAACCACTCTCAGCCAGCTTGTTAAACTTTCGGAAGCGATGTTACTTTCATAAAGCGCCCCCCTATTTTGTATACAATCTATCACGAGTATCGCTTTGGCACCGAACTCGTTCTCAACGTGCCACATCTTGTTGTCCACAATAATGCTGCTGCAGGCACGAACTTTGGTTCGGTTTCAGTTTTTTTGAAATCTCTGACATTAAATCGTGTAAGGATCGATATCGATTAAAAATAGATATTCCCTATATTCGTTCCTGAAAGACAACAACTAGCAATCACTAACATGCGTAATATCTTTTTAGTCATACTATCGGTTATAATCACACTTATTTGTGTAAGAAACCCGCAATCTGTTCAATTTAACTTGCTTGGGGAAACACAAATAGCTTTATGGAAGCTTCTATTAACTTTTTTCATTTCGGGAATTTTATTTATAAATCTGCTGAAAATCGGAAAAAAGCAGCAAAGAATAGAAACTAATCGTGATTTTGATCTGGCCGATGAGGAAAATAATAGCGGGAAACCAAAATTATCAGATGAAGATCGGGAGTATTTATCTTAAAAAACAAAAATAATCAACTAAAAATGAAGCGCTAAGCATTTAAAACGCATTTTTAACCTCAAAATAGTTGCGAGAAATATAGATTAACCCTATCTTTGCATCACTTCAAACAAGGAACGATAGTTCAAAAACAAAGAAGTAAGATTCCGTAGCTCAGCTGGTAGAGCAATACACTTTTAATGTATGGGTCCTGGGTTCGAATCCCAGCGGGATCACAAGAGGGAATTAAAATTTTAATTCCCTCTTTTTTTCTTACTTAATTTCTTCTCAGTCAAGAAAATACCTTTACCCTAAAAAATCATCTTAGCGTTTGAAAACTCGTTCCGTCGAGAGTTAACTTTCGAGGATATATCCTACGGAAAGCTTGGGTATATCTATTAATCTGCTAATCATTTAATAACCATTGCCCGCAGTCCGTAGCGAATAGCCTTAATCCACTGCTCATCTGTACTGATTCTGATGTCTAAATCTATTGCATATACTATATAGTAATAAAATTATTTGTCGATGATTTTTTATGCGATGCGTGAAGGGCTTTTTTAGGTGATCGAAATAGCATAAGTTGTTGTCATGGAATAATTTTACTTGTGGCAAATCATTCAGAAGCGCTCAAGAAGACAAATGACCAATATTAGCCTATTACTGATATTTAGGCTTCTAATGGCTGATTTGAGACTTAATATTGATTTCAGTAAATAGCTGCGCAGAATCTGGTCCAGATGCTAAAAAAGAAATTAGATATAAATCACTGAACCATATTTTGTAATTTTGATATACGTGGTCTTTAAAATATCCAATGGTTTTTTCTACATTATGAATCGCAGTATCTGATATGCCCTATTTTTTAAGATTATTTTTGTTGCTAATCTGTCTACAGTATTCGTTATTCGGACAAGGGCAAGAGTTAAACTTCCAGTATCTAACGGTCAAAGACGGACTGCCTCAAAGTACGGTAAGGACTATTGTAAAGGATAAGTATGGCTTTATGTGGTTCGGCACATGGAACGGTCTTGCCCGATATGACGGTTATCATTTCAAGGTTTATAGAACGATTCCCAAAGATTCAACTTCAATCGACAATAATCGAATACATTATATCTATAAAGACAAAGATGGTATACTTTGGATCTCCACGTTCAATTCTCAGATTTGCAGGTATAATTATGAGGCCGACAATTTCACGCGCTTCGACGAAAAGGAACTTCCACAGTACATCAAAGATTCTACAAACCGACTTAAGAATTTAGATGCCATTCATAGTCTATCCAGTTTCCTTAACGAAAAAATTGGCACTTATTCATTATCTTCAACTACGGAGCATATTGTCTTCTCAGATTATGTCGGGAATGGAAGTGGCCTTTATGATGGCAATGTCAATTGCGTTTACAAAGATCAGAACGGTATCTTATGGCTCGGAACTACGACCTCTGGTATCGGAATAGCCGACCTTAACGCAAAAAAATTCAAACATATTAACATTAGTGATATTGGGCCATTCTCCGGTAACGTCCCTGCAAGGTCACTATTGGCCGAACGCTCCAAAATTTGGATTGGTACAAATGACAAAGGTCTACTCCTATTTGATAGAGCAAAAAACAAGTTAACAAAGGCGCCTCTACAGCTATCTGATAAAAGCATCACAGCTTTATATAAAGATGCAGAAGGCAATATCTGGATAGGCGGCAGAACATCATTAACCGTTTTTGACCCTAAAAGCGGAACTTCAAAAAAATTTACGAATACAATCGGACAGTCCAAAGAGCTTTCCCGCTTTTATTCCATAATCGAAGATCCCGTAAACAGAGAACTATGGCTGTGCGCTTTTGATGGTATTTATAAGTTTTTTCCGAAAGAACAGCACTTTATCAAACAAAATCTCGATGCCTTTTTCAGAATACCAGGATCGGGATGTTTTTATTTTGATTCAAAAAATAACTTATGGTTAGGTTCTGAATATGGGGCCCTTTTGTTTTTTCCCAGAGATAAAACAAAAGGTGCTCTCAAAGCACCCATTCCGATTAAAGCAGATGGACCTAATGCGCTATTACCGGATAAGCGTATTTATTCGATAGCTGAAGATATTGAAGGGAAAATATGGGTGGGAACGGCCAACGGACTTTGTAAAATCGCTGCCGATCTCAACTCTTCTGAAAGATTCTCCATGGCTAACGGGCTTTCCGACCAATATATAACTAAGGTAATAGCGGACAAAGAGGGATATATCTGGGTTGCCCATAAAAAAGGGATCTCCAAAATTACTGCGCGCACTGGAGCCGTCAGGAATTATGCAGTGTCCAATGGACAGGATGACTATGAATTCACGGATGCTTCAGGAGCTACCTTAGCGGAAACAGGCGAACTTTTTTTTGGTGGTATCGATGGCGTAGTATATTTCAATCCTCGCGAAATAATGGACAGTCCCATCAAACCCAATGTTTTACTGACAGAGTTACAGGTATTGAACCGAACAGTAACTGTTGGTGAGAAAATTAATGGAACAGTGATTCTCCAAGAAGCTTTATACCTGACAAAAAAAATCCAGATGCCACATGATCTCAGAAGTTTTACTTTAAACTTTTCTGCTTTGCAATATGCCAATCCTGACAAGAATCGCTATGCATATCAGCTGGAGGGATTTGATAAAGACTGGGTTTATACGGACGCTTCCGCTCGAACAGCCACTTATGCCAACCTTCATCCAGGCGAATACATATTTAAAGTAAAAGCTTCCAATAGCGACGGTGTTTGGAATGAAACACCTACCACTCTGAAAATTATAATACTTCCTCCTTGGTGGCTCACGGCATGGGCTTATGGTTTATATACCGCTATGGTCATCGCTGCACTATTGTTTATTTACCGCATTATCAGGGCACGGCAGCAATATAATCACCAAATATTGATCGAGCGCCTAAAAGCTGAAAAAGCCGAAGAACTGGAAACTATGCGGTCAAAATTTTTCACCAATGTATCCCACGAATTCCGTACCCCGCTAACATTAATTGTGGACCCTTTGGAGAAATTAATTCACAACAGTGTCCCCCCAACAAGGTACGGGCTTACTACGAGGTTATGCTCCGCAACTCTACTCGTTTTCTGGGTTTGATAAACCAGCTGCTCGATTTCAGGAAGCTTGAGGAGGACCACGTGAAGCTCCATGTCGTTAATGACGATATTGCCCTTCATATAAAAAATATTGTTGATGCATTTAAATTCCAGGCTGAACAGCAGGATATCAAGTTATCGTATTCTTCCGATGTTGAAAGACTCATCATTGCATTTGACCGGGATGTAATCGAAAAGATTGTCTATAACCTGCTCTCTAACGCACTTAAATTCACACCGCCAAAGGGAACTGTAGCAGTAGAACTGAATCGGTTGCCAGAAGTAGAAAATATTCAGATATCGGTAACAGATAACGGTCAGGGAATCCCCGAACCCCTTCTGGAAAAGATTTTTGACCCATTTTTTCAGATTGATCAACCGGAAACCACAAAATTGAGCAAAGGTACCGGTGTAGGCCTAGCACTGGTCAAGGATCTTGTTACGCTTCACGGTGGAACGATAGATGTCACAAGTGTCCCCGGAAAACAAACATCCTTTAAGGTTACCATAAAAAGCTTGGCAGAAAACGTCTTTACAGCGGGATTAACTGATCCTATCGCTTCCCAGTATGAAGAAGAGCTGTTAGAGTACCAAAATTCTTTCATAACCTCAGATTTATCCGAGCAGCCGTTATTGCTGGTTGTTGAAGATAATGTAGATGTCCGTAACTATTTGTCGGATATTTTCGATTCGACCTTTCGGGTAATAACAGCAGAAAATGGAAAAGAAGGATTACAAATCGCCATTGAGTCCATTCCTGATTTAGTCATTAGCGATGTGATGATGCCTGAGTACGATGGCCTTCAACTTTGCAAGAGCCTAAAGTCAAATGAAGCCACGAGCCACATCCCTGTCGTTTTATTGACAGCCAGACAGTCAGAGCAATATCAGATAGAAGGATTTGAAACAGGTGCCGACGCCTATATTGGTAAACCATTCAGCTCTAATGTGTTAATGGCAAGGGTCAAGAATTTATTGGAATCCAGGAGGAAGTTACGAGCACTTTTTGATAAATCCTCGGGTTTTGACACAAAAGTACTTGGCATAAACGCCGTGGATAAAGCATTTTTGGAAAAACTGACTACAATAATAGAAGAAAACCTAACAAGCGAGTCCGTTGATGTAGAATGGCTGGCGTCCAAAATATATATGAGCCGCACTCAACTTTATAGAAAAGTGAAAGCTACATCAGGCCAAACCGTCCTGGAATTCATTACAACCCTACGACTACGAAAAGCTGCACAACTACTGGCAGAAGAAGATATTCCCATGAACGAGGTTGCATATCTGGTAGGATATTCAGATGCGTCGAGTTTTGGTAGNNCTGAGTTTTGGTAGGATATTCCTGAAACAGTACGGTACCACACCGCGTAAATACCGATTATCCAAAAGGTAATTTTACATAAATTATTTAAAAGAAACCATTTATAAATCGCTTTTTTGGCGAAAAATGCATCAAATCGCACATTTTTTGCATCAAGTGGACCATTTTTAGTTCCCGGATCAAGCTAGTTTTGGGTAACTATTATAAGCCCATATGAATGTTCAAAATTGTTTTCAAGCGCTGATAAGCAAGCGCCTTGTCAGACGTTACCTGGTTTCCAGTTTCGCGATCATAATGACTATCATGAGTTCTGCTCAAGTGTATGGGCAGGGCTATCTATCCCCGGCCTTTTCCATTTCCGTCAACAACCAGACTGGAAGCTTCCCCCTGGTAAATGAACATAGCGCTGCACCTATTTTAANNCGAAGTAGTGCGTGTTTCGGCAACCTGTTTTGCGGATGATATTGAGCAGATTACCCAAAAGAAGCCCCTTATCTTATCTTCACTGAACGAAAATGCCAATCGTGTAATTATTGTCGGGACAGTGGGCAAGTCCAAATTTATTGATCGGTTGCTTAAAGAAGGAAAGATCAAGAGTGATGGTATACGAGGATCCTGGGAAACCTATAGCGTTACGCGCGTACAGAATCCTCTTCCGGGTGTAACGGACGCACTCGTCATTGCCGGGAGCGATCGCCGGGGCGCTGCCTTTGGCTTGTTTGAACTATCCCGTTTGTTAGGTGTATCCCCCTGGACTTGGTGGGCAGATGCAGCTCCCGAACCTAGGGCAGNNCACTGCGAAAGAGCCCTCTGTTAAGTACCGCGGCATTTTTCTAAACGATGAAGATTGGGGGCTACAGCCCTGGGCTGCGCGGAATATGGATATTGGCATCAAAGATCTCGGACCAAAAGCCTACGCTAAAATTTTTGAACTGATGTTACGCTTGCGGGCCAATACAATTTGGCCGGCCATGCATGACAGCACGAAGCCCTTTTGGGTGTATCCGGATAACCCAATCGTTGCAGATCGTTATGGAATTATCATTGGCTCAACCCATTGCGACATGTTGCACCGGAGCAATACCTATGAATGGCAGATTGGTTATGAAACCGAATATGGTACTAAACCAGGTGAATACCGTTATGACAACAACCGCGCACAGGTTCAGAAATATTGGGAAGACCGAGTTCGGGAAGCTAAAGACTTCGAAAGCATGTACACCATTGGTATGCGCGGAGTACGAGACGGCCAAATGAGCGGGCCGAAGGCTATCAAAGGAAAGATAGCTTTACTTGATACTATTTTTCAGGATCAACGGCAAATGCTGAAAAAACATGTCGGCTCTGAAACTGTTCCACAAATTTTCGTTCCATATAAAGAAGTATTGCAATTATATAATGCCGGATTAGAAGTACCGGAAGATGTCACCCTGATTTGGACAGATGATAATTATGGCTATTTGAGACGCCTTTCAACTCCGGAAGAACAAAAACGTAGCGGTGGCAGTGGGATCTATTATCATTTATCCTATATGGGGAAACCCCATGACTACCTTTGGTTAAGCTCAACATCACCGAGCCTGATTTCTTACGAAATGACGAAAGCCTACCAATTTGGTGCCGATCGTTTCTGGGTAGTTAACGTGGGCGATATCAAGCCGGGAGAAATGGAAATTGAATTTTTCTTGGACTTAGCCTATGATGTCGACAAATGGCAACCGGAGCACGCACATCGTTATGCAGAATATTGGGCAGGCGAAACTTTTGGAGATTCTCTAGCTAAAGAAATAGCGTCTATTAAAGCGCAGTATTATGACCTAACGCAAGCTTGTAAAGCAGAACATTCCCGGTTGGTGATTTTTGATGCTGCGACCCGACAGCAGCGGATCGAGCGGTATCTAGCTTTAGAGGAGCGGGTCCGGAAGCTCGAAGAAAAAGTTCCTGGCTTGCAGAAAGATGCCTTCTTTGAGCTGGTCGCATATCCGGTATATGCCGCATCTCTGCTCAGCCAAAAGATATATTATGCACAGGAAAGCTTTGAAGCTGGCGCAGATAAGCAACGTGTAAGTAAACTTTCAATGCAGGCAAAAAAGGCCTATATGGGTATTAAAAAGCTGACCTCTCGCTATACGCAGATAGAAAATGGGAAATGGACCGGAATGATAACTGATNNCTCGCGATATCATTGTTTATGGGATGCCTGATGTGGCCGACCCGTCTGTCCTAGATCAGCCGGTTCGCGCTAAAGAAGATTACGACCGACGTTATAACGATACACTACCGGTCTCGGTGTCGCACATACCAGGCATATTGCGATTACCGGCCGCAACTGGTTGGCATGAGCAATCAGCCGATCAGAAAGGTATGATCCTAGTTAAAGGTCTAGGGCTTGACGGTGAAAGTGTATCCAGATATCCTTTTACCGGAATTTCCTTTTCAGATGAAGCTTACCAGAAAGCTCCACACTTATCCTATCAACTGCATTTAAAAAAAGATACCTATATATTATCGATTAAGGCCTTACCGACCAGACCTATCCACAAGGAACGCCACTTACGTCTCGCTATTGTAATCGACGGACAGGAACCTCAGTTTGTCGATGTCAATAACAACCGGGAAGGTTCCGAATGGTCAACTAATGTGCGGCGAGGTTTTGCCGAAATAGAGGTACCGATTACAATCAACAGTGAAAAGCCTTCAAAAATGAACGTGTACCTACTCGATACAGGAATTGCATTAAACAGATTTGACATTTATAAATAGAAGAACGATGATAAAGAAATTACTGAGCTGTCTGATTTTAGGCGCTGGCCCCTTGCTGTTTGCGACATCCCTTTATGCTCAGAAAGACCTTAAGGTATGGCGATCCTCGGCGGAGCCATTGCAGGAAATCGAGGCTATACGAAAAAATATAATAGTTCCTGTTTTCAAGGATCAAGATTACCTTTTAAGTGATTATGGAGCCGTAGGCGATGGGGTCGCCAAAAATACAGAAGCATTTAAACAGGCCATTGAAGCCTGCCATGCTAAAGGTGGAGGTCGGGTGATCGTTCCGGCGGGGCGTTATCTTACAGGACCGATCTATCTCAAGAGCAATGTCAATTTACATCTAACTGAAAAAGCGGTTATCGTATTCAGTCAAGAAACAGCAGATTATCCCTTGGTGCTTTCCCGCTGGGAGGGCATGGACTGCATGAACTATTCACCACAGATTTATGCATATCAGGAAAAGAATATTGCCGTGACCGGAAACGGGACCATTGACGGAAATGCCGATAAGGAAAACTGGTGGCCATGGAAAGGTAGGGAAAGCTATGGCTGGAAAAAAGGCGAGCCCAATCAGTTTAGAGCACGGGAAGTCTTGCATATGATGATGAAAGAACGAATCGATCCCCGTAGACGTATCTTCGGTGATGGTCACCACCTACGACCATATATGTTCCAGCCTTACGCATGCGAGAATATCCTATTGTCTGGTGTAAAGATGGTCAATTCGCCGATGTGGTTTATCAGCCCCGTAATGTGTGAGAATGTAATCATCGAGTACCTTCGTGTACAATCACATGGTCCTAACACGGATGGTTGTGATCCCGATGCTTGCAGAAATGTGCTTATCCGGGACTGCTATTTTGATACCGGCGATGATTGTATTGCGATTAAATCGGGACGCGATGAAGACGGACGGGACAACAAGCATCCCGCAGAAAATCATATTATAGAGCGCTGCATAATGAAAAACGGACATGGTGGGATTGTAATCGGAAGTGAGATTGCCGGCGGTGCGCGTAATATCTATGCTCTGGACTGCCAGATGAGTAGTCCGAACCTCGATCGGGTATTAAGGGTCAAGACCAGCTCATCACGTGGGGGAACGATCGAGAATATCTTCCTGAAAGGCATTGCCGTCGGACAGTATCGGGATGCCGCCCTACGTTTTAACATGTTTTATGAAAATCCGGGACAGCATATCCCCATAATACGAAACATTTGGATTGAGAACCTACAGGTTTCCGATGGAGGAAACTATGGTATCTATGTCAATGCCTATGCCGAGTCCCCTGTACAGCATTTACGTTTTATCAACAGCGATATTAAAGGGGTCAAAGAAGCGGTCAAGGTCAATCATATATCCGACTGGAAGCTTGAAGGTGTTCGGATTAATGGAAAGTTAGTTACGCCAAAAGATTTAAATCAGAAGTAATGAGACGTATTATAAAACAATTTATAACTGCAACGCTTCTATGGCAGGCTTCGTCGGTGTTACCAGCTTCTGCTCAACACACCATGAACGAGCAGATCCAATTTCTTTCAGGAACAGATGCCAAGCATACGCAAAACTGGGATTTTAAAGTAACAGGAGGACGGAACAGTGGACGGTGGACGACGATTGCCGTGCCTGGGCATTGGGAACAACAAGGTTTTGGGAACTATAATTATGGGCGAGACAACGTAACCTTTGGAAAAGGTTTTCAATATGCCGATGAACAGGGTGACTATAAGCGGAGCTTTAATGTTGTTCCCTCTTGGGAAGGTCAACAAGTATTTGTAGTTTTTGAAGGGGTGATGACCGATGCCGAAGTAAAAATAAACGGCAAAAGTGCGGGACCAAAACATCAGGGAGCCTTTTACCGTTTTAAATATGATATAAGTGATAAATTGATCTATGGCGCATCCAATACCATCGAAGTAAAGGTGAGCAAATGGTCCGCAGAAAATTCCGTGAACCGAGCCGAACGAATGGCAGACTATTGGATATTTGGTGGGATTTACCGGCCCGTATACTTAAGTGCTGTACCACGTGAAAATATCGATTGGACTTCGATTGATGCCCGCGCCGACGGTTCTTTTACCCTTTCTGCCCATCTGAATAATCCCTTAGGTGGACATCGCTTACAAGCAGACATTTTCGATGAAGCCGGAAAAATTGTTGGAACAGCCCAGGGTGAAATCTCCAAAGCAGACTCTACCGTATGCGTAAAAACAAAGATTACATCGCCCAAACTGTGGACAGCAGAGACACCCAAACTCTATACCCTGCGCATATCTATTAAACAAGGCGATAAGACGATATACCAGACTACCGATAAATTTGGCTTCCGAACGATAGAAGTACGGAAAGGAGACGGCATTTATCTCAATGGAACGAAAATCAAATTGAAAGGAATTAACCGCCATGTGTTTTGGCCGGATTACGGACGGGCTACCTTTCCGGATGCCGATTTAATGGACGTGCAGCTGATGAAAGATATGAACCTCAACGCTGTCCGTTGCTCACATTACCCTCCAGATAAAAATTTTCTACGGGTCTGTGACTCTTTGGGCATGTATGTGATCGATGAATTGGCAGGTTGGCAAAAGGCCTATTCTACAAAAGCCGGTAAACCGTTGGTCAAGGAGATGCTCGTGCGTGATGTCAATCATCCGTCTATTATATTCTGGAGTAACGGTAATGAAGGCGGACACAACAAGGAGCTGGTAGCTGAGTTTTCCAAATACGATATCTCCAACAGACCGGTAATCCATGCCCATCATAAGCCAGGCAATGCCATTAACGGTATAGATTGCAATCATTACGAAGATTATTATAGCACTGAAAAAATTTTGGCCGATAGCAATATCTACATGCCAACTGAATTTCTACACGGTCTGCATGATGGAGGAGCGGCGGCGGGTCTGGCAGATTTTTGGGAACTGCATTGGAATACCAAGAATGGTGCCGGCGGATTCATCTGGAATTTTGCCGACGAAGCTGTCATGCGAACCGATAAAAACAATCAACTCGATGCTGACGGTTATAATGGGCCAGATGGTGTAGTCGGCCCCTACCGGCAAAAGGAAGGAAGCGCCTATGCACTAAAAGAAATATACTCCCCTGTCAAGATCATGATGAGGGAACTGCCGGAAGACTTTACAGGCAATATTGAGGTGGAAAACCGTTATCATTTTACAAATCTGAATCAATGTGTATTCCGCTGGGATCTTATCCGCTATAGCCAGCATACGAGTGGACATACAGTCATTAAATCTGCCAAAGCAAAAGCCCCCGATATCCAACCTTTACATAAAGGGCATTTAGAATTGACGCTAATTGAGGACTGGCGACAAGCAGATGCCCTGGCTATTACTGCGACAGATCCCTATGGGCGCGAAATTTATCGGTGGACCTGGCAGGTGAAATCAAATATTGCTTTGTTGTCCAATTTTGTTGCGGATGCAAAAGGCTTAAAGGACATAGTTGCAAAAGAGGACGAGCAACAATTGGTTATCAAAGCTGGAGAAATTTCTGTCTCTTTCGATAAGCACACGGGATTATTAGCCGATGTAAAAAATGATAGACGAGGTAAGATTTCTTTCCACGGCGGTCCCGTTTTGGTGCGTGGAGAGGCGACTTTCAGCCATTTGGAGCATAAGAGGCTAGGCAACAATTACCTTGTCAAGGTTCATTATAAAGGAGATCTGAATTTCGTCAGTTGGACCATACATCCCAGTGGCTGGGTAGAGCTGAATTATCGCTATACTTTGACCGGTAAACATCCCTTCGCCGGGGTGAGCTTTGACTATCCCGAAAGCCTGGCCACAGGTGTAAAATGGTTGGGTCGTGGTCCTGGACGGGTATGGAAAAATAGGCTACAGGGGCAAAGTTTCGACGTTTTCGAGAANNGGGAGGGAAATTTTTTGGTAGCCTCACCGGACAAAGACCTATTCGTTCGCTTGTTTGATTTCTATGCCATCTATGGAGCAAAAAACCATCCACAGCTACCTGTAGGCAATATATCATTTCTTGATTGTATCCCAGCAACCGGCACGAATCTGAAAACGGGAGGAAGCAACCATGTAGGAAATTTAGGCCCTTCCAGCGAGCTCAATGTGTTGACCAATCCCAAAGAACGTACACTTTATTTTTATTTCGGAAGCACAGATCAATAAACCAAATAAACAAATATTAAATTATGATAAAACAAAGCAAGAAATTTTAAACAAACAGGGATGCACTTAGGCCTCCCTGTATCTACACGATTTTTTAGTTAACGCAGGCTGCTTTGGTCGGGAGCCTGCCATTATTAATCATTAAGAATACAAAGCTAATGAATTTTAAAAACAAAAATTTCAGCTTTAACGGCTCTGTACCCTTTATTCAGCGCCATTTGCGGACGCTTGTGATGCTATCTCCCATATTCCTGGGTATTAACCAGGGACAGGCGGCCAGCGAATATCCCGCAAATACATATCCGGAGTACTTAATACGGCCCAACAAGCAAAGAGAATTAACCGGAACTGTACGTGGTCAAAATGGCGAACCTCTGGTTGGGGCTACTGTAAAGGTCAAAAGCAAGGACATATCAACCCAGACAGATGCGGCAGGAAAGTTTTCCATTTCAGTAGAGAACACGGATATACTGGTTGTCTCCTACACCGGTTATACAGCACAAGAGGTACCAGTTGGCCAGCAGGCATCTCTGGATATTATTCTGAAACAGGCCGATACCGATCTGGATGAAGTAGTTGTCATCGGATACGGAACCACAAAAAAATCAGATCTAACCGGTTCAGTGGTCAGTGCAAACCTGGAAGCATTGAAAGCCGCTCCCAATACCAACCTAGCCCAATCCCTGCAAGGTGTTGCACCCGGGCTTAATATTGGTCAGGTCAACAGCGCCGGGCAAACTCCCGAAATCGAAATTCGGGGAGCAACTACGATCAATGGGAACACGAATGTATTAATTGTATTGGATGGGATTATTTATAACGGAAATTTAGCTTCCATTAACCCTGACGATATTGCCTCCGTGGATGTGCTAAAAGATGCCAGCTCGACTGCTATTTATGGAGCACAAGCTGCCAACGGCGTTTTGTTAATCACCTCCAAGAAGGGAAAAGCGGGCAAGACAAAGATATCTTACACCGGATCGTATTCAACCCAAAAACCGACTGTTGGGCTTCGTCCCCTGAACCGTGAGGAGTTTATTGAGAAAGTACGGGACCTGAACTATCGCGATGCTTTTTTGGAAGAAAGCGGTTACTTAACGCCCAACCCGGATTATGACGTTTGGACCGATATAGAATCTGTTATGCCCTCCGATGCAGATATCCAAAACAATAATTTCGATTGGTGGAAAGCCGGTACCAAAACAGGACATGTACAGGAACACCAGTTGAGTATTTCAGGAGGATCAGAAAAACTGACCTATCTCTTATCAGCTGGACTTACCGATCAGGCAGGTTTTATTATAAATGACAATTTCAAACGGCATAGTTTCAGGCTCAATATGGAAAACCGTATCAACAACTGGCTGACGATCGGCATTCAGTCCTTTGCGTCCATTAGCAACAGGGACGGAAGTGAACCGACCATAAACGCGTTGATCAGGCATTCACCATTGTTGGTACCTTATGGACAGGACGGAAAACTTATCCCTTCCCCCACAGCTTCGGTGCTGGATAACCCTTTCATGACTTACGAGATAGATGATCTGGACCGCGACAATTCGTTTTTTGGAAATTTCTATGGGGAAATTAAGTTTCCATTTATAAAAGGCTTGAGTTATCGCCTTAATTTTGGAAATAACTACCGTGTTCAACGCGCTTATCAGGCCAATCCATACGGAGCAGGACTGACGGGGAGCGCCTCGCGGGATGAACGCCAATTCTATGATTATACAGTAGATAACATCTTTACTTATAACCGGAACTTCGCTGGCGTACATGACATCAGTGCAACCTTATTGTACAGTGTAGTGGAACGCATGTATTCCCGGACCAATGCATCCGCAACAAATTTTCCGAACTTTAATCTAGGTTATAATAGTCTTGAACAGGGGCTTGTCCAAAAAGTGGACTCGGATGCTGAACGGGAAGCTATGAATTCACAGATGGCCCGTATCAATTATAAGCTACATAACAGATACCTCCTTACTGGAACTTTGCGGCGTGATGGGTTTTCGGGTTTTGCTTCAAATGAGAAGTGGGCCATGTTTCCCTCTGCCGCTGTGGGATGGATTTTATCCGAGGAAGACTTTTTTAAGGCTAAATGGGTGGATCAGTTAAAGTTCAGGATAAGTTACGGTGTCAACGGCAACCTGATCAGCCGGTATGCATCACAGGCGAGATTCCAGCGTGGCCGCAAGTATATTTTCGGCGACGGAGCAGAACCCGTATTTGGGCAGTATCTCGATGTCATGGGAAATCCCGACCTGCGTTGGGAGCGGACAGGTGGTTTTAACTACGGTATTGATTTTAGTTTATTTAAAGGAAGGTTATCTGGAAGCGCAGAAGCATACCGGACAGTAACCAAAGACCTCCTTTTTAACGTTTCGCTTCCGGGAGTCACCGGTATTGATGAGATAACAACGAATCTAGGCCAGGTGAATAACCACGGATTTGAGTTCACCCTAAGCTCCAAAAATATAACAGGCAAAGATTTTACCTGGAATACAACACTGAATTTTTCAACCAATAAAAACAAAATTGTATCCCTGGTAGGATTGGATGCCAATAAGGATGGTATCGAAGATGACTTGGTAGCCGACAACCTTTTTATTGGACACTCGATACAGAGCCTTCGAGGCTATCAATCTAATGGTATATATCAACTAAATGACGAAATACCAGCAGGTTACTACCCAGGTACAGGAAAAATCGTCGACCAAAATGGAGATGGCAAAATCAATGCCCAAGATCAAATTATTCTGGGAAATAGGGAGCCAGATTTCAGGTTCAGTATACTCAATACCTTCACTTATAAGAATTTTACGTTAAGTGCCTTTTTAAATGCTGTACAGGGGGATAAAAATAGCTACCTAGGTACTGTTATTAGCCCGGATATTGGAGGTTTGTTAAGTGCTAATTCGATGCGGCTTAATTATTTCGAAGGTATCGATTATTGGTCGCCGTCCAACCCAGACGCACGCTTTCCCCGCTCCCATCTTGGAGCCGCAGCAAATGCGCCGATTTATGCCAATAGGAATTTTATACGGCTCCAGGATGTTACCGTTTCCTATAGATTCCAAGGTGGGCTCATCGAAAAGCTGAACCTCGAAAATCTAAGTGTGTATTTCAACGGAAAGAACTTAGCAACGTGGACAGACTGGCAAGGCTGGGATCCGGAAACAGGACAAGGTTTTAATGATTCCGGCAGACCCGTATTAAAGGGATACTCGGTTGGATTAAACGTTACATTTTAAAAGTAAAAGTCATGAAAACAACATATAGATATTTGTTCTTTGTTATCGCTGGCACGCTCTTATTTATAAGTGCTTGTAAGAAAAGTTTTTTGGATGAAAAGCCCATTGATTTTATGGGTGACGGAAACGCTTTGGTCACGCTCAGTGATTTTAATGTTTCCGTGAATAACCTCTATGATCTGGTCAGATATGAGTTTTATACGAATGGACAAGATTATCCGATGGATTATATTTATGGCACAGATCTAGTTTTTGACGGAGAGCCACACCAACGGAGGTTTTCAACCTATACAACTGTTATGGTTCCCCAGGGAGGTACAGACATACCAGCAAAACATTGGAATAGCCTTTTCAAAATTGTTTCCGAATCTAATATCATCCTGAGTAGGCTGAGTGACGCAGGGTTGACGGAAGAAGATAAAGTTTTAATTGAGGCAAAAACGAATTTTTTCAGGTCCTTTGCCTACCGTACGCTAGTGTATCTGTATGGTGGCGTACCCCTAATTCTGGAGGAGATTTCTACCCCACGCTTCGACTTCGTTCGCGCAACCAAGCAAGAGGTTTTGAATCAAATTATTGCAGACCTACGATTTTCTGTGGAACACCTGCCCGGTCCCGCCGCTGTTCAAAAGGGCGAAATCCATAAATTGGCCGCCGCNNGGTATATTTGGCTGCGGAACAGTTTGATAAAGCAGTGGAGATGGCGTCGCTCGTCATTGATGATCCTGCAACCGACCTGATGAAACAACGCTTCGGGTCACGCGCTACTGAAACACCAGGCGATGTGTACTGGGATTTATTTCGCGTTGGGAACCAAAACGATGCAGCCAATACCGAAGCATTGTGGGTAATTCAGTTTGAGACCGATGTACCAGGCGGAAGCTCGGTGATCTCGGGTTTTGTGGGTTCTCCGGTATACGAACGGCACGATTTTCCCAATTTCAGTTTATTCAGCAT
>DKIT01000145.1 GCA_002454415.1 Sphingobacterium sp. UBA6711
CCCTTAAGAGGCTGTCCATCCTTGTCAAATATTTTCCCGGATAATTTTGTCTGTGCCATGATGCCCATGGCTGAACTTGTTAGCAGGATCGTTAATAATGTAGATTTCGTCATAAATAATATCCCCTGTTCTTACATAAGAAAGAACCTTCTGAAGAATAAATTGAATAGTAGTGTTTCGAAAACCTAGGTGTTTGTGGATTTTGGCCGAAAACGGACCGGCGGTTTTTTTATTGTAGAATCTGTTGCCGTATATTGATCCCCTAGGTTGTCCGCCACAAGAGCATCTCTTGATGCTGTACGGCGACCTTTTTTCTTTCCCCATTTGCGGTTGTACCAGATGATAAAACCCGTAATTGGTAAGGAGCCTGCGATAAAAGTAAGGATAAAAGCCAGCACTTTCGTTGGAAAGCCCCAGATAGATCCCACATGGATGTCGTAATTGAGCCGTCTGAACTGTTCTCCGGCACCAAGTTCATAAAAGTCCTTGTTAAATAAGGATATATTGTTGGGCAAAAAGGCGCCTGTATACTGATCGAAAGAATAATAACGGTTGTTGTACTGCCGATCCATGTCGTTTCGAATGTAAACGGAAATCGTAGCATCTTTTTGTCCGGCATCCGGATAAGTAATCGTGAGGTAATGTGGATCTTTATACTGCGTGAGTATACTTTGGATTTGCTGATCAAAAGCTTTCGGGAAATGTGCCAATTGATCTATTTTCGTAGAATCTGAATGGACGGCTGTTCGTTCGGCCAAAGGTGTTCCCCAGCTGGTCGACCAATATAGCGCACGATTGAACCATTCGATACCGTAATACATACCCGTCACTGCCAGCAATAAAACCAAAAGAAATGAATAAAAGCCTACCACGTTATGAAGGTTCAGATTGACACGTTTCCAACCTGCTTTCCATTTGATTCGAAAGCTTTTTTCACGCGTTGATTTCGTCCATTTTTTGGGGTACCACCAGATCAATCCTGTGATTAGGGTGATACTGAATACCAAGGTCGCGTAATTAACAATGGGGCGTCCGATATCCCTAGGTAGCCAAAGGAAGCGGTGTCCACTCAGGGTCCAGGCAAAAAAGCCATTCAATTTATCCCTTAACTGTGCTTCTTCCGAATTGTCCTCCACTTGGACACCTAAATAACGACCTGTATAGGGGTGTAATAGATGCACCTGTGGTTTCACTTTTGGATCACCGTCTTTTCCCTTACCATCGTTTTCTTTGACGGTAAAGGAAACAGGGTGGTCCCGGGTATACGTGATGCCACGTATGACGGCATTCGGATAAAGCGAATCAGCAATCCCGACAATCCGCGAAGGAGAAATTAATGACTGACTGGAAGCCAGGATATATTGCCTTTCTTTTTTCGGGATAACAAGGTCTATAATTTCATGATTGAATACCCAGAGGCAAGCCATTAGGCAGATAACAAAAACGATAATACCCGAAATCAAACCCAGCCAAAGGTGTAGCCAATTATTGATCTGCCGAAACAGTGAATTATTTTTCTTCTTTCTTACAGCCATCTCCGATTTAGTTTACAGCAAAGCTCATGGAGCTAGCGCGGCTATACTCTTCAAAAGCTTGTCCTTCGACTTTTTCTCTCCGGGAAACTTCAGCGAAGTATTTGCCTTTCCACACTGGGGTAAATTTGATTACGCCCTGCTCATCGGTTTCCAACCATTTGATCCAGCCAGTTGGCGCAATAATCTGAACTGCCGCATGTGGTGCGGGCTTGCCTTTTTGGAATAAAGTCAAAACGACTTCTTTTTTATTTTTAAAAGCAGTCTGGTCGGTAAAGACAAAAAGGTCATTGTCGAGATGTGCTGCCGTGTTGCCGAGGGTAGAATTTCCAACTTGAATTGTCGCTATGGCATTGATCTGATACTGGGTCTTGGCGCCTTCTTTGCGCTCGGTATCCCTTTTTAATGAAACATGATAAACGCCATCCTGGTCAGGAACAAATGTGGCCAACAGGTGATTTCCTTGGGCTGTTGTCGCTAAAGAAGTTGTACTACCGTCAGGTTTGGTCAATGTCAGGCTAATTTGCATGCCTTCTTTGTACCACCACCATTTGGACGTGTCCTCGTGTTCGTCCGGCTCCCCGTAAACGACTTTGATCGCATGGGATTTACCTTTGGTANNTACGGCATGTGCTGAAGCCGACAATACGATAAAGAATGTCAAAAGGGTGAATAATAGTCTTTTCATCTCGTTTAACTTGTAAGTGAAGTGATGTTATAGCAATACCTAGCATCGATTTAACGTTCGTTGAAACCACTTCGGTTACCTTTAACGATATATCTGGCTAGGTATTTTTTAAATTCTGTTGCTTATTATTTGAGTTTGTTCAGGTGATAAACTTGCGTAATTCCCGGATCGATCTCGGCACCGCGTTTTACGGAATTTTTTGCTGGATCGTATTCGTACACATACCATTTGGACTCATCAGTTTTGAAGACGTCGTACAGTTTGCCATTCTCCATAAAATTCATTGTTGTTTTTGATTCTCCGCCACCAACTAATATGCGTAGATCGGCAACAATTTTTTTATTGGCAGGATCGACGACAAAAGGACTGATATATACTTTCCCATCACCTAGTTTTTGTACCTGCGATATGTTATTGCTGAATACATTGTAATCTTTTAAGTCGAAGAAATAATCTGGATCGAAGGTCGTCTGTCCCGATTTGATACGTAATAGACCATATGTAGCCGCATCTGTCTTTTTGGTTACAATGTATAGGTCATTGTTGTCATCTGTAAAAGAAAGTGTCTGTACTTCCCAGTGACCTGCAGCAAATCCCCCTCTGGCATCTTTTATAATTTTGCCATTGGCCAAACTTGGGTAATCACATACGTACATATAGGCTGTATCGATGATATCCTTACGTGTTTCATTACTTCTATATTTGTGACCGACAAATAATTTGTCACCTCGCTGCGTGAAGCTCGTGGGTACGATGTACGGATTATGATCTTTGCCATCAACAGTTTTCGGATTGAAAGCGATCATGGGTATTTCGATACCGATGGTTTTATTGATTGTCATGTTATTGACGTTCATAAAGTAGATCGGTTGTTCCAGTACATTTTTTGCCTTATTCGTGGTGCCGGCTGTTTTGGTCATGACCATCTCGTCCTTTGTACTAATATCTTTTAGGACTTTGCCCAGATAGAAGTTTCCTGGGAAGGCATAGTTATTTGTTTCTTTCCAGGATTTGCTGCTGACAACGTCAAATTGACTGAACCGTGTTCCATCGTTGGATAGGTAATACTTTCCTTCATAAGCATAGGCGTAAATTGCGTAAAATGCTGATGGTAAGTGTGATGTGATATCTATCCCATTGTTGTTTGCGGGGGTCAATAGCGTGTCTTTCATCAGATTATCCGCTGTAAGGAGGTAAGATGAGCCTCTGGCGGTCGTCACCCATACACTGTACAAACTACCTGATGTTGGGGTTGGTTCTTCCGGTGAAGTGGTGTCAGGTGATTTCTTGCAGGAAGAGAATAATGCGGTCGCAGCAAATATTGCGATGGCGAATTTATTGATTTTCATAAAAGTATGTATTTATTTTTTACATGATTGATAATCGCAGTTTGACGTAAAATGCACGTCCCGGTCGTTGAAGGCGAAAATTGTCGTATGCTCTTTCGTCTGTGAGGTTTCTTGCCTCAAAGGATACATTGTATTTGTTGCGGTCCCAAGCGTAGCTAAGTACTGCAGAGTGGATATTTTGGGACGGAATGAGATCTTTGGATTCAAGCGATCCTTGATCTGATTCGGTGAGGTAAAACCAGTGCGTGTATTGATATAAGTATGATAATTGAACTCTGCTTCCTTGCTGAAACCAATTATTTTGGATGAGGCTGATATCGGCATTTCCATACACCCAAGGTCGATTGATGAGTTGCTTGCCATAATTTACACTGATTTGCTGGCGGGACTCGTCTGTATATTTTTTGTTGTATAAGGCTTTATCGTACGAGCCATTTAATGTAACCGCCAAAAGATCTTTAAAACCATATTTGACTTCGGCTTCAAAACCATAGAGCTTCACACCGGGCTCATTGTAGCTCTGAAAAAAGGGATTACCGTTTTGTGTCACCGCTTTGCTGACTATAAAGTTATCTGCCAAGCGATAGAAACCTGTCACATCTAGGTTCAGAAAATGATTTTGGTTAATATAGGTATTGTAGTAAAATCCGGTGTTGATGTTGTCACTCCGTTCGGGTTGCAAATCCCAGTTGCCCGTCGTATTGATACCGTCACCATAGAGCGCTGTCATGGACGGTAGGTTGTACGCCCTTTCATACGAGAGTTTCCATCCGCCATCCTTTGTTATTCGATACCGGGAGGCAAGGCTCATGCTGTAGTAATTGCCTTGTTTTTTTTGACTGACTATCCCACCGCTGATTAGATTGTTGTTTCCATCGAATTTGCGCTCATCACTATCTTTAGAAGCATCCAGACGATAGTACTTTACCGCCAATACATTGGATAGGCGCTTGTCAAACCATTGGTTTTGCCATGACAAACCCAAAATATGTCGGCCCAGATAAGAAGGCAAACCTGAGCGGTCATAATTGCCGATCAGATCATACTGTTTTCGGTCGTTGCTGTTAAAATTGTAGTTGAAGTTTAAGCTTTGATTACGGGCTTCGTCAAAATCATAGTTTAGATTTACCCGTGCTAAATAGTTTGACAGATTATACTTCATGTCATTTTGAGGATTTGGTGTCGAACCAACGTGATTGGAGACCCAGTTTCCCGACCAGTCGTAGTTATACATTGCCGTATCCCTGACATAGCGGGTATCGTAGCTATAGCTTGTAAAGATATCCGCATATAGGCGGCTGACAAGAAAATTGCTTTTTTTATAGCTTAGGGTTGGCATCAGATAATTACTTTCAGACCATGATCCGCCAAAGACCTTGCTAATGGAAGCTCCGATTTGGTTTTCCTTGTGATTTTGGGAATAGGTCAGGCCTGCATAAAATTGATCTGCCCAGGAGACATCGCGAAAACCGACCTCCAGCTGTCCCATAGCCGAAGTGTAGGCATCGTTAAAACGCTTGGCCTTGGGGATTTTGATATAGCTGTTGTCGACCGTCTTTTCGATAAGAACATTATATTTTTCGTTGGTATACATATTATAATCATTGTCGGAATGATTGTAAAATGCATTCATCCGGAAGGATAATTTATTTTTGGGGTTGGTAAATGTACCCACAAGGGCTGCCTGATGGGTATTGAATGAACCATAGGAATAACTCAGGTCCAGATAAGGTCTTGCACGGCGTTTGGTAATGATATTGACTGCTCCACCTAAGGCATCGGAGCCTAAGAAAGCGGGTACGACACCTTTATATACTTCGACACGATCAATCAGATTGACCGGAATGTTATTTAAAGACATCGATGATCCAAAGTTTTCCATGGGAACACCATCGATATAGATTTTTGCATCCAATCCATTGATACGGAATACGAAGTTGGAACCCAATCCACCATCTTCACGAATAGTGACTCCTGTGGCGCGCTTTAAAACTTGGGTTAGATTAGCCGCTTCGTTGGCATGTTTATTCATGTCAATGACGCTTACATTGAAGCCTGATCGCTTGATCTCCGCCACTTTCTGTTCATTTTCAGTTTTTCCACGAGCCGAAACGATCACTTCCTCGATATAATTATGATCTTCTTTAAGCTCAAAATCCTGAATAAATTGTGCGTTTACCGCTCTTTCTTCGGCGATAAAGCCAACAGCGCTTACGCGTATAATGGCATCAGTGGAAATGTTTGTTTGTAATTTGTAATAGCCATCTACATCGGAAGAGGTTCCTGAACTATGATCTTTCAACCTTATTGTTGCCCCTGAGATCGATTTTCCAAAATTATCTTTGACAAAACCTGTAATCGCATTCTTTTTGTTGGTCTGTGCCTGTGTAAATACAGTGAAAATGAATAATAGTACAAAAGTAGATGTTGACCTCAACATTTTATTTAGATTAAGTATATATAAGAGGGTTGCCTATACTTATGGTTTACCGAATGCTGGTCGTCGTTATTTTTTTAATAAATATTCAATATGCTGATTATGAGGTTGTTTTTTTTTGAGATAATCGAAAATTATTTCAGATAATCCATGCGGACGGTGAAATTTGTGGCAGATGGGAGTTTGATTCCTTTTGAAATCTCTTTGGTCTGTAGGTTGTATTTCCACACACGATGTTCGTCATTTGGACCGTCAATGGCGATATAAGCGAATTCCCTATCGCTCCAGACATTCTCTTTTTGCGTTCCTTTATCCAGAGGAAGCGGAATATTTTCTATAGCACCAGATTTTAAATCCACTAATTTATATTCAAACTGATAAACAGCATGATAATTGGAAAAATCGGTATAGCGATTCTTTTGTTCATTACGGATAATTGCCTTTCCGCTACCCAGATACCATAGACCATAAGCATGATTACCGATTGACTTTGAAATATTGATCATAAAGTCTTGATCAACGAGCAGCTGACCTTTCTTTTTCCTAAAAATAGCCGTCGGCAACTTCGGGTTGTTGCCTAGCGCTATACCGGGGTTGGTCATAAAATAGTAATCACCCTGTTCGTCTTTAAAACTATAGGATTGTATGATGTTGAAGCCGCCGGGATAAGTCGAGCGTGTTTCTTTCTGAATATGAAGAAGCTTAAAACTATTGTACTTTATGGTTGCGTAATAGGTTGTGTCGGATGTGGTATGTCCATATTTTCCAGTCGACTTAAAAAAGGAGTAAGCCAGCCAAAGATGGTCGTTTTCAATATCCACGAGTCCTAAATGCACCGCGCTATATTCTTTATTAGCGAAAGGAAGAACAATTGTATCTTCCTTTATGATTTTCATTGCCTCCACATTGATCTGATAGAGTCTAGCTCGTGTTGTTTGTTGTCCGGTATGCTCCCGGCTGACAGCGACAAGGTTGCGATCGTCTTTCCATGCGATGGTTTCAAAGTCGCTATTTTTTAATTGTATGCTGTCGAGAAGGACGAACGATGAACCCTGTAGTTGGTATTTCGTAAAAGTACTTGTCCGGCTGGATAGTCGATAGAAAAAACCGTTTTTATAAATATACTCCCTTTCCTGGATACGCGATGAGGCCAATGGAATTTGAAGTGTAGGACCCTCGCTGTCATCTAAACTTTCGGTGAACAATAAACTGGTCGGTTTTTCATCTTTGTTGAACAGGCAAAAAACAAAATTTGGATCTATATTCTTTTCAGGAATTTGCTTACACGACAGAATGAAAATGAAAAGAAAAGACAACAATAATAACCGCTTCATGTTTGTCTGTTAAATACTTTGAAATTGGTCCCTGATTTTAATTTGCATCGTGGATGGTAAAAAAGCAAGATCACTTTTTTGAAAGGCGACAATTTTACCGAAATCGGGCGAATCGGATACAAAATATTCTCTACCTGCTTTAAAAAACAGGGTATTATGATTACTATCCAACAGTTCAAAATCCCGTTTAGGTCTGATGATAAAGTCTCCTGAGAAGGTTAGTTTTTTATTGATCAGGTCGATCTGCGCTGTACTATTTTTACTTAACTGGACATCATAATGATCTTCGGTAAAAAGCTTACTGGTTTCAATAGATGCATTCGTAAAGGTGTGGTTGTCCAATGCTGGGCCAGATAAATAAAAAATAGAAAAGCCACACACCAACAAGATCGCTGCTGCTCCCGCAATTTTGGGCCAATACTGTCTTTTGTTTGGAGAAACATCTGCCACCAGGTTGTCCCATATCGCAGCACCCACTTTATCGTTTACCTGTGTGTTGTCGGAAATACTATCCCACGAATCATTGTTCAACCATTGCTCAACGAAATGCTTGTCGGCTTCAGAGCATTGACCTGAAGCAAATTTTTTAAGTATATCTTGGTTGATTTCCATCTGTTGATAATCCGTGTTCATTCAAAAGTACAAAAAAGTAATTAATAGGAATCGAGCAATATGGATATTACAATACTTTTTAAGTCTCATTTTGATGACTGATAATGCTTTGCTGATATGGTATTCTACGGCTCTTTCCGTGATTAATAGGTTTGTTGCTATTTCTTTATTGGTCAATCCCTCATCCCGGCTTAGTTTATACACATTCTTACATTGCTTAGGCAGCGAATCAACAGCATCTTCCAGGTGATTTTTAAGTTCTTTGTAATAGAGCTGATTATCTTCGTAAAATTCAGTTTTGCCAGTCAGTATCACCTCATGATGCCTTTGCTTATTTCCTTTGTTCCGAAGAAACTCGAGGGATTTTAATTTGACCGAACGCAGCAAATACCGTTCGGCATCCTGTAATTGGAGATAAGATCTTCTTTCCCATAGGGATTTAAAGACATCCTGCACAATTTCCTTGGCATCATCTTCATCACCTACACTTTTTAGGGCAAATGAAAACATTCTCTTCCAATATAGCCGGAAAAATTCTTCAAAATGTTTTCTGTCGATCTCGATATGATGTATGGAAGTTTCCAAGCGTACAAATATACATTCTATTTAGAATCATTACAAACAAAATCCGTTTTTACATCATGCAGTCTTGCGCTTAGCAACCTTAATCATCTTAAGTCATTTCTACCCACTGGATCATAGCGGTATATTTTTGAATACGATCAGCCTTCAGGAGCTTTCCCCTAAAAAAGAAGAAGCTCAGCCCTGTTCCCTGTAATGTATAGTATATAAGCAGATTAGGATGTGTTTGAATGGGGATTTAAAACAAAATATAATGTATTTGGTTATAAACTTAGCGTATCATTTTTTATTAACTTATTTACTACAATATGTCAGAAGAAAAATTATTGCAGACACTCATTCGAATCCAAGACGAAATATGTGTCACCATCTCGCTCAACACGCACCGGACACATCCCGATAATCTCAATGATAGAATAAAGATCAAAAATTTGATAAAAGAAGCAGTCGACAGGCTTTTGGAAAAGTATGATAAGAGGGAAGTCGCTAATCTGATTGCGGAACTTGAGCACCTTGAGCAAGAGATTGATGTTAATTATAATTTAGAAAGTCTACATCTTTTTGTGTCAAATACAGTATCGGAGGTATTCAAATCTTCCTGGGAGACGAATCAGGAGGGGGTTCATATCAGCGGCAACTTTGCTGTTCGTCCGGTGGTCAAAGAAATCTGACGTCAGACAAATTATTTAATCATGCTACTCTCGCAAAGTGGAATCAAGCTGTATAGTGCGTTGAATGGCCATATCGTCGAAGAAGTGCACAATGAAGAGTTTCCGATTGGTGAAAATAGGTTTTATAATACTTTTCCGGACAAAGCTAGCGATTCCAAACATCTGGACGATCTGTTGCGCGAATATTTAAATAGGGTGGATAAAGCGCTCATAGCCTATATCAGCGAAGAAAAAATAATGACATTGGTGTTCTGTACGGAGGATAATTACAGTAAGCTGATGCAGGTGGCTGATCGGCCGTCCATCTACTATGGTTATCTACCCATAGACTATAATAATGTCGAGACGCATCAATTAGAAACGCGGGCATGGGAGTTTATGAAACAGGAATTGGAACGTAAAAATGAAGATTATTTTAAAGAGCTTGATTCAGCTATTGGGCAAGGTTTGGTATTGACTGATCTCCAGGAGATTTATCGTGCATGTCAGGATGGAAAGGGTGACTTTCTACTTGTGGAGGAAAACTTTCGCCAGGCTGTAAAATTAGTGTCCGATCGTGAGATCGAAATTGTGGAGGATCCTGTTGGGAAGGATATTGTCGAAGATATCAGCAGTTTACTCGCTTTATTTATTGATGAGCGGGGAGGGCAAACGCTCTATGTGCCGGAAATTCCGAATCAGGAGCTTCGTCCCATAGCGTTGAAAGTAAGGTACTAAGGAATTGAGCTTGGCTGGAACCTAGATAGTAGTGCTGATTGAATTATTCTATTGATAAGTTTTTTTTAATTATAGTTTTATTTGTTAGCTTTGATGATTAGTAAACCATATTGTTATTTTCTTTTTATCGTAGTTTATAGTGGAAAGTCAAACTATCATTACATTGCTTATTGTCGGAATCGTTATCAGTAAAACGCTTATAGGTGTACTGATTTATTTTTTGATCCGAAAGAATCGTCTGTTGAAAATCGAACAATTTAAATTAAGCACAGCCAATACGCTACTTAGTGAACAGGCTCACCGTATTCAGCATTATAATGAAGAACTCAAAATAGCGGAAAATTTTAAAACAAAAGTGCTATCGATTGCTTCACACGATCTTCGGGCACCATTTGCTTCGGTAGAAATACTACTGTCTGTCGAAGACATTTCGCTTATTGGCAAGGAAGATCTTCAATTGATTTTTACCAATTTAAAGGGACAAGTGCGCCGATCGCGTAACATGCTGGAGGAGGTTTTGCTCTGGACAGAATCGCAATTGCGGGATAAAATCGAACATACGGAAAGCTGTAATGTTCTTACACAAATAGGAGATATTATACGTGTTTATGAGCCTGAAATTCAAAAGAACAATATGCAGATCTCGACGAGTTTAGACCAAAATTTTTATGTCAATACGCATAAAGAGATATTGTCTTTTGTGATTAGGAATGTCATCAATAATGCGATCAAATATGGTCGGCAGAGTGGGAAAATACAGATTCAGTTGACAGATAATACAAGAGATCAGTGGGCATTGACGATTATCAATGATGGCGAAGAACTATCGCCTGAAATCCTGCATAATCTCAATTTTGTCAATAGCTGGGAGCTTCAAAAACCTACCAATAAAAACGGCGCAGGATTGGGAATTTCGCTCTGTCGGGATCTGCTGAAAAGAATCCATGGAAGCCTGCATTTTGAAAATAAGAAAGATGTAGGTGTTTCGGTCACATTGAGATTTCCTCATCAGCAAGTTGCCTAGCTATAAGAAATACGAGGGCACTCAAACATTTTTCTGGTCATATTGTTGTTAAAGGCGAGGTATAAGCCCTGATTATGAAATTGCTTCTTTTTACCATAAGACCCTTTTTTTTACTGTTACTGCTGCTTTTAGCTGGTTGTTCCAGTTTGATCAATACTGTTCAGGTACAAACGCTGACTAAGAATTACTGTGCGCCGAATGTTGTGTATACATCGATTCCGTTACAGGAAATTTCGAGTTCGGACAGCTCCCGGCTCAGAACGGTGTTTTCCTATCATGATTATGTCCTGGTCAAGTACCTCAATCTGGCCATCCCTGTGCTCAAATATCTAGATAGTCCAGATAATCCTGCGATCAAACTAGCAGCAAAACAACAGATAACCGAAAAGTACATGTTATTTGAGACTGAATTGAATGCCATCGCTGCAGAACTTGACTGTAGTGGCGAACGTATTGATAAACTTGCTGGCTATATAGATGAATTGAATGCAAAAACACAAACCCGACTGACCGTCGCGTCGATTGTACTCGGGGCTATTACAGCAGTCACCGCCACAACGGTCAAAAATGATAAGCTCACCAATGGACTTAGAATAGCAGGTGGGGCAGGGACTGCCGTACTGGGATTTATGACCCTAAATCCCAAAGGAAAAAGGGTCAATATGCCCCTGCAGCGGAATATGCTCCAAAGCATCTGGTATCAAAATAACCATGCGCAAATCTATCCAAGCTCGCTTTGGGGGATATTATCGGAGAAGAAATTTAGCAACTCAGAAAATCTTTCCCTCATCCAAACGACACGACAGCGCTGGTTGCAATATGGCTTGGACAATCAACAAGATAATCCTTTAGAGAAACTCTATTTTCGGGATGGGGGCATTTTTGCTGCTGAGGAACTACATGATCTAGCCAATATGCACAATGAGCTGCAAGCGACCATACGTTCTATACAACAGGATATGCGGAGTTTGATCCAGGCGATCAATACCCTGGAATAGCGCGAAATATTCCGAAGCCCCAGACCGCGTTACTTCCGCCGGATCTGTAATTTTACACCCAAAGCAAGTCCGATGTAATCATCAAATTTCAGGTATTTATTCTGCACGCCACTGATCAGATAAAGATCACTGGTATGGAGATCATAATAAAATTTGATGCCCTCAAAGTAAGAACTGTTGGAGTTGATCTTGTAAGTAAAATCTTGCCCAACAAAGATATTGATGCGTAATCTGGTGGAAAACCGATAGTAACTATTGGGATACTTATCCGGCTCCTTGTACCAGAATTGCTTTCCTAAAGTCGTGTTGAGGTAAGCACCCGTGCGGAGGGGATGATAGGTAATCTGCTTGTTTAATGCGACTTTCCAAGGCGTATAGGATTGACGTAGCGTGAATGTTAGTTTGGCGCGATCAGTGTCGTATTTGGGTACGTAGCCGATCAAGAAATCGGTAGACCAATGTTTGTGCCTTCCGTAATCCCAGCCAGCGCCTGCGGAAAACAGTCCAATAGATCCACCATATTGAATCATATAACTGGAGGGAACGAGATTAAATGCTGCTTTCTTTAGTGCTCTGCTGCTTACATTTTCTGTTTCGGTAAATTCGTTTCCAACGATCTTGGTCTTGGTGCTGTCTACGCTATAAATTGTATCGCGCATGGGCAGATGGGCTGCTTGTGCGATAATAGCAGTGGAAAGAAAATTTAAAACAAGTAGGGGTAAGCGTGTTTTCGGCTTAATAAGAGACAAGTTCATGCGTATAGTGATCCTTGGTAATGGTAAAAATAAGAAATTGGCGTTTGCCGATATTTGGCGTGCCATAGTAGGTAATTCCGTCCTTGAAAATATCGTCTTCCTGGTAAGTATGGTCGTGGCCATTGTTGCAATAGAGGAGGTTGGGATACTGTCTGATGCTATATTGGAAGACGGAAGCGACGTTGTTGTTAAACTGATCAGAAGTTGGTCTGGCATGCATGACAACAACGGTTTGGTCAAAACGGCTTGTATCCTTCTGACGTTCAAGTTCAATAAATGAAAAATCAGGAACCGGTCTGGAATAGTCCGACTCGAGCGCATTGGTATTTAAACATAAAAATTTTGTCTTTCCGGCAATAAAGCTATAGTTGGGGGGACCAAATACTTGTTCAAAGATTTCTTCCCCATTGGCTAGACAGTCGTGATTGCCCAGGAGCGCCACGTAAGGCTGTTTCAATTTTTCAAGGATATCGCGTTGCCATAGAAATTCTTTTGTGAGCCCAAAGTCACTGAGGTCGCCACCATGGACAATGAAATCGATATCATTTCTTTGATTGACTATTTTTACAAAATCGTCAAGATCATCATACCAACGTTGCGAATCGCTGATGAATGCATACTTGATCGTATCTTTTTTAGCCAAGTTCTTTTCAATCAATGCGATGTTTTCGTGGTTAATGTTTTTTCGACCTTCTATTTTTCCAGAATAGGGGTGGACATCAAACATGTCACAACCCTGGAGTAAGAAGGTAATGAAAGCGAGGGTAATATAAATAATGTGTTTTTTCATTTGTGTGATGTGCTGACTTTTTGAACTCAAAAGTAAGTTTTACGAAATGAAAGCGAGGTTTTTTGGGTTTTTTATTACCCTTAAATGATATTAGGTGCATAGGGTTGTTTGGAATTATTCTAAATAATTATTAATTTTAAAAAAGCATTATACTAATTTGTTGTTTCATAAAAAAGACCTGTCGTGAGATAGGTCTTCTTTTTTAAGGCAGGTTGGGATTTTCTGCTAAGAATATAAAAATTTGATCATGTAAAGCAGCACCAGGAGATTTTGTTTTGGCATACCCATAATATCTTTCAGTGCTTCCATAGCACGATTGTTCAATTTGTACAAACCTTTAACTGAGATATTGGTCATGGCGCTGATTTCTTCATAACTCAATTCCTCGAAATACCTTAGAAAAATAACTTCCTTCTGTTTTCCTGTTAATTGCTCCAAAGCTTGAATGAGTTTGAATGCATTGCCCCGTTGCTCTTCGGCAGCGATGTAATTGGATTCGACGTCGTAAGTAAGCTGAAAATCATCCTTTTCGCCAAATGAAGATAACCTACCATCGCGCAGTTGCGTATTTAACAAACTATTTTTAAGGGCGACCAACAAATAGTGCTTTGGGTTGGAAATGCTTTTTAGTTTGCTCCGGTTTTCCCAAAACTTGATAAATATATCTTGAATGGAGTCTCGGACATAATCTTCGTCTTTGACCCGTCGCATGCCATATTCGTATAGACTGGGCAGCAGAACACGATAGATCTGTTCGAAAGCCTGTTTGTCGCCTTCGATAAAATCATTCCAATACAGATCGATGGTTTTGTTCATGTAGAATTTATGCCATTAAACGAATAGATCACTTGCTTTTTCAAAAATAGTAAAGATTTGATAACAATAAGCCAACCCCTATTTTAAAATTTAAGTTTAAGCGCATCGAAATTGCTATTTGGCTCAAAAATTAAGAATCTGGTCATTTGTTGAAGTATCAATTATGAAATTGGCAAGCTTTGGAAATAGCTTTTAAATTTTTTTTAAAAAAAGATTAAAATTCATGGGATAAAATCTGATCCCTATTTGTCATGTAATTAACAAAGGCTTTATAATGGAGAAATATAATACGTATAGTACACAGGATTTTTTGGATGATCTGGATTTTGTACGCTTTGTCAAATATCAGGGCGAGGCAGATCTCGCCTATTGGCGTCATTGGCGTACAACTGATCCCGAAAATATGCAAGCTTATGATGAAGCTTTTGCTTATCTCCATGCGTTACTTGGAATCGAGCGTATCTTACCTGATCCAACATTTACGGATAGCCTTTTTCAAGATATTGAATTAAGCATCGCAAGGAATCGAAAGAAAAAGAAGGGGCGTATCATCCGTATATGGACGGCGATGGCGGGTGCGGCAGCGGTTATTGTCTTTATGGTCGCTTCCTGGTATTATCAGTCCATGGTAGTTGTCCAGACCGGAAGCGGTATGTTGCAGACTGTTGTTTTGCCTGATAGCAGTACCGTACAGTTAAATGCGAATTCTTCGGTGGCTTACCGACGTGCCTGGAGATGGCTGTCGAAACGGGAAGTATATACCACTGGTGAGGCTCTTTTGGAAGTAAAACACTTGAACAAAGACCTGTCAAATATCCATGAAAGTGAAAAATTTACAGCTTATACTGGCGACCTTGCCGTTGAGGTATTGGGAACTAAATTTAATATCAGAAATNNGCGACAATAAAATTACGGTCTCCTTATTGGAAGGTCGGATTGCCCTGCGCAACTTGAAGTATAAAGACGGGGTAAAGGTACTCGAGCCCGGGGATATTGTTACCGATGGAGGCGAAGGCTTTGAAAACTTAACCCGTGACAAAAAAGTAGTGCAACAAACTGTAGCCTGGACACAAAAGACGTTGACCGGCGAAAACTTATCGGTGGCTGATCTGATCAATGAATTTCGCTATGTCTACGGAAAAGAGATCGTCGTGAGCGATACGGCTCTTTTAAACCGAAAAATTGACGGCCGAATCTCCTTAAATTCACCAGAAAGCATTATCTATTCCATTGCCAATATTTTACAAGCCAATATCCGGATGGAAAAAGATACCATTTACCTTGATCCTAAACAATAAAAAACAATATTAATCTAATACAATAGTAACATCTAACCTAACAAAAATGAAAATCACAGAGAACAGGTGGCAACCGATACGGGCCTTGTTGGCGGTCCCGGTCACTTCCCTGCTATTTACCGTCGGACAACAGGCTTATGCGCAGCAGAAGTTGCCACTTAGCCAAGCGGTAAAACAGATCGAACAGCGTTTCAACGCGAATTTGAGTTATGAGCACAACCTGCTGAACGGAAAATTTGTCGACCCCGAATCGTTAAAGGGAAATAAACTGGAAGAGGTGCTTAAAAAGGTCCTTTATCCCAATCAGTTGGTGTTCCTTTATGTGGATGACAGGTCATATTCAATTGTCCGTCGTCAGGAAACCAATAATCAGGCTCAGCAGGGTATTTCTGATAATAACCAAGATGCTAAATCCGGATTTGAGCGGATCTCCGGTACGGTACGATCGGCAAGTGGGAAGCCGATTCCTTTTGTGAGTATATGGGTGAAAGATACTCGTAAGGGTGGAAAGGTCGATGAAAATGGCCGGTTTATGATGTATGACCTCAAGCCCACAGACGAACTGGTATTTACAGCGGTAGGTTATAAAACGACTACGGTACAGGCTGGAAATCGGGAATCGATGGCCGTGATCATGGAGGCCGAGGAAAATATGCTCGAGGAGGTTGTTATTTCTACAGGCTACCAAAAAATTTCGAAAGAACGTGCGACGGGGGCGGCGACGGTGATCACGTCGAAGGAATTGGAAAAAAGCGCATCGCCCAATTTAATCCAACGAATGGAAAACCTGGCTCCGGGTCTTCAGGTGTCGATCGGTTCGGGGGACCGTACATTTACCTACAATAACAACCAGATGGGGATCTATTCCAGTACACGTACGATCGGGCAAAATGATTACGGTCTGACGGTTCGAGGGGTTGGTTCTATCGATACAGATACAGAAAAATCACCACTTATCGTCATTGATGGCGCTATTTCAGGTATTGATCTGAATATGCTCAATCCAAATGATGTCGATAATATTACCATTCTGAAAGATGCGGCAGCGGCCTCGATCTACGGTGTCCGGGCGGCCAATGGTGTCATTGTGGTCACCACAAAAAAAGGTTCGAAAACGGGGGTCCCTCGCATCAACTTTTCCTTTAATACGGCGTTTTCAGGTAGACCTGATCTCAATTACCTCCGTACCCGNNATCGATTATCAGGAGGAACTCGTTGCCAAGAATATTTTGAATTCTAATAATATTGCGTCAAATCTGTATATGTATGCCTCGAGCTATTATCCGGGTGATGTAGCGGCTGCGGCTATCCGCTTAAAAATGGGGCAGATAACGCAAGCAGACTACGATGCACTTGTGAATCCCTTAAAACAGATTGACAATAGGTCGCAGATTCAGCAGTATCTCTTGCGTCCGATGAATAATCAGCAATATAACCTGTCGATCAGCAACGGTACTGAAAATAACAACTATTTCTACTCAGCTTCCTATGCAAATGAGAATCCATTTACAAAAGGGGAAAATGGCAAACGTTTTACATTTAACCTCAACAATAACTGGAAAATATTCAAGATCGCCACGCTCTCAACAAGTGTTCGTGGAACCTTCTTCAGAAATAGCAAGAATGGTATCGATCTGGCTCAGCTCTATGATGCAAATAGCGCGACATTATTGCCTTACCAGCTTTTGGCCGATCAGCAAGGGAACGGAATTTACTATGATCGGGTGAATCCTGGATATACACAGACATTGGGGCCTGCCTATAAAGACTGGCGTTATAACTACCTGCAGGAGCTACAGCTGCTGGATAATGTACAGAAGGACAACAATTATTCGGCTGTCATTAACCTGGAGGTTCCAATTTACAAGGGACTGAAAGGGTCGGTAAGTTATGCCAATGAACGTTCTTTTGGTGACAATAGGGTATACAACGACGAAAATTCTTATAAAAACCGGCTGTTATTAAACCAATTCACGCCGATTGGAGCATCCAGCAATACCATTGGTATCAACAAAGGTGGAATCTACAATATCATCAACAGCAGCATCAACAACTACACTGTACGTGGACAGTTAAATTATGATGCGACTTTTGCGCAGAAGCATGAGATTACGGCCATTGCTGGTTCAGAAATCAGACAGACGCAGGCCGGCCAGGGGATGAAAACGATGTACGGCTACAATCCACAGACTGGATTTAATACCAGTGTAAGCTATGCCCAAAATAGTTATAATACGCTCATGGGGTATCTATCAGGCTTAAGTGGCGGTCCTACTCAGGCTGACCGTACAAGACGTTTCTTATCTTATTTTTCGAATGCCGCATATACTTTAAATGGCAAGTATACTGTTTCGGGGAGCGTCCGCTATGACGATTACAATAACTTTGGTCTGGACCGCAGTTTCCGGGCAACTCCACTATGGTCTTCCGGATTGAAATGGAATATCGCAAAAGAAAGCTTTATGCAGCAGTTTACCTGGCTGAACCAGCTTGGACTAAGGGCCACATACGGGGTCAACGGTAATATCACACAGGATGTGAGGCCGTTTACCTATATTTCTTTGGACAATGCCACATTTAATCCGACAGGTCAACCTTCGGCCAGTATCATTGCTATCGCCAACCCACAGTTGCGTTGGGAAAAAACCTATGTAACCAATTTTGGTCTGGACTTCGGTCTGTTGGATAACCGGCTTACTGGTACCATGGATTATTACCGCAAGAATGGTAAAGATCTATTATATGGTTTCCCGATTGCGGCACCTTATGTCGGTACGATTGGCGCTGGTTCGCTAAAGAGGAATACGGCCTCCATGTCTGGTCAGGGATTTGATTTGGGGCTGACAGGAACGTTCATACGCACGACCGACTGGAATCTGGATGCAACCTTAAACTTTTCTTATAATACGAATAAGATCACGGACAATCGATTTGATCCGAAAGATATTTCGGCCTTTACGTACTCTTATAACCCAATTGGTATTAGTTACCTGGAAGGGTATCCGAGCGATAAAATCTTTGTTTTCCGCCATGCAGGGCTAGATGAGAAAGGATTGACACAGATCTATAACAAAAACAACGAGATCGTACCGGTGACTAAAACGCTCAGCGGAGTGGATGATCTGGAATATGCAGGTCGTCGGGTTGCCCCATACTTTGGGTCTTTCCGAACCAATTTGCGCTATAAACAATGGTCTGTCTATGCCATGTTCACGTATCAATTTGGAAATGTTTTCATGAAACCTAGCATTGAGTCGTATATGGCTCCAAGCCGGGGGCTCACCATACCTAAGTTCGACCTGAGTGCAGATATCGCGAATAGATGGCGCCAGGCCGGTGATGAGGCCTTTACAAATGTACCGGGATTGACGGCTGACATCTACAGTTCCTACAGTTTGCAACGCTATCAGTATTCCGATATTAACGTTTTAAAAGGAGACTATATTCGCCTGCGTGAAATCTCACTAAGTTATGGGTTGCCTAAAAACATCTTAAACAGGCTGAGGGTAGAAAATATTCAGTTGGCAGGTTCAGTGCGTAATTTGGGGCTGATCTGGACGGCAAATAAAGAAGGCTATGATCCGGACTTTGCTAATCTGGTGGGAAATACGACCAATCTGCGTCCAGTACCTTCTTATAATTTTTCTATTAATGTAAGCTTTTAACACCGATTGACATGAATAATCTAATGACTAAAAAAAATAGTGTTCAATCTGTTGTGAAACGATTGAGTTCTAACCTTTCTTGCACCACAGCTATGGCAACGCTATGTATGGCCCTGTTTGCAAGTTGCGAAAAATATGTTGATATAAAGACCCAGGGACAGCTGACTCCTGGTACGATTGAAAATTATCGATATCTGCTCAATAACACCAACGCTTTTGAAGCTGCGCCGGCGATTTCTGATATGGCCTCGGATGACCTGGAGATTATGGATGGTACTGCACAGCAGACCGGTCTGGCAAGCAGCGATTATTATGGCTATTATAACCGGGCTTATCAATGGGCAGACATTATCTATCCCATTGAAAATATGTATCACAAGGATGATGCCTGGGGGGCCTTATACAATACAATTGCCTATGCCAATACGGTCATTAGTGAGGTTCCTGCAGTAACGGATGGCACGGAACANNAGAAGGGTGCCCTGATAGCCGAAGCAAAAGTGCACCGTGCGTCTGCCTATCTTATGCTGGTCAATACCTACGCCAAGCCTTATCAGGTAGCAACAGCAGGCTCTGACCTTGGCGTACCGCTTGTCTTGGCCCCAACAACGGAGCAACCGCTCGTCAGGGTACCCGTACAGACGGTTTACGATGCCATTTTGAAAGACATCCAGGAGGCAATTCCATCGCTGCCAAATAACCAGCAATATACGACTTTGCCTTCAAAAGCGGGAGCTTATGGCCTGCTGGCGCGTACTTATCTGTATATGAATAGATATAGTGAAGCCGCTACGGCTGCAGACCAAGCGCTGGCGATCAACAATAAATTAATTGACCTGACTGCAGTGCAGGAATTAACGGCATCCAGTTATCCAAAAAGGGTTTTCAATACCGAAATATTATTGTCAAAGGTACCTGTCAATGGTGTTTCAGCGTATACGCCGACGGCTTTCCGCCTGAGTGCAGACCTGATTAAACTGTTTGGTGAAAACGATCAACGCTATAATCTGTTCACCGTTAACGGGGATATTATTTCATCATGGGAAGTGTATGAGGGACGCTATTATTATCTGGACTATGTGATGAACGAAGGCCGGAATGTGGGTCCTAGTGTACCAGAGATGTTATTGATCAAAGCAGAGGGGGAGCCGCGCAATAATAAGCCCGCGGTAGCGATGGCTTTGGTCAACCAACTTCGCGCCAAAAGGGTGCTAGCGAAAGGAAATGTCGCCTTGGCAGCCACAGATGCGGATGATGCATTGGTTAAAGTTGTACAGGAGCGCCGTCGTGAGTTTATGTTCCGTATGCTGCGTTGGTGGGATATGCGCCGTCTGAAAAATGAGCCTTTATTTCAAAAAACATATACCCGGACATTTGCAGGCAAGACAATCACATTAGCGCCGAATAGCAATCGCTATGTTTTTCCTATTGCTCAGTATGAAATTAATTTAAGTCCGGAAATTGTTCAAAATCCATAAAAATAAACAAACTATTCATATGAAAACTAAAAAATCATTGGGAGCAATGTTGGGTACGGCTTTTTTGGGAGTTGCTGCCTCTGTTCAAGCGCAAACACCCAATTTTAAGGTAATTCCCGAATTCCCAAAAGAGCGTGATACCGTACAATTTATGTATGATGCACGCAAGACAGCATTGAAGGATGCGCAGGTTATTACGGGTAACCTGACCGGTTATCAGGATTTTCGCTGGGTGCAGGATGTCTTAAAATTTACAAAAAAAGATTCGATCTGGACCGCAAGCTATATTGTCCCGGAGAAGATGGCTTTGGTCAATTTCGTCTTTCAGGCCGATACATTGCAGGATCTGGGCGGAGATCAAACTTATTCTTATCTGATCTCCGGAAAAGATGGTAAGCAGGTTTCAGGGGGAATGATTGGCTGGGGGATGCTGCGCACACCTGAAATTGTGCCCGGTACTCCATATGTTGTCGATAAATCGGCTTATAAAACGGATGAGATCTTGGTCATGTGGGCCAAGTATGAATTGCAGGGACATCCTGAAAATAGATTCAAAGTACTGTATGCTGCTGCCAATGCGCTGAAACATATGAATACCAGCGAATCCCTGGCAAAGCTTCAGAACGAATTGAATGCGCTCCAAACTATTCCAAACTTAAAAGAGGAGGATATGTTGGAGGTATTCCGTGTCTATAAAGATGTCTTAAGAGATACGAGCAAAGCCGACGAACTGGAGAAAAAAATTCGTACGCAGTATCCACAGGGCCAGTATGTCAGGGATCAACAGCGTTTGACAGATTTCAACTTGATTCAACAGGCCAAGACGGATGATGAGCGATTGAAAGCAGCAACCGATTTTATCGATAAATATCCTTACAAAGAGTCTGAAGTGGCTTTTAACGATAAACATCGGATCAGTTATATCAACGCTTATTGGATGATTTCCGTCTATGCAAGCATGAAGAATGACTTTGAGTTATATAAGAAATATGTGTCAAAAGCTGAACCTTATTTATCTTTGGCAAATGTCATCTACAGAACGCTTTCTGTTCCTTATATATCTCAAAACTCAAAAACGGCTCAAGAAATTCTGCCATACACGCGTGTGGTTCTGGATCGCCTGAACTATTATAAAGATAATTTTCAGGGGGATGAGTACAGTAGGCTTTATTATGCCAATGCGGATTTGTTTGCAAAAATATTAGTGGATAATGGTCTGTTTGACGAAGCTTTTGTATACGCAACTGCCGCAAAAAGTCAGAAAGGTTTTGAAGATGCTGATCTGAATGACACATTTACCAAAATTTTAAAAGGGCAGGGAAAGAAAAAGGAATTGAAAGAAAGCCTTGAAGCGAGTTATCGTGTCAATCAGAGTTCGACCTACATGTTGGATCTGATGAAAGAAATGTATGTTGCAGAAAAGGGGAGTGACAAGGGATATACGAATTATCTTTCGGGCCTGAAAGATGCAAGTCTTCAGGGCGAGTTGAAAAATAAGGTGCTTCAGCAAATAGTGAATAAAAATGCGCCGGCATTTTTGTTGAAGGATCAATTTGGAAATACGGTAACGCTTGCACAACAAAAGGGAAAGATTGTCATATTAGATTTCTGGGCTTCATGGTGTGCACCTTGCAAAGCCGCTTTCCCCGGGATGAAAATCGCTGTTGAACACTTTAAAAATGATCCAAATGTGGTCTTCTATTTTGTGGATACACAAGAAAAGCGTGCCGATGCAAAAGAATATGTGGCGAACTATGTCAAAGAAAATAACTATCCATTTACTGTTTTGCTCGATACCGAAAGTGCGGTATCCAAAAGCTTTGGTGTAGGGGCAATTCCGCATAAGATCGTTGTTGATAAAAACGGTAAAATCAGATTTTCGGAAGTAGGATACATGGGAAGTGCTTCTGAGCTTTCGGATGAGATTATTGAAATGGTAAGTGTGCTAAAATCTGGAAAATAAAATGAAAATAAGTCATAAAATTGCATTGGCATCTATTTCGTTATTGACTGTGGGGCAGTTGTTTGCTCAAAATGTCAAGCAAAAAGATGTTGTTTTTAAATCAAAAGCTGACAGTATCACGATCGGAGCCACGATCTCGGCTCCTGAAAAAGCGGGTAAATACCCAGCGATCATCATCGCTTCGGGTACAGGACCGCAAGATCGAGACGGGACGATGGCAGGCACGAAGATGTTTGCCCGTATAGCAAATTACCTCACACCAAAAGGGTATATCGTGCTCCGTATGGATGATCGTGGTGTAGGAAAAACAACCGGTGAATATCGGTATGCCACAACGGCGGATTTCGCCCAAGACGTGTTGGGAGCGGTAGACTTTTTGAAAGGTGAAAAAAATGTCGACCTGTCCCATATTGGCTTACTGGGGCATAGCGAAGGAGGGGCGGTCATATCAATCGCTGCTTCACAAAGTAAAGATGTCGCATTTTTGATCAGTCTTGCGGGACTGGCCTCAAATGGTCTGGAGTCGCTTTTCGTGCAAAATGAAAATTTGGTGAATAACTCGCCTTTGCCAGAGGTTGACAAGAAACGTTCTAATGAGATCAATCGCCTGATGTTTGCAACTGCTTTTCAATATGCGACATCGGATAGTCTGGAAAGTAAGTTGAATACGGTATACAATTATTGGAAGTCCAAAGATGATATCTACTTTAAGACTTTAGGGATTGAATTTGATCATTTTCGGTTTCCGATCTGGTCGTATGTACAAACGGCCATTGGACCATGGTATCGTTATTTTGTGAAATATGATCCACAGATCTATTTAAGCAAAATAGATGTGCCCATTTTGGCTATTAATGGAAGTAAAGACTCCTTTGTCGATCCGGTCAACTTGACGTACTGGAAGCAATATAGTCGCTCTGGACAGCAGGGAAAAGTCACGACCTTGTTATTGCCCAGTGTGAACCACCTGCTCCAGCCTTGTAAGACATGTGCTCCATCAGAATATGCACAGCTTGGTGAAATGCCAGATAGTACGTTGGAGTCTATCGTGAAATGGTTGGGGGATACAGTAAAATAACGATGCGAAAGTCTATATATTCTCTGTTTATTTTGCTGCTAATGGGACATTTGGTTTCGGCGCAGCAGCTTGACAATAGCAAGTCCGTGGACAAGATCATTGCACTGATGAACCAGAAGAATGCCCCTGCGCTACTGGCGTTGATGGCTGATAGTGCGTCTATTGGTAATCTCCCTAAGATGAACAACAAGGTCGCTATTCCTGAAATACTGGCTAAGTTTTCAACCATCAAAGCCTTTCAAATTGTCCATCAGAACAAACTGCCTAATGGGGATGAACTGATTCAGGTGGAAGTGACTTATCAGGATGGAAAGCCGGGTAAGCCTAATTTTTTGTTTAATAAAGATGGGCAGATTACTAATCTAGGGATCATCAAAGGAAGGGTGAAAGCCGATCCCGAAAAAGCGCTTGCTGATTNNATCCCCGATACTTTAAGTATACCATTCAAATTGATCGATGGTCTGATCTATATCGAATCAACCCTGAATGGTACTAAAGGTTGCTTTCAGTTTGATAGCGGAGCGCCCGTGGTCATCTTGCGAAAGAACTTTGTGAAAGCTGATCAGATCAGGCCGGATGTATCCGTTGATTTTTTTGGCGTCGGTGGTCAGATGGGCAACGTTTCCTGGTCGGCAAGTAACAGCTTGACCATCGGAAATATTGTGCTGGACAATTTTGAAGCTCCGGTTTCGGGCATGGCTGATATGGCTCTGGAGGACGGGACGCCCGTTTTTGGACTGCTTGGGATTGGTGTATTCAAGGATTATCAATTTACATTGGATTATGCCAGGCAGCTGCTGTTGCTGGAGCGTGTAGATGCTAAAGGGGAACTGCTGACGGGAGAAATTCCAAAGGGCGAATGCATGGGACATTTTCCATTACGGATGAAACGTCATATTCCGATTGTTGATATTGCATTTGGAACAAAAAGTTATCCGATGGGGATAGACTGCGGCGCCAACGCGAATGTGTTAAAAAAATCGCTTGAGCCTGAGTTAAAATCTTACATCGACTATGAAGAGGGCGAGGTGGATATCAACGGTGTGAATGGTACCAGTAAAGGCAACAGTATTGCCTATATGATGCAGGGAAAGCTGGGCGGCTTACCGCTGGAAGATATGTATACCGTTATCACAGATCAGTCTCTCGGCGGAGGGACGGGGAGCGACGCATTGCCTATCGAGGGTCTATTGGGTACTCCTTTTTTGAATCAGTCCAAAATGACATTGAATTTTAATAAGAATACGCTGAGTCTGTACTTATAGCGAGTTAATTGCATTACATTTTTTTAATTTTGAAGGTGGTCGATTTTGTTCGGCCATCTTTGCGTTTTATCCATTTTTTTCCTATTTCAAATTTATTTTAATGAACAAGATCATATCACCTACTGGGAAAGGTGATTGTAATTTTAAACCAGCGTTTGCGCTTAAACTCTACGGTGATGTCTGCTAGCAAACGCGTATTATCCTTGGTCGTAACAGCTGTTATTGTGTATACAGCGCTTTCTTTACTTTCTTTTTTTATTCCTCTGGGCATCATTGCTTTCGATAAGATCAATCTCCTTGCTGATCTTTTAAAGGTCGAAGCCCGCAGAGAGGTGCCTGTCGTTAAAAAACTAGCTGTTGTTGAAACGCATGTTGAAAAAAGCGATTCCGGTAGAATCGATTTCGATCGCTATAAAAAGGCCAATCTGATTACAGACTTTAAAATCCATGCTGGCCCATCGCTAGAAAGCCTTATGGTTAAGCTCAGTGAATTAAAAAAAGGCAAAAAGCGAAAAGTTAGAATAGCTTATATCGGCGACAGCATGATCGAGGGTGACCAAATCAGTGGAACCTTACGGGATTCACTACAAGCAGCGTATGGGGGCGCCGGAGTCGGCTTTTTAAGTANNGGAATGACACAAATTTCAAATCTCCTGCCAGTAAAAACCTGTACCTTTCGGGGCATTACTTTACGGGTCATGGACGTGGGACCTATTCGGACAAAAGTATCCGACAGCAGACCAGGCCGATGCTGGAGAAGTCCTTGCTATTTGGTATAAATGCAAATCATACAATCGGTGTTGACGGGCGAAATATTTTGTTGAGAGGGCAGAATCTGGTCAATCGACAAGTTTTGTCCATCGATACATCGACTGTACTGCAATTGGAAAATACTGGCGGTGAACTTCTTTATGGGGTTAGTTTTGAAAGTGAATCCGGTGTTATTGTTGATAATTTTTCATTTCGCGGTATTTCGGGAAGTGAATTTAGAAAATTAGATCCGGAATTTATGGAAGCCATACAGCAGGCCAATCACTATGACCTGATTATTCTGCATTATGGTGCGAATCTTATTTACAAACCCAGTGATGCTAATTTTGAATTTTACGAGCATGCCGTGATGCCTGTTTTCAAGCGTTTTAGGAGTAGTTTTCCGGATAGTGATTTCCTGCTCATCAGTGCTGGGGATATTGCTTTTCANNTTTCGTTATAATGGAAATTATAGCACGGCAATCGGTTTGCCTAAATTATTGGAGACCCAGGCGCAGTTGGCTCTGCGCAATAAATTTGCTTTTTTCAATCTGTTTGCGTCCATGGGAGGTCAGGGGAGCATTATTTCCTGGGCCAATCATCATCCGGCCTGGGCAATTAAAGATTATGTCCATCCAACCGAGGATGGCTCGCAAGTCATCGGTGCGATGCTCTATAAAGCGATTCAACATGAATATAAAAAATTACCTATCCAATGACCGGACTTACTCACGTTAACGTCGATTTTTCAGCCTTTTGGGCGCAGTTTCTTTATGATCGCGAAAATCCATTGCTTTTTAACAATGGCTTTTTTGTCTATTTCTTTTTCGTATTCATCATCCTGTTTTATCTGCTCCGCAATAAACAACGCACAAGAACATATGTATTTTGCTTCTTTTACCTATACTTCTTTTATAAGGCCAGCGGTGCATTTGTACTTCTGGTGATTCTGTCTGCTGTGGTAGATTTTATACTTTCAAATCTAATTTACAGCGCCAAAAGACAAAGTCGGAAAAAGATATTGCTCCTCGTCAGTATTGTTTTTAATTTAAGCATATTGATCTATTTTAAGTATACAATTTTTTTTGTCGAACTCGCCAATGAAGCATTTCATACCCATTTTTCGTTACTTAATATTTTACTACCCGTAGGTATATCGTTCTACACTTTTGAAAATATAAGCTATACCATCGATGTATATAAGGGTGAGTTTAAGCCGACGGATAAATTCAGTGAATATTTATTGTTTCTTTCTTTTTTTCCGAAGCTGGTCATGGGGCCTATTGTGCGTGCTAAGGATTTTGTGCCACAGATTACACAACCGTACCACATCAGTGAATATGATTTTGCCAAAGGGTTTTACTTGATTTTTTCGGGACTTTTTAAGAAGCTGATTATCTCAGATTATATCACTTTAAATTTGGTCAATTATATCTTTGATGATCCCAAATTGCATACGGGGATAGAAAATTTAATGGGTATTTATGGGTATGCTTTTGTGCTCTATTGCGATTTTAGCGGGTACTCTGATGTCGCTATTGGAATTGCGCTGTGGTTGGGCTTCCGTATTCCCCCAAACTTTCTGTCGCCTTATCAAAGTAAGAATATCACCGAGTTTTGGCGGCGATGGCATATCTCCCTTTCGAGCTGGCTAAAGGATTATCTCTATATTCCACTTGGGGGAAACCGGAAGGCGAGTGTCGCAACGGGATTATTTTCGTTGTTGTTTGTGGGTGGTGTATTTCTTGCTGCGGTTCGACTATTTCACTATTCTTATGTAGCTTCAGCAGGTATAATGGGTATTGTCGTGCTAATTTTGGCAATTCCTGCTTTTCTCAATAGAGATAAGCGCGGTCTAGCCGCTAGTGCTAACCTAGTGACGACAATGTTACTCGGTGGTTTATGGCATGGTGCGAGCTGGAACTTCATCTTATGGGGTAGCTTGCATGGTGTAGGCCTGGTCGTCCATAAAGTCTGGTTGATCGTAACAGGAAATCGATTGAATAAGATAACCGACAATCGCGTGTTTGAGGTGCTGTCCCTACTCCTTACTTTTCATTTTGTCTGTTTTACTTGGGTGTTTTTTAAAGCTGCGGACTTGCAAACGGCACTGGCCATGATAAATCAGATTATCTTTAATTTTGATGTTGCTTCTTTGGCTCCTTTTTATCAAAACTACCATAGTGTGGTTTGGTTGATGTTGCTTGCCTGTGTCTTACACTTTATTCCCGATCATTATGCAGATAATGTGATTGATCGAATAGGAAAAGTATCCCTCGCCTATTACCTGATTTTGTTTTTTGTTTTTCTTCTGATGTACGGTTTTTTCAAATCATCTGAACAGGTACTCCCTATATATTTACAGTTTTAGTGCTAAGATTGCTACACATTATTTCAGTTTATTTGCGAAAAAATGGTGTTGTCCTGATCGGCAAAAAAGCAGCTGAATTTACCGAATTCAGCTGCTTTTTTGCCTAATGGGCCTGGTTGAAGAAAGCAAACCTTAATCTACAATTTCCGTCGTAAACGCAATTTTGAACGGATTGTAAATTTGGAGTTTTAAACGCTATTATTTACCTTTAGCGACCTAATAAAAACATTAGTTTGAAAAGCACTAACCCCATAGATCGTTCGATAATAACTCGCCTCAAAGAGGGAGATGAATTAGCTATGAAGGAGTTGATCACAAAATATAAAAGCACTTTAGCGCAATCCATGATGCGTATACTGAAATCGCAGGATGAGGTAGAGGATCTTTTACAGGAGCTTTTTATCCGTATTTGGACGCTTCGGGAAGAAATTAATACTGACCTTTCATTTCAGGCTTTTCTATACCGAATCGCCGGTAATTTAGCTTACGACCGCCTACGTAAATTGGCGAATGAAAAACGACTTGTTGCCGATTATTTTACCCACCTTACCGAAGTTTATTCTCACATTGAGGAAGGCGTATTCAACCAGGAAATCAAGACGATATTGGATCAGGCAATAGAACAGTTACCAGAGCAGCGTCGCCGTGTATTTATTCTTTGTAAGATAGAAGGTAAAAGTTACGAAGAGGTGAGTAAATTGTTATCCATATCTGTAGCGACAGTCAATACGCATATAACGAATGCCAATAATACACTTAAAAATTATTTTCAGCAGCGTCCTGATTTGTCTTTCCTGATTATGCTAGCCTTGTTGTCAGCGAAATTGTAACTCCTTAACAATTTCTTAAGACTCATTTTATATTTTCTTTATTTTTTTTGAAATCACTTCATTGGTTTTTCTTTTTCAAACGTATAAGTAATAAAAGAGTGTATGCAACCTGGATTTGAAGAACTGTTTAATAAATACCTGAACAATACGCTAACCAAAGATGAAATGTTGGTTTTCCAGCGGTTGTTGGCTTCGGATGATCAGAAAGAAAGTCTTCGCATGCTGATCGACACTGAAATTTCCACCAATAGTCAAGAATATCGGTATGAAGATCAACATTGGTTTGCTGAGCTAGAAACAAATGTATTGACCAATATCCGAAATACGCGGACCAAAACGAGGTATATGAATTGGGGTTGGCGGAAAACCGTGGCTGCTGCGGCTTTGGTTGTTTTGAGTGTCGGGGCGGCGATATGGATATTGATGCGACTGGATGCCGAACGCAGTATCATAAAACCGGGTAGCCAAATTGCGTTATTGCGGCTGGCCAATGGAAAAGAGATCCAGCTTAGCGAGCGCCACGAAAGTATTGTTTTGGGCGAAGAGCTGATGTATTCGGATGGGGCTTCGATCGAGGGGGTGGATAAGCATGAAGCAATTCATCAAGATATGGTGGTCACGGTGCCAAGAGGTGGTACTTACCATATCATCTTGGGGGACGGCACGAAGATCTGGTTAAATTCGGACTCCAGGTTAACGTATAAAATTAGGCGTAGAGATCAACCTAGGGAACTGGATCTTCAGGGTGAAGCTTATTTTGAGGTGGCACATCAATATGTCGTCAAAAATAACACAAACGTAAAACTTCCATTCCTTGTGCATACACAGGCGCAAACAGTGCAGGTGCTGGGCACATCTTTTAATATTTCTGCTTACGGTGGTGAGGCTACTCGAACGACTTTGGTAGAGGGTAAGGTGGGCATAAACCTGGCAGGTCAGGTCGAATTGCATCAACTGAAACCCAATCAACAAGCTATTGTCAGCGGGAATAAAATTGCTCTAATTCCGGTAGATCCGACAAATTATGTGTCGTGGAAAGATGGAACATTTAGTTTTTCTGATGAAGATCTCGCACATATTTTAAATCAAATCGGACGCTGGTACAAAGTTAACGTGAACTATGAAGATGATAGTCTACGAAAATTAAAGTTTGAGGGCGTGCTTCCTCGCAACGAGGATTTAAATTTTGTACTTAATGCCTTGGAGACAACCGGTGAGGTCAAATTTACGGTTGATGGAAACACGGTCTACGTAAAAAGAAAATAAGATTTTAATAAACATCCTTAACAGCGCGTAGCCTATGAATTAAACCAAAACAGACAAACGAGATAAGGGCTTTACAGGAAAAAATCAGGAGCGTTGGAGCGCTCCCGACTTTTGGTTAGTCATTATCAAACCATCTTGAAAACACATTTAATACCTAACTAACCAAACAAATGTATAAAATAAATAAAGAAGATGTGCATCGACCTCGTAGTCGACCGAAACCTTACATTATGAAAATTTCACTGACGACCATTTGTTGTTTCTTGGTATGTCTTCAGATCAGTGCCACAGCTCTCGCGCAGAAGGTCACGCTGAAAAATAAAAGCATTACGCTTAAAGAAGCATTTCGTGAAGTAAACAAGCAGACAGGTTATCATTATCTGTGGTCTGCTAAACGGGTCAATAGTAACACGCGGATTACTGTTGACATAAAAGACCTGTCACTAGAACCGGCTATTCAGCAAATAATTAAGGGCCTGCAACTGAGCTATAATATCCAAGGGCGAGTGATTACCATCAACGAAAGTAAGCCACTTTTAAAGGCTACAGATGCTGCTAAAATAACCACGATTGTGCTCGACCAACAGGAAACTATATCGGTTAAAGGCCGTGTGGTCGATTCACTGGGGAGGCCGTTGGCTGGTGTGACGATCAGGGTGTTTTCGCCAAAGCGACGTATTCTGCAGGAAGCGAATACGGACAATCGGGGCGATATCTATCTGGAAAAGGTTCCAAAGCAGAGTATGCTGGAATTTTCATTACTCGGATTTCGCCGCCTAAATCATGTTGCAGCTGAAGACCTGGGTATCCTCAGCATGGAGGCGCATACTGAAAGTTTAGACGAACTTGTCGTTGTTGGTTATATGACCAAGAGGGCATCAGAAGTTACGGGTGCCGTTCAATCTGTCAAAGGTGAAGAGTTGCGCAATAGTGTCAGTAGTCCGAATGTACTTTCCATGCTCAAAGGGAAAACCACAGGACTCTATATCACCGAAAGCGTAGGTGAATCGGGAGCAAAAGGACAGGTGATCGCGCGGGGGCAGTCATCGATGACCACACCGACGAATAATTATCTTGGTCCGCTGATCGTCGTGGACGGTGTCATTACGAATTATCAATCCTTACAGGATGCTGTCAATCCTGCTGATATTGAAGATATCAGCGTACTTAAGGATGCGGCGTCTACGGCTATTTATGGTTCGCGTGCGGCACAAGGCGTTATCGTTGTCACCACGAAAAGAGGGCAGTCAGGTAAAAGTTCGGTAGAAGCAAGGATACAAACTGGGATCATACAGCCTGTCAGGGATATTCGCTTTATGAATACGACTGAACTTATTGATTTTATGGATACACAGATGAAACGCTATTGGGAACAAACACCATCTATCCGCAATACGTTTCCTGATGTTTCAGATTTTATTCGAGAACGTCGTGTCTATACAGATGAAGATCGAACGCGAAATTTCAATTGGGAGGATAAAATCTATAGCAATGGGAATTTTACCAATACGGAACTTGGAGTGCGTCATGGAACCGATAAAACCAAATTTTATGTAGGAATAGGCTGGTTTAAAGAAAATGGAGCATTGTATGATAATGGTTTTGACCGCAAAAATATACGGTTCAATATTGATCATGCCATTTCATCCAAATTGCATACAAGAATAAATGTGAGCTCGATTATTGATCGCACGACGCGGCGGAATGGTGTTCCTGAATTGTATATGATACAGCCTTTTATGTCTCCATTTAATCAGGACGGTCAACTGCTGGATAGTTTGCCCGTGAGGCAGTCGAGCAATTATGGTCCAGCATATACAACTTGGACCCAAAATTTTTTGGCAGAAACAGGCTATGACAACACCAGGCTGACGAAGGTTCAAAATCATTTGGCCAGTATAAGCCTGCGCTATAATATCCGTCCTTATTTAACCATTCAAACATCTAACTCCATCAATTTTGTTGGTACGAATGTCAATTCATACCTTGATCCAAGCTCGTTTTCTGGACGATATGGGGGATATCCCTATTTATTTTCACCTGCGAGCGAGGTTCTTCCAAATGGTACGCTAGAGATTGATGACACCAAGTTTGTGGATTACCTGATGTCGAATACCCTGAATTTTAATAAAACATATGGCAATCGTCATGCGATTAGTGCACTCGTGGGACAAGAGTGGGGGAAAAGGACGACAGAAATCATGGACATAGACATGTATAACTTATTGTCGAATGAGCGAAACATGGGGGCAGCACAGAATTTTGGTAGTCCCATCAATGTGGCTTATGGATTTCCTTACAAGCCAACGGGGAATTATCAGGAGAGAGCTACTTTTTCGGTATTCGGTCAGGCAGATTATAATTATGCGGGACGCTATATGGCTTCTTTTTCAGTTCGGACTGATGCGACCACCAATTTTGGACGTGATAAACGCTATGGTACCTTCTATTCCTTTAGTGGCGGATGGAATATATCCAAAGAAAACTTTTTCAAACAGATTAAGGCAATTGATAATCTGCGGCTCCGGGCGTCTTATGGTACCTCTGGTCGTGACCTAGGCGATGGATACCTGAATACTACATTCTATTCGGAGACAGCGCGCTATGAACAGGTCGAAAATGTAGGAGCTGTGATCACGCAGCTTGCGAACCCAATGATATCTTGGGAAACCTTGCACAATAGCAATATTGGCTTTGATATCGCTGTGCTTAACAACAGGATCAATTTGTCGGCTGACATCTACCACAAAAGAAGTGATGGTTTACTGCAGCAGGTGAGTTTACCTTCGGCGCAGGGAGCACTTACCCAGTACCAGAATGTCGGTCAGATCGTCAATCGTGGGATAGAAGTGTTGTTGAATACACATAACGTGAAATCTGAGAATTTCAACTGGCAGACCAGTTTTAATTTTAGTTATAACAAAAATGAAATTACCAAGCTCTATCAGGATTCCCTGCTGGATTCGTACTCAAGGTCTTATTACAGAAAATTGGGTGAAGATATCAATGTGATCAAAGCCATTCAATTTGCAGGAATCAATCCCGAAAACGGCAATATGCAACATTATAATGTAGACGAAAATGGTAATGAAATTATTGTAGAAGGTATCGGAAAGGTGAGTAATCTGGCCAACTGGCAGCGTGTAGGTCAGGCGACACCACGTTTTTTTGGTGGATTTAACAATAGTTTTCAATACAAAAACTATAGCCTCCATGTCGAGTGGTGGTTTCAGGTGGGTAACTATACACAGATGTCATTGGTGAATAATTTTCAATCGCCGACAGCCCCTCGACTAGGACGGAATAATGTTGTTTTCGCCGATAACCAGCATGTTTGGCAGGGACCTGGTGATACAAAGGCCAATTATCCGGATGTTTTTAGTACGAATCCAAATGCATGGACAGCGCTCACATACCGCTCATCCAGGATGTGGGGGAATGCAAGCCATGCACGCTTACGTAATGTAAGGTTTACCTATAGTCTACCGACCTCAGCCTTGAAAGCTTTGAGGTTAGTTCGCGCTGATATTTTTGTGAGTGGGGACAACTTGTATGTTATTAAACATAAGGATTTTGTAGGAGTAGATCCCGAAGGGGCGGTCTTAGGCGGTGCAAATACAAGCTTTGGAGGTGCGGGGACGGGTTTTGCCAATCCGCGCAGGTTTTTACTTGGCGTTCAGCTAACATTTTAATTTGATCCATGATGAAAAATATGCAATATAAAAGTAGGCTGTTGAGGAATATATGCGGTGCGCTACTCATGACAAGTACGTCATTTGGTTTGTTATCCTGTAATAAGGAGCTTGATAAACTCAGACCACATAATGTGATTTTTGAAGAAAAGCAATTCGATACACCAGCAGGCTATTCAAAAGCTGTTTTGGGTATATATAGCTTGATCAGTACAGGCTCTGAAGCGAGTATAGGCGTTGGATATACGGATATGCAAATCTTTCTTTCCGAAGCCAAGGGAAACACGATACGTGCTAATGATGCTCAGATCAACCGGAATACTGATGCATTTGATTACATTAATTCTTCCAATAGGGATCTTTCTTATACCTATGCATACTGGCGTAGTAGCTACAATGCTTTGCTGCACATCAATAAAGTACTTGCTCATGTAAAAGAGGGGGAAAGTAATCCCGTAATTCTGCAGGCGAAAGCAGAATCACTTTTTTTACGCGCTTACATTTACTTCAATCTGGTGCGGCTTTATGGAAAGCCATTTTATCAGGGTAAGGGTAATGCGCTTGGTGTAATGTTGGTGGTAAACGATGAATTTGCTCCAGGTTTAGCGCCCAAAAGAGCTAGTGTTGCCGAAGTATATGAGCAGGTCATGGCTGATCTCAGGAATGCAATCCCGTTATTTAAGCAAAAGAAAACGAGCAGCTATGCGAGTAGTATGGCTGCGGAAGCTCTTTTATCCCGCGTGGCCCTTTACAGGGGCGGGACCTTTTCATCGCCAGATAAAGATGCCAACCAGCTGGCTTTTGAACATGCTGATAAGGTGATCCGTCAGGGAGATTTTCAACTTGTCGGGGGCGACGNNTACGCATTTAAAACTTATTATGATACTGATAATCTAAAGAATACCGAAGATATCTTCGCTATCAATGGTGAATTTATGAACGGCATTATTGCCAATTTTCTGAAGATGCCCGCACAGATCAATTATTCTGGTGGGCTGTACCGGCCTTCGCCTTATTTCCTTTCCCTTTTGGAAGCTAAGGATGCAAGAAGAGCATTCTACGTGGAAAATGTAACACCAGGGTTTCCAGAGGATCATTTGGCTTGCAATAAATACAATATCGGCTATGCTTCTTTGTACAGTCGCTCCCCCTACCGTTATTTAAGATTAGGGGAAATGTACCTCAACAGGGCAGAAGCGTTGGTAAAACTGGGGAGAGATACGGAAGCACTTGCGGATGTTAATCGGATTCGCAGACGGGCAGGATTGGATGAAATTCAAAATTTGGCAGGAGAAGCCTTATTTAAAGAGATTATGAAACAGCGGAAGATCGAGCTCGCTTTTGAAGGGCATGCAAGCTATGATGAATTTCGGAATGGACTTTCCATGGAACGGAATTACGATTCTGGAAAATCATCGGCCATGACTGTATTGCCCACGGACACAAAAATATTGATGAAAATACCGGACGAAGAAATGGCGAATAATCCGAATCTCGAGCAGAATCCTTAGCGATTGCTAGCATAGGGCGTTAATGAAAACACTGCTGCGTGGAAAGCGTAGTGTAAAAACAACATCAAAACTAAAGATATATACATGAATACGAACAATAAATTTATCGCATTGATTGGTCTACTTCTGGCCACCTCAACCTTATCGGCCCAAAAGAAATTTGTTATTAATGGGCAGGTTCCTGATATGAATGGAAAATATATTTACCTGTCCTATGGAGAGGGGATGAACAATCAAAAAAAGGATAGCGTACTGGTCGCTAACGGCAAATTTAAGTTTAGTGGCCTCCTTGATGAACCTACTTTTGGCTATTTTAGTTTAGGAAACCAAATGCTTTCATTTGATCAAATTTTCTCTGTTATTCTGGAGCCGACAACCATGAAGCTAATTCTTGATAAAGATAGAATAACTAAAAGTACACTCTCCGGATCGAAAGAGAACGATAAATTAAAAGGTCTTGATGCACAAAAAGCACCTATTAATCAAGCGATGGAACCTTTGCGTGCTGAGTATCAGCAACGCAATGAAGCGTACAGTAAGGCAAGTAAAGCCTTAAAGGAAATGGAACAAAAAGTGGATGCCATGAAAAATGATAATTATGCATTCCGCGACAAATTTGAACCTTTTCAGCAACAGCAGGAGGCTATAGATCTTGAATTTATCCAGAAAAACCCGCAATCCATTGTATCTGCTTATCTAATGCGGTTTAAGATATCAGGGATGACGTTGGCTGATGCCGAAAAAATATATCAAAGTTTCAGCCCTGAAGTACAAAAAAGTAGCTATGGAAAGGAAGTATTGAGTGAAATCAATAAAATGCGGAGTGGATCGCCGGGTAACCCTGCTGTTGTTTTCTCGAAAACCGATATAGATGGTCAATCACTGAGCTTGGCCGACTATCGAGGCAAATATGTTCTCCTTGATTTTTGGGCCAGTTGGTGTGTTCCTTGTCGTAAAGGAAATCCGCATTTGATTGGTGTTTACAACAAATATAAAGATGCTGGTTTTGAGATTATTGGTATTTCAGATGACGACCGGAACGAAGCTGCGTGGAAGAAAGCCGTTGAGCAAGATCAGATCCAGATCTGGAAGCATGTATTACGAGGGCTAAAGATGGAAGGCAATAACATAGATCGTTCACAGGATATTTCCGAACACTATGGTATTCATACCCTGCCTACAAAAATACTCATTGATCCGAAAGGTATTATCATTGGTCGTTATGGATCAGGCGGTGGTTCGGATACAGATCTTGATGCAAAACTAGAGACCGTTTTTGGTAAATAATCAATCCATGAAAACATTCAAAGTAATCCTCAAAGTCAGCTTAGTATTTCTAGCTGGCCAGGCACTAGGGCAGTCCAAACCTTTTATGTTAAAGGGAAAAGTGGCAGGGAAGTCAGACGGCTATATCTACCTTGCCCTTTCTGCAGGCGAGAGTAGATCGGTGGATAGCACGCTTTTAAATAAAGGCGAATTTACCTTTAAGGGTGAGTTAGCATATCCAACACAAGTGGAACTGATGATGGATAAGATAGGCGAAGGCTCCTTTAACAAACTTTTGCCTCTTATTATCGAACCTGGAGAAATGACGCTCGCTATTGATTATAATCAATTTGCGTTCGGAACGCTTAAAGGGTCCAACGCTAATGCAGAGCAGCATTTGCTGAATCAAAAACAGGCAAATGTTCGGAGTCAAATGCAGCCTGTTCAAGCGGAGTACAATCGCGTCGTAGCGAAATACTTGCTTGCAAGAGAACAAAAGGATTCTGCTGCGTTAAAAGGTATACAAGTTGAGATGAATACCGTGCAGAAAAAGATGGAACCTTTTCATTTGCAGATTCGTGATACCGAAGAACAGGTGTTGAAAGATTATCCAAAAGGATTTACTGCCGCAAATCGGCTGATGTATGCTGTGGGCCAACTGCCACTGGATGAATCGATAAAAAGATATGAATTGCTATCTGAGGGTGCAAAAAATGGGCTTGCGGGGCGTTATGTCAAAAATAAGATCGATGCGGTGCGTCGTGGATCTGTAGGGGCATTAGCGCCTACTTTTACGGGCACAGATATCAATGGGAAACTATTGAGTTTGACAGCATATAAGGGTAAGTACGTATTGCTTGACTTTTGGGCGAGTTGGTG
>DKIT01000007.1 GCA_002454415.1 Sphingobacterium sp. UBA6711
GTCCAACATTACCTGTATGATCTGGAAGCTGTGCATAAAAATCAAATTTCGACCGACCCAAAGGCTGCTGAAACATCTCATCGAGGTACTTGACAAACAATTCATTCCCACCCATCAATTTAATCAGATCCGGAATATTATGTTGTACATCCCAGCGATAAATCCAGGCATTGTTTTCACCATAATACTCCCGTGCTCCTTGTCCGCCAGAAAACACATAATCAAAAGGCATAATGAAATTTCCTTTGTCATCTTTGGGATGGAAAAATTTGGTCTGTTCGTTGAAAAGATTTCTATAATTGAAAGATTGCTTCATAAAGAGATCATAATCAGCCTTTATACCCAATTCTTGAGCAAGCTGTGCCAAGCACCATAAGTCGTAAGAGGTACCCAAGGTTACAGANNACAGCGACCGGTTGTCTCCGTTCAAAACCGTTTACCTCTGGTATCGTTTCTTTTTCACCTGGATATAATGCAGGAATATAGCCTTTCTCTTTAAAAAACTCGTCTAATTTCCCCGCGGCTTTACCCGACCAAGGAGCTAGTGTCTTTTCTGTAATCGCACCTTTTGCTGCCAGATAGGCTTTCTTGATATCAAAATTACGCACTCCTTTGCGGTAAGCATCCAACAAAGTTGCTACACCATGATTGGAATTCATCCGTCTACTATCACCGGTAATCTCAGGGAAAGTAGGCAACCAAGGCTGCTCCATTTGCTCGGACATCCGGACAAAAGAATTGAGGATCATGGACTCTGTGTTGGGATCCAAGAGTACCCGTAATGGGTGATGTGCCCGGTAAGAGTCCCAGATCCAGTCATCGGTAAAAAAAGGTTTGCCCTCGTCCTGATGTACCTTACCGTCGAACGCACTATAATAACGTCCATCCTCAGAAATATTGACTGGACGTTCGTAAGTGCGGTATAAAGACGTATAAAACACATGCTTATTGGACTCATTGTCGCCCTCTACAGCAATTTTACCTAAAGCATCGTTCCATATTTTACGTCCTTTTTCCGCCAGCTTCTTTTGGTCAAAGTCACTGATTTCACGCTTCAAATTGGCTTTTGCTTGTGCCGCATCAATAAATGAAACGCCATATTTCATACGTAAGCTAGCCCCTGCCTGATTAAACTCCAGTACTAGACAAGAATTCTTACCAGCAGCGTCCGTGGCATTTTCCAGTTGTTGGCCTTGCAATCGCTTCACAGCAACAGGTTTGGATTCGGGAACGGCATAAATATACACATGCGTGCCATTACCAATATCCTGCATACCCGAAAGTCCCTGTCCGTCCCATTGAAGTTTCCCCTCCTGTGAGTTGAACTGAAGGTATTTTGTCGATGTTTCCGGAAAAGTAAAGGTATACATCCCCGACTGATGCGACAACGCATAGTCTACCTGAATATTCTCTTGATCCAATAACACGGAATACGCATACGGATGAATTTCCTCCTGATCGTAGCTATACAATTGTACCGGTTTCAAACTGCCGGGCAATTTCACCATTGGGCTAAGGTTGAAAGCCGATCTTCCACGATGGCTGGTAACGATAAGCGGCAGACCAAACAGACGGTCGGAAGTATAGTCTCCCCGCTCAGGATAAACGCGCAAAAGGCTGTTTGGCAAGTGAACCGTTGGGTAGGTTGGTACCAACAAATGGCTGATATTTCCCATATAAGGATTGACATAGTCAACATAATCTTTCGTCATTTTAGCTTGGGAAAAACCTTTTAGCATACTGACCGAAAGAAGAGAACAGCAACAGATTGTGCGTAACAATGTATTGGTTTTACGTTTGATATTCTTCGTTAGCATTTTAAACAATTAAGTGTTCGATGGTTTAAGGGCGAAACAGTTGTTCCGCCCTTAAAGTTAATTTTTTTTGGCAACATATCGTCTTCATGTCCATCGATTATTTGGGACCTGTCAATAAGCCAGTCTGCTTTACCTTCTTGATACTACCGTCCTTATTGTACTCCAAGCGGTCTACGCAAATGGAACGAAGCCAATCGTTGAATTCGCCATTTTTTTGTGACAATTCACTGTTATGGTAAAAAGCGTACCATTTACCTTTAAACTTGACAATGGAGCCATGGTTTGTATAGCTGTTCGTCGGATCCATATAGATGCCCATTGATTTCCATGGTCCCATTGGGCTATCACTTACCGCATAGCGCATACGGTTATCCCCTTTTACTCCATCTTTCCAGTTCTCATCGTGATTGTCAGAATAGGACAGATAATATTTTCCATTATACTTGTGTACCCATGAGGCTTCGTGAAAATCTTCTAAGCCTTCCATCTTTTGCAGTTCACCGTCGATCTCCATCATATTGTCTTTGAGCTTACCTGCTTTGCAGACACCACCGCCACCCTGATAAAAATAGGCCTGTCCATTATCATCGATAAAGATATGTGGATCAATAAGTGCTTCGGCACCTTTTACATAGCCCTGTACCACAAAGTCCTTTGCTGGTGATTTACTTGTCGCCACACCAATTTTCCAGGTCTTATTCCACTCCGTACCACTTGGGTGCGGAAAATAAAAATAATAAGTACCATTTTTATAGACACAATCCGGAGCCCACATAAATCCACCTTCTTTTCTACCCCATGGGACTTGTGAGGCGCGTAATATTTCGCCATGATCGGTCCATGTTTTCATATCCGCCGTCGAAAACACATGATACTGGTCCATCAGATCGCAGCCTTGGGGCGGAGCAATATCATGTGAGGCGTACACATACAGCCGTCCATCGGCCCATACCCGTGCCGAAGGGTCTGCGGTATACATATGTTTGATAAATGGATTATCTTGCGCATGCAAGTGTGTGGCAAAAAATAATGTCATGCCCAATAGGCATCTGGAGCCTGCTTTAATAAATTGTTTCATCCGAATAATTATTTAGTATTGAGTAGTAGTAGCGGGCACCAAGTCCCGCTTATTGTTTAGATTCTTTATTTAAGGTACTTTAACAACCTCCACTTCCGAATAATTGAATTTTTCGTAGGTGTCGCGCACCTTTGCTCCCATCCGTACATAATAGGTGTACCCTGATTTCAATGGAATATCCTTGATCGTGTAAGTTTCCTTCCCTTCTCCGGTCTGCATATTGCCGATATTTTCCCAGTTTTGATTGATCAATGCGCGATATTCATCCTTATAATACGCATCAATACGATTGCCGGCCCCACAGTATGGCGTCAGACTCAAGAAGGGGCGAGCCTCGATCACCTGCGGCAGTCCATTTGTCACCGGTGCAGAAAGTGTACATGAGATTTCCAATTTATTTTCCGCTTTTAAGGTCCACTTTACATTTTTGATCTGTAGGTAGGGAGTCACCTCAAAGTTTTGCTCTGCATTAGCACCCAGTTGGTAACCTTCAATCTTCTGTGCTGGCCAAAATGCACCACCATAGGGCTGGAGGGTATACGTTGCCTGAAAGAGTTTTGTATGGTTATACGATCCGTCCTGCTTGACGGCAATATCCTGCGGTGCGGGATTGTCACTCCAACTGGTTTCTAGCAAACGGATGCTAAATTCGCCCTGTCCGGTCAGGAAGGGTTTATTCGTTACCTTATCAATGACCTGCCCTTTCATACTCGCATTCGGGCCATCGTAATTATCTGTTTTCGAACAGGCATTTAAAAATAACAGGCCTGTCAATGCTGTCAGTAAATATATTGTTCTCATTTCCGCTCAATTAGTAAATAGGGTTCTGTGGATATAGATTAGGGTTTTTGTTCAGTTCTCCACCCGGAATAGGTTCATAATACCATTTCTTTTCAAAGTTGAACGTCTTGTTCCAGGGTTCCTTTTCGCGAATAAAAATAAAGGAGTTGATCCGTTCGCCGCCTGGAGCATATTTCAGTTCATCCAATACAAGGTAAGGCATCAGCGAATTGGGTACAAAGTTATTGAGTTCCACATCTGCAATGCGCCATCTCCGCATGTCCCACCAATGGTGATTTTCAAAGCAAAGTTCACGTTCGCGCTCCTCGCGTATAAATTGCAGATTTCCATCCAAGGGATAACCATATTTACCGGAGAGGTTTGCCGAAGCAGCTGTATAGAGATAAGGCTTGGCACCAGCACGATTACGGATCTGCGCGATGTATTGAAATGCTTCCTGTTTAAGTGCTTCATCATTTTTGATCAGGCCAAGTTCATAAGCAGCTTCTGCCTTATTTAAAAGTATCTCTGCGAGTCTAAAAACCTTCCAGGGTTGTGTACTGTTATACAACTTCACATCTTTGGTAGACATTTTATAATTGATGTATTTACGGATATAAAAACCAGTTCGGGTATTATTGGCATGCCCATCTTTCCACATGCCCTGCTCTCCCGTTATGTTGATCTTCGTGCCATTATAGTCAAACAAGCTATTCTTGGGGCCAGCCAGGATTCGATTTGACTCGCTATTTATGGAAGCCGTACCCGCGCCCATCTGTGCATCCGCAGCCTTACCGGGAAAGGTCTTATAGAGTCCACGCTGAATATCAAAACTCCGTCTTTCGGCGCCTTCACGTAATTCCATTCCCGAGAAGTAAAATGTAGCGCGCTGACGAGGTTCCAAATCGGCATACAGCTGCTTACGGTCTGTATAGCGTATTGGCTTTCCACCGGCATCCGTGATTGGAAGTTCACCGAATAACTCCACGACATTCAATACCGGGTAGGCCGCAGATTCATTGTCACTCGAAAAGGTCGGATTGGGTAGGTGCGTGGCGTCATAGCTATGTTTGAGCCGATTGTTGTGCGGTGCGGTCAGACTATACTCTTTGATCAAAATATCCTCGGGGCTATCTAAGTCCANNAAACAAATTCACATAGTTAAGTTCCTTATCCTGGGCATTCTTATTATACAAACTGTATGGTCCTGCAAGCACCGTTGTTGCAGCATCATAAGCCTGTTTGAAGAACCATTCCGCTTCTTCCTTTTTGATACCTACCAACTGCTTGTCTGTGGCATCGCCGGAGAGATTGCTATACGCGCTATATTTAGCAATACTACCGGCATATAACATGGCGCGGGAAAGTAGTGCTGCAGCCACATATTTGTTGGCGCGGCCCCGCTCGCTGCTTCCAGACATCATAGAAATTGCCACCTGCAAGTCTTCATTGATAAAATGATAGACCTCAGATTCTTTATTTCTACTAACCAAGAGCTGTTCTTTATCAGCCGTAGGATCCTGCACATCTTTTATAATAGGTACCCCGCCGTAACGCTTAACCAAAGCAAAATAATAGAAAGCCCGTAGGAAATGAGCTTCCCCAAAGATCTGATTGTATCCTTGTTCGGTATAATTGGCTTTGTATTTTGGCAGACCTGCAATCAGGGTATTGACATTCCGGATCCGGTCGTATGGCCAGTAACCAAAACCCTGTGCCCCTGCTACCCCCCAGAATTGTCCGGTCATCTCGCCACTCATGGCCGCAAGCGTTTCTGAATTTTGCCAATAATTGTCCCATCTAAATCCTCTTTCTGGATGATATACAAAGTCTTCTATGGGAAGATAGCTGTACATTCCGGCGACATATTTACGTGCTCCAGCCTCATTTCCAAAAAGTGCATCTTCACCCAATACTCCTAGTGGATCTAGATCCATTTTCCTACAGGATTGCATGCCCGAGTACAGAAAAAGGCCAACGATTGCTATAGCGATTGATTTTTTCATGTTTTGTTCGTTTTGAGATTAAAATTTAATGGATGCTCCAATGTTGTAGGTTTTATTGATGGGATATTTGTATACATCAATATCACCCGATGAAGAACCTCCGGCAGATCCTGGGTGCTCGGGATCGGTATATTTAAGACCTGTCCATGTCAACAGGTTATAAGCACTTGCATAGATCCTCAGATTCTTTATTTTTAATGTCTTCAACCATTGTTGTGGGAGAGAATAGCCCAGTTCTAAGGTTTTCAGACGTAGATAGGAGGCATTTTGAACTGCCCGAGTCCCTTCGGCCATGGCTGAGCCAGTCGAAGGATAATATCCAGCAAGCCATTGTGTGCTTGGGTTAAATAGATCGGCACCGGCATCAACTGGTCTCCAGCGATCCAAAAACTGCGTCAAAGCACCGCCGTCAAACTGCAGTGGTCCTGCCAATACCTCACTATACTGCACATATACTTTTGCTGCACCCTGAAAATTNNAGATCAAAGGCATATTATACGTTGCAATGGGATGATTGTCGGCATCGTTGATTACTCCATCGCCGTTCCAGTCCTGATAGTAATAGTCACCAGGCAATGTACCACTGCTTACCAATGTTGGGTGGTTATAAATCTGTTCATAAGATCCAAACTGTCCAGCATATTCCTTGCCCCACCAGATATCTTTATAGCGATTGGAATTGCGGTTACGCCAGTTGTCGTACGAATTACCTGCTTTTGATTCTACGCGGTTTACAAATTGACTCTTGGTTGAAGAAACCTGTGCATTGATAAAATAATTGAAATCATTGATCTTATTGCGATGGGTCAAAGAGAGCTCATAGCCGAACGTGCGATCGCTTTCCAGATTTTCCTGCGGTAGGTTGGCACCAACAGTACCAGGGATCAAGTCAAGGCTTGTCGCTAGAAGGCCTGAGCGATTACGGTTAAAATAATCAAAAGTCAAGCCCAGCTTGCCGTTCCATAGATCCATATCTAAACCCACGTCAGCAGTTTTGGAAGTATACCAAGTGAGATTAGGGTTGGGAATTGCTGTAGGCAGGGCCCCGTTCACGAGGTTTCCACCAAAGATCCATCCTGTTTCATTGGGTTCCAGTGCATAACCAACGATGGTTGAAGGGTAATTACCTGCCGAACGGTCATCCCCCAGCTTACCATAGGATGCCCTTATTTTTAAGTTATTGATAAAATTGTAGTTGTTTTTAATAAAACCTTCTTCGCTAATACGCCAGCCCACCGAGGCTGCCGGGAAAAATCCCCAGCGCGATTCTTTTGGAAATTTAGATGAGCCATCATAACGAAAACTAAATTCGGCAATGTATTTACCCAAATAATCGTAATTGAACTTACCGACCAAACCTCGTGCTGTACGTTCGCCAATACCTTCCATATTTGCCAATTGGTTCTTGTCCTCACCGGCAAATAGATATTCCGAATTAACCATGATCTCCCGCTGTGCATAGAAGCTGTCCCATTTGTTATATTCTTCGACGAAAAGCAATAAACCGGAGACCTGATGTTTTTCGGCAAAACGACGGTTATAGTTCAACGAGAATTGCATAAGGGAATGTGTATCCGGATAAGAACTCCGTCTCACGGTCGTAGGGGCATTTTTCTCATGTGCATTNNGACCGGTGGTGTATAGCTATATAAAAAATAGGATTTTTTGAAATCCGTGTTGTCACTGTACTTGAAGTCATAATTATAGGTTGCCTTCGCATTTAAGCCTTCCACAAAGGGTACTTTATAGTCTAAAGCGATAATACCGTTGAATTGCTTACGCAAAAATTTACGATAGCCAGTCTGTTTGGAGTCCGTTACCACGACCGGATTTTCGTTATCGATCATCTCAAAATTCGGATACAGGGGATTGTCGTTGACATAGATCGGCACAATAGGTCCGGGTCGCCAGGCCTGTTTGTAGACGGCCCAGATATCCGTACGTGGTTGGTTAGTCTCATCAGCATAACCGCCCAGATCCAAGGATGCTTTCAGACGATCCGTAATCTGCGCATCGATGTTGGACCGGAAATTCCAGCGGTTGTAGTTGAGGCTCTTGCTTTTGTAGGCTCCCATCTGATCCA
>DKIT01000158.1:0-3979 GCA_002454415.1 Sphingobacterium sp. UBA6711
TGCCTCATTGCGTAACATTAGTACGCGCGGTGTCGAGATTAGACGCTACAGATTACGCAAAAAACTAGGACTTCCAACAGACAAAAACCTATCTGAATTTCTGTTGGAACGTTAAATTTCCCTTCCACACACTACATCATTACCACACACGAGCTTTAGTGTATAAAACACACTAAAGCTCGTATTATTTTACTAAAAACAACTACATAAAAAACTAATTATCAAAACAATAAGATAGAGAAAAAATAAGTTTGAGCAGGTAAAAATTTCATGTAGTAGTGATGTGCAAATGTTAAATTTTGGCAAAGTTGTACTACATCAACATATTTGCTTCAGGGAAATAACCAAAGCATTTTAAACAAACACCAAAAATTTACGATATGAGGAATCTATCCGCATTATTTTTGACATCCATGGTCGTCTCTGTTGCCTATGGACAAACTTCTATACAAGGAGTGGTCAAAGATGGCTCAAGCATGATATCCATGCCAGGGGTCACCATTAGCATTAAAGGGAAAGCAGTATCTACAAAAACCGACGCAACGGGGAAATTTCAAATCAACGCCTCTCCTACCGATTCACTGGTCTTTAACTTTTTAGGTTATCGCACACAAACCGTCTACATTGGCAATCAAACGCAACTCAATGTTTTCCTGGAGAATCAAGATCAAGCATTGGAGGAGGTAGTGGTTATCGGTTATGGTACGCAAAAGAAAGCTGATCTTACCGGATCGATCAGTTCATTGAAATCGTCCGATATTACAAAACAGCCGGCCATGTCAGCCATGCAATCCATACAGGGTAAAGCTGCGGGTATTAATATCATTGCCAACGAAGCTCCGGGTTCCTCACCCAACGTTATTGTCAGAGGTCTGGGAACAGCTTTGTCGGGCCGAAATCCGCTCTATATCGTGGACGGTATCGCCCAGACAGATATTAATAATATCAATCCATCGGACATTGAGTCCATGGATGTTTTGAAAGACGCATCTTCCGCTTCAATTTATGGTCTAAGAGCAGCAAATGGTGTTATCATTGTAACAACCAAGAAAGGTAAGACTGGAACAACAAACATTAATTACGAAAGTTTTGCAGGCATAAAAAATGTCCTCAATCGCGTAAAAATGGCCGATGCTGATCAGTTTAGAATATTTGCCAATGAATACCTCACCTCGACCAATGGATCGTATCGTTTGGCTGAGAACCAAAAGTATGATACAGACTGGTATGACGAATTGCTGCGTACAGGTTCCGTATTCAATAATGCTGTCAATCTTTCTGGAGGAACTGAAAAAGTAGATTACTTTGTGTCAGCAAACAATTATACCGAAAATGGTATTCTTGACGGTTCTAAATTTGTCAGAAATACGATACGCAATAACAACGTTTATAAATTTTTAAACAATCGCCTAAAATTCAGCCAAAATTTAAACCTTACGTTGACAAACGCGACACCGAAACCATACAGTGCTTTCACTACCGCTTATCGTCAATCACCACTTGCTCCCGTTATGTTTGATAATGGCCGTTATGGTCTTGGTCGTGTAAATACAACAACTGGTGTTGCAGGTATTGAAGCCGCTCCAGGGCAAGCTATCGGAAACCTCAATTCCATTGGAAATCCCGTGTATGAGGTTTTACGTCAAAATGAAAGAACAAATACGCTACGTTTACAGGGAAGTTTTGAGGGAGAATTCAAAATAACCGATTATTTAAAAATCAATTCACGTATTGGGGCGAATAAATTCTATTCAAAACAACGAATTTTCAATAATGTGAAGGATCAATGGTTAAATGCAAACACATTATTGGATGAATCGAGGTTCATCGCATTAAAAGAGGCAAATCCCAAAGCAATTGATTATGTCGACAATAGCTTAAAATATGAAAATCTGGAGCAATTTCGCTGGTCGTTCGAGAATTTCTTAACGTTCAACAAAAGTTTTGACAAACATCATATTGAAGCTGTTGTAGGGATGTCCCGGGAGAAATACGATATTAATAGCATGAATAGTCAAACTGGCTATAACTTACCCGAACAAGAGCAGTATTGGAATATTAACTTAGCCAAGGGCACGAATGATTATGGTATTGTCTCTTTACAAACCTATTACACACCAAGGGCATTAGCGTCCTATTTTGGTCGACTACAATACAATTACGACAGTAAATACTACTTAACAGCTACCTTGCGCCGTGACGGATCAAGCGTATTCCGTAATACAGGAAAATATTGGGGTACTTTCCCTTCCGTTGGATTGGGCTGGACCGTGACCAATGAAAGCTTCATGAAAGACGCCACCTGGATCAATTTACTGAAAGTTCGTGGAAACTGGGGTAAACTAGGAAATCAAGATATTCCATTGAATGTTTCTACAATCCTATCAAGTCCTGAGAGCTCGAACTACAACTATGTGCTAGGTCCTGAACAGAATATGGTTTACGGAAGTGCAAAGGGCACACCTGCGGTCAATTTGACTTGGGAAGTAACCAGAGAGACGGGCGCCGGCTTAGACTTTGCGTTTCTAAACAACCAGCTTTCGGGATCCATTGACTACTATCATAAGCTAAACACAAATACCATTCTAGATGTAACACCTATCTATTCTTCACCGGACGAGAAGAATTATTATGCTCATGGAGCTAAAATATTGAACCAAGGTGTCGAAATTGCGTTGAACTGGAATAAAAATATAAATCCAGATTTTAGCTATACAGTAGGACTGAATTACGCTTACAACAAAAACAAGGTAACCGAAGTTGTCAATACATTCGATGGCGCAACTGGCGGAAGCTTAAATAATGGCGAAATCACCAAACAGCTACGTGTCGGACAACCGATCTATGGCTGGTGGATGTTTGAAGCTAATGGTGTATACCAAGATGCTGCAGATGTTGCAAATACACCAGCATTTGGAACAGCTAAACCTGGTTACCTAAAATACAAAGACCAAAATGGCGATGGCGTAATCGATACAAGAGATAAAAAGTTCTTCGGTTCATTTCTCCCAAGTTCTACCTACGGTATTAATATTGGGGTCAATTATAAAATGATCGATTTCAATGTTTCGGGTTACGGTGTTGCTGGCAACAAAGTATATAATGGTTTAAATAGCGTCCGCTCCAACGCTGGTGAAAATATTGCGTTATCCACTTTTGAGAATCGCTGGACTGGTGCAGGTTCGACCAATGAACATCCCGGTGCAGAAAGAGCGTATTGGGCTTCGAGTTATTTTCTTGAATCGGGGGCTTACTTCCGCATCAACAACATAACACTTGGATATACTTTCAATAACCTTTATAGTTCAAAGTCTAAACTGCGACTGTATGTGACAGCACAAAATCCANNGCGGCTTCTCTCCTGAACTTGCAGGAGACGGCAGTCCAAATCTAACATCTGGTATTGAGCTTTCGGCCTACCCTACCACACGTAATTTCCTTTTTGGGCTTAACATGCAATTTTAATCACCTTAGTTTTGAAAACAATGAAAATTAACAAACTCTATATAGCGCTCTTACTCACTGCAGGAATTGCAATGCAGAGCTGTAAAGACAATAAATTCCTGGATGTACCGTCAAAGGAACTGGTTGAAGCCGAGGATAGTGAAGAAATTTACACTCCAGAACAATACGTCAATGGGATTTACGGTATGTTTACTGATTGGGATTATTCCTTCTCCTACATAGGTATTACGGATATGCTGTCCGATAATGCCGACAAGGGAAGCTCCGAAACAGATGCTGGTGGAGATAAACTGAGTCTAGACAATTTAACGTATACTTCCACTACCGGTTCTTTTGAATCAATGTGGACACGCTGGTACAAGTCAATTGGTCGCGCGACAAGAGCGATTGAATACACCGAGAAGTACGGTTTAACAGATGAAACCTATAAGAATAGACTAATCGCTGAAGCTCGTTTTTTACGCGCCCTCAATTACTTTTATCTTGTGCGCGGCTGGGGCGACGTTCCGATTCA
>DKIT01000158.1:4055-21323 GCA_002454415.1 Sphingobacterium sp. UBA6711
TGCACACGGTATTCAACAATATAGCCAAGTACAGGCACCTCGTGGTGGAGCAGTCAATTTAGGCTGGGGTTTCAATATTCCAAGTCAAAACTTATTGGATGCCTTCAATGCCGAAAAAGATAATATCCGTCGCGATGCAACGATTATTTTCAGAGGTGAGACTCTCTACGATGGCCGTCTGATTGACAATGGTGTAGAAAATCCGATGTACAATGAAAAAGCGTATTCGTCTGCCAATGGAGGCGCCGCAGATGGCGATAAAAATGTACGTTATCTCCGTTTAGGTGAAATTTACCTTATCCTTGCCGAAGCCGCAAATGAGGTTGGCAATAGCAGCGAAGCACTCAATGCACTGAATACTGTCCGTACACGGGTAAAATTAGCCAACGTAACGACGACAGACCAAGCACAGCTCCGTCAACTGATCTGGAAAGAAAGACGCCTTGAACTAGCATTTGAGCACGATCGCTGGTTCGATCTGATCCGTACAAAACAGGCAAAAACCGCTATGGCTGCAAATGGTAAAACTTTTCAGGATAAAATGATGCTTTTCCCAATTCCTGAAAAACAACGTATCCAAACGCCAGAAATGACGCAAAATACCGGTTGGTAATTAGATCAATAAAGATAACTCCGTTCAAACGGCCTTTGGCCGTTTGAACATTTTTTCAAGAATTAAACAAGATATCCATGAGAAAACGAACAGCATATCCTGCTCTTACCGGTATAGCTCTGGCGCTTATTCTCAGCAGTTCATGCCAAAATGCGACCACTGGTAGCCCAGACAATCCCTTAAAAATTGATTCAACCGCCGGCAACAAAATTAATGAAGATTCGCTATTGACCAATATTCAACAGCATACATTTCAATATTTTTGGGAAGGAGCCGAACCTACTTCCGGCCTGGCAAGAGAACGCATCCATATGGATGGTGTCTACCCTCAAAATGACCGCAATGTCGTCACCATAGGTGGCAGTGGCTTTGGGCTCATGGGTATGATTGTCGCCATGGAACGCGGGTTTATCACCCAAGAACAAGGGGTTCAAAAGTTGGATCATATCATGGATTACTTGGGAAAAATCGAAAGATTCAAAGGTGCCTGGGCACACTGGTATGATGGAGAACTGGGCACAGCAAAACCGTTCAGTGAAAAAGATAATGGTGGCGACATAGTTGAAACCGCTTTCCTAGCTCAAGGTCTCATTGCCATTCGGGAGTACCTAAAGGATAAAGGTAATTCCGCTCAGCAGGTTGCCCAAAAAGCAGATAAACTATGGAAAGAAATCAATTGGAATCATTATACAAACGGACAGAATGTTATTTATTGGCATTGGAGTCCAAAATTTAACTTCCAGCAAAATCATCCCGTCAGAGGATATGATGAATGTCTTATTACCTATATCCTAGCTGCCTCCTCTCCTACTTTTCCGATTGCACCGAATGTATATCACGAGGGTTGGGCAAGATCTGGAGCGATTAAAAGCAGTGCGAAAAAATACGACATTCCGCTCGTACTTAAACATAATGCTAAAGAAGGTGAAGTCGGACCGCTTTTTTGGGAGCATTATTCCTATTTAGGGCTCAGTCCCAAAGGGCTAAAAGATCAGTACGCTGATTACTGGGAAGCCACAAGTAACCATGCCAAGATAAATTTGGCATACGCAGATCTGAATCCGAAAGGTTACAAAGGTTATGGTTCAACGAAAGGCTGGGGCTGGACGGCCAGCTATTCCATCAACGGCTACGATGCGCATCATCCAGACAACGACCCTGGTGTGATCTCACCTACAGCGGCTTTATCGTCTATGCCCTATACCCCACATGAAAGCATTCAGTTTGCGCAATACCTAGATAAACAACTCGGCAATAAAGTCTGGGGTAAATATGGTTACTATGATGCCTNNCCTATTATTGTCATGATCGAAAACTACAGAACCGGAAAAATCTGGGACCTATTTATGCAGGCTCCAGAAATTCAACAAGGACTAAAGAAACTCAATTTTACCAGTCCTTATTTAAAATAGTGGTCTATGGAATCATTTTCAATCCGTCACACGTTGAGAATGGTTCCTTCCACGAAAACAGCTTTGCATACACTTACCCTGTTGCGAGGAACGCAAAATCCATACGCACAAAAAAATTAATACGATGAAAAAAGTAGTAGGTACTTTCCTTCTTGCATTTCTAGCTTGGCATACAAGTCCGGCCCAATCCAATCAGAAAATGGACCGATTCATTGATCAGCTTATGGCTAAGATGACTGTCGAAGAAAAGATTGGACAACTTAATCTGGTCACCGGTGGTGAAGCGACGACCGGTACGACGGTATCCACCGATGTAGACACAAAGATTAGAAATGGTCAAATCGGTGGTATTTTCAGCATGAGTACACCAGCGAAAATCCGCAAAACGCAGGAAATAGCGATCAAACAATCCCGATTAAAAATACCCATCATCTTTGGGATGGACGTCATTCACGGTTATCGCACGGTGTTCCCAATTCCCTTGGGACTGGCCGCTACCTGGGATATGAACCTGATTCAGCAATCTGCACGTATCGCAGCAGAAGAAGCTACCGCCGATGGAATTAATTGGGCATTTTCGCCCATGGTCGATATCTCACGCGATCCACGCTGGGGCCGTATTTCCGAAGGTGCAGGTGAAGATACGTACCTGAGCTCGCGGGTTGCAGAAGCCATCGTTCATGGTTTCCAGGGTGATAACCTCGCAGCACATAATACCATGATGGCCTGTGTCAAACATTTTGCCTTATATGGCGCTGCCGAAGGTGGCCGTGATTACAATAGCACGGACATGAGCCTTCACCGGATGTACAATGAGTATTTACCGCCTTACAAAGCGGCGTTAGATGCCGGAGCGGGAAGTATCATGACTTCTTTTAACGAGGTCAATGGTGTTCCTGCCTCAGCAAATAAATGGTTGATGACGGATGTCTTACGCAAGCAGTGGGGCTTTAAAGGATTGGTCGTCACCGATTACACAGCCGTAAACGAATTAACGGCACACGGCCTCGGTGACCTTCAACAGGTCTCTGCCTTAAGTCTGAATGCTGGCGTTGATATGGACATGGTCGGAGAAGGATTTCTGACAACGTTAAAAAAATCTTTGGATGCAGGAAAAGTCAAAATGGCGGATATTGACCGGGCTTGCCGTTTTGTTTTGGAAGCCAAGTATAAATTAGGCTTATTTGACGATCCTTATCGCTATTGTGACGAAAAACGGGCCAAAACAGTGATCGGATCTGCTGCCAATCATGCCAAGGCCAGAGAAATTGCAGCAAAATCATTTGTCTTACTGAAAAATGAAAATCAAGCACTTCCATTAAAAAAATCTGGAACAGTTGCCGTTATCGGCCCATTAGCCAACTCGGGACCGAATATGCCGGGAACATGGAGTGTCAGTGCTGAGTTGGACAAAACAGCCTCTTTAGTGGAGGGAATGAAGGCCGTATTAGGCAATAAGGTAAATATACTCAGCCACCTAGGAAGCAATCTGATGGAAGATCCTATTTACCAAAACCACGCAACAATGTTCGGCCGTACGATCCCACGTGATTCCCGGAAAGAAGAAGAGATCATTGCAGACGCCGTGAAAGTTGCGCAACAGTCCGACGTGGTCGTCGCTGCACTTGGTGAATCGTCTGAAATGTCAGGTGAAAGCTCTAGTCGCTCAGAACTGGACATTCCAAAAAATCAACAAAATCTGTTAAAAGCCTTATTGGCAACAGGAAAACCAGTCGTACTTGTATTATTTACGGGTAGACCGCTCACGCTCACCTGGGAAGATGCCCACGTACCGGCGATATTAAATGTTTGGTTTGGGGGAACAGAAACCGGAAAAGCAGTAGCCGATGTGTTATTCGGGGATGTCGTTCCTTCGGGAAAGATTACAGCAACTTTCCCACGCAATGTTGGTCAGATTCCGATCTATTATGCGCATAAAAACACCGGCAGACCTTATGGAAACTCGGGTGATTTTGAAAAATTCAAATCGAATTACCTGGATGTAAGCAATTCACCGCTCTACCCTTTCGGCTATGGACTGAGCTATACAACTTTTGCCTATAGCGACATTCGCCTTGACCGAACTACAATCGATGAAAAAGGTACGCTGCAAGCAAGTATCGACATCAGTAATACCGGAAATTATGATGCTGAAGAAACAGTGCAGCTGTATATCCAGGACTTGGTTGGCTCTGTCACCCGTCCCGTAAAAGAATTAAAAGGATTTCAAAAAATATTTCTCAAAAAAGGAGAGCAAAAAACCGGGACCTTTAAAATCAAGGTGGATGATCTCAAATTCTTCGACAATAAGCTGAATTATGTTGCCGAACCCGGAAATTTCAAAGTCTACATCGGCTCTAACAGTCGCGATGTCAAAGAAAAAGCGTTTGAATTGCTTTAAATCTTTTGCATCTGTATAAAAAACAAGGCGGCACTTATGCCTAAGTGCCGCCTTGTTTAAGGTGAATGATTGTTAGTTCACCTATTTCATATTCCCATCAAAGCTTTCAAACAGTAAACGTAGTTCCTCCGCTTTCTCCGGATAATCCTTTAAAATATTAGTTCGTTCACTTGGGTCCANNCGTCTTTAAATCTTCAGACTTACCATTCAGCAAAGAATCAATAGCCTGACCATCAATGGATTTTTCGGGTAATGATGCGCCAGTCCATTTGGCTATTGTAGGCAACACATCCAGGTTGCTGATTGCTTGCCGAATGACTTTCCCTTCTTGGGCATAGCCCTTTCCATAGACAATAAAAGGTACACGGACACCACCTTCTGTCGTTTCGGCTTTTGAACCTTTGAAGACACCTGCAGTACCCACGTGCCAATTTTTGGTGGCATGATCGTCGGACATCCGCGATGGATAGGCTATCCAGGGGCCATTATCACTTGAAAAAATTAAGATGGTGTTATCGGCAAGGCCTTTTCGCTCAACGGTTTTCCAGAGCTCCGAAAAATTATGATCCAGTTCCTGCATCACCGCACCAAGTGGGCCTGCATTTTGCTGATCTGCAAATCTGTTCTTTTTATTGGCAAATGCCAAAGGGAGATGCGGGAAATTATGCGCATAGTATAAAAAGAATGGATGATCTTTATCTTGATCTTCTATAAACTTCACTGTTTCTCTGTGATAAAGTGAGCTTAAGTCCGAGTCATCGGGAGCGACGACTTCAGGTTTCCGATTTCTGAAGATCTTAATGACAGAATCGGTCTTTACATAGGGATCGCGGTAGTCATGGCTATACAGCATCCCATAAAAAGAATCGAAGCCTTGCTGATTGGGATGATGGTAAGACTGTTTGTCTCCGAGATGCCATTTTCCGATCAATGCGGTTCTATAGCCTACCTTTTTTAATAGTTCGGCAATTGTTTCCTCATCATCAGGTAAGCCTAAATTGGAGCCTGGACCAATGGGTGCCGGAAGATTATAACGTGAAGCATATCTTCCGGTTAGTAATGAAGCTCTTGAAGGCGTACACGAGGGCGTAGAAACCATAAAGTTTGTTGCTCTCACACCCTTACTGGCGATCGAATCCAAAAAAGGGGTGGAAATATTCGGGCTTCCATAACAACCAATATCGCTATAACCGAGATCATCGGTCAGAATCAAGATAATGTTAGGCTTTTTTTGCTGGGCATTGGCCAAAGCCACCAGTAAAAATAGAGCCATAGAGGTCATAAATTTAGCGTATCGCATCATATTTGTATGAATTCATTGGAATCGTATGACAAGATAAGAATTATCACCAATTCGGATTGAGCTTAATTCTGTTTCCCAGCATCTAATATTTTTGGGTTGAACTTCCTCCAAAGCAAATTATACCCAGTAAGATCTATTTTCTAACGGAAACTTTCGTTTAAATAATCGGTTTAAATATCTACAAGTGCCAACGCCAATCGAAAACTTGTTTTTATTTTGAAGACATTAGGGGAAGCGAGCGCTTCCCCCATTGTCAATTTGAGAAAAGATAAGGGAAATTATCCTATATTACACATTCGCATCTTTCTTACGTAAGGGAATTTAGCCGTCAAAGACATTAAGGTAATACTTGCAAAAAATGTGTTTTTACTATTGATATGTTCCATAATAATATTTAATATGTCTTCTTCACAGAAATACATACTGTTTTTATGTATGCGACAGTGCGTTATCTGTTCACAAATATAAAAGTAATTTTAATATAATCTACTAATTCTATAGATTTTATTAAAATAAAAAAATCCAGTGAGTACATACACTTGAATCATAACTGGTACATATCAGACAGCGCAAAATAAAGTCTTATTTCATCGATTCGAGATAAGATTTAATCAATAGTATTCCTTCATCATGAAGTACAGTTGTTCCCTTCTGTGGCATATGCATCTCACCCAATACGGACATCCTTCCTATGATTTTAGCTTGTTTCAGCCAAATTCCAGTTTCATTCATGGGGCTTTCATAGCGGAGATCCAGCATGGTCATATAGGCAGTACCTTTCGGATTGTGACAATGGGCGCAGTTAATCTCCAGATAAGCCCGTGCGCGATGTATTGTAGATTCATCCGTCGCGTCATAATTTGGAAGACTATTGAATCCAGTTCGTGATTTCAAATCGAGAAATCCTTTATTTTTCAACTGAACCAATTGCTGAACCGTATCATTTTCATCGCTCAAAAATCGGTTCAGATTTCTGATCTTCGGACCTATCGGAAGTAGATTATTTCCTTGTCTATGGCATGCTACACAGTCTTTAGGTGAGGGAATGATATAATTGGTGTGCCGTTCGACACCTCTCTTGTCNNTCTAATCGTACCATCGGGAAAAATAGGCAAACCATCATCAGTGGCAATCATTTTTTTACCTTTCGGAAGGAAGATGATGCGTTTTTTTTCGGCATAGTCTGTAAACAGGCCTGATGCCAATTCATAGGAAATACCTTCATCATTCGGTATGAGATCAGCAATTTTGCCTTTAAATAAATCGTAATCAGACAATCTATCCCGAAAAATAACATTGCTCTGTGCAACACTTCCCCGTCCCGTATTATTGAGGATAATAAAAAATATAGGTATCAATAAAATACCCATCAAAATCAGCACTTTCTTCATCTCCCTTATGCGCTTTTACCCTCCATCTTTTTCTTAAAAACTAGACGAAGATAAAATAAAAACCACATTCCGGCAGATGCAACCTTGCCTTGATTTTCATATTTTACAATTAAGACAGAAAACATCAAAAAACTATGGAATTCATCAAAAATAAAACACTTTAATGGTCGGATACGCAAATAAAATGGTTATATTTAGGCGTCATTTAACCAAAACTTCGGATCCATGGAAGATATGATTCTCTATAATCGGCTTCAGTTCGCTTTTACTATTACATTCCATTATTTATTCCCCCAATTGACTATGGGTTTGTCCCTGATGATTGTTTACTTTAAATGGAAATTCCTACAGACTCAGCATGAAGATTACAATAATGCTTCCAAATTCTGGATGAAAATCTTTGCGCTGAATTTTACGATGGGTGTTGTCACGGGTATTCCAATGGAATTTCAATTTGGCACAAATTGGGCCAAGTTTTCTGAACTTACAGGAGGGATTATTGGACAAACCCTAGCTATGGAGGGAATGTTTTCCTTTTTCCTCGAGTCCTCGTTTCTGGGGATGTTTCTTTTTGGCGAGAAATTGCTCGGACATAAACTTCATTTTTTAGCGGGCTTAATGGTATTCATTGGTTCCTGGGCAAGCGGTTTTTTGATTATCGCTACCCATTCTTGGATGCAGCACCCGGTAGGTTATGAGATTCTAGAAAATGGCAAATTTGTCCTCAACAACTTCAGTGCATTATTTAGTAAACCTTGGCTATGGCCATCCTACTTGCACAATCAAGCCGCATCATTGATCACAAGTTCCTTTTTTGTAGCTTCCATTGGTGCATTCTATTTGCTAAGTGACAGGCATAGCAAATTTGGAAAGATATTCGTTAAAAGTGGTGTCATCTTTGGAGCTATATCATCGATTATTGTTGCGTTTCCGACAGGAGACCTCGCCGCTAAAAATGTGGTCAAATATCAGCCTGCGGCTTTTGCAGGTATGGAGGGGATTTTCAAAACAGAAAAAGGTGGTTCAGAAATCGTCCTTATCGGCCAGCCCGATATGGAAAACAAAAAGTTGGATAACAAAATAGCTGTGCCCAATGTGTTAAGTTTTCTCACCTATCAACGTTGGGATGCAGAAATTAAGGGATTGAATGAGTTTGACAATTCGCTACACCCAACGAATGTACCTGGACTTTATTATAGCTACCACATCATGGTTGGGCTAGGCACAATATTTATTGGTGTTATGGTACTCGGCGCCTTTTTGCTTTGGCGGGATAAATTGTATCAAACTAAATGGTTATTATGGATCATCATGTTCATGATCCCTTTTCCATACATCGCCAATACGGCCGGATGGTATACAGCCGAACTCGGACGGCAGCCTTGGCTCGTCTACAACCTCATGCGCATGGTTGATGGAGTCTCTCCTACCGTATCGTCTGGCAATACATTATTTACCTTTCTTGGCTTCGTCGGGTTGTATATTCTCTTGGGACTTCTATTCCTGATGTTAGTCCTAAAAATTATTAGAAAAGGTCCTGAAACTACTGCTGCTTTAACATAATTCACTATGGAAATATTTTGGTTTATCGTATTAACTTTTATGCTAGGAATTTATATCGTACTCGACGGGTACGATTTTGGTGCTGGAATCGTCCATCTATTCTTCGCGAAGACTGAACAGGAAAAAAAAGCTGTAACAAATTCCATTGGACCATTCTGGGATGCCAATGAAGTATGGCTCATTGCTTCTGGCGGGGTTCTATTCTTTGCTTTTCCTACGCTTTACGCGTCTTCATTCAGTGGTTTTTATCTGCCCTTAATGCTGGTCCTTTGGCTACTTATTTTTCGAGCTATAAGCCTTGAACTCAGAGGTCAGGTACATCATCGTCTTTGGGAGACTCTATGGGATAAGGCCTTCGGTATGGCAAGTCTGTTACTGGCACTTTTTTTTGGTGCCGCCTTGGGTAATGTCGTTCGTGGAGTGAACCTTGGCATGGTAGAAAATGGCGTATCTACCCAAGAGCCACATTATTTTTTCTTAGCACTTTGGAACCCAACATTTGATCCTCTAGCCCAACACCAAGGTATCATCGACTGGTTCACTATTATATTAGGTCTGGTTGCCGTAGTTACCTTAACGATTCATGGCGCAGGTTGGGTCATCCTCAAAACATCCAGCACCTTAAATGATCGATTAAAGCGTATTATTTTTAAATTGAATTTTGTTTTGCTGGTTCTCGTTATTCTATCAGCCTATGTTTGGCATTATGTAAAGCCCATTTCTTTGACCAATCTTCAAAATCATTATTGGCTTTGGATATTCCCTTTGCTAGGGGCAGTTGGATTGCTCGGACAGTTTTGGATCAAAACATTTAAGAAAGATGGGACAGGCTTTTTATTTTCGTCACTGTTTATCTTAGGCAGCTTTGCAACGACAGTCGCTTCGATGTTTCCAACGCTATTGCCTTCAACTAACAGTGTTAATCCTTCTTTGACGATCCAAAATGCCGCAGCCCACGAATATGGTCTTTCAGTAGGTTTGGGCTGGTTTATTTTTGCTGCGATTTTAGTGGTCATCTATTTCATCATCCAATTTAGAGTATTCAAAGGTAAACTGGATGACGTAGGTTATGGCGAACACTAAGTAATCGTTTTTATTAAAGTCCCAATAGTTTATGTTTCAGCGCAAGCTGAACAAGTTCTATCATGTTTTTCACTTTAAATTTAGTCAATAGATTACGTCGATGTGTTTCCACTGTAACATGGCTTAAAAATAGCTGTTCGGCGATTTGGTTCGTCGTAAGGCCATTTGAGATCAGGATCAAAATCTCCTTTTCACGCTGTGTCATCCTCGGAAGATCCTTAACGAAGGAAATCGCACNNATGCTTTTGCCCGTGCGCAAAGCGCTTCTTTCCGATCAAGCCCCAGCTCTACGCAAAGCAGAAATTCCTCGTTGGACACATCCTTTAAGATATATCCGTTTCCCCCGATTTTCATAAATTGAACAATAAGATTACCGTCAGCCAAGTTGCTCAATGCTACAATCGGGATTAGAGGGAATAGCTTCCTTATCTGCGAACAGACATCGATCCCGTTTGTATTCAACAATTGCATGTCCATGAGAACCAGATCGGCTTTGTTCGTATGTAAGAATTCAATTAATGCGCGTTCATCCAAGAATGGATATACAAGATAGCCATTTTGATTATTTAAAAAAGAAACTACTCCTTCCAATAGCAAAGGATGATCGTCCAGTATCGCAATTACTTAAATAATTGATTTATTAAACAACTACACCTATTTCAATCTGCGTTCCAGATCCAAGCGTACTTTGAATATCTATTGATCCATTGATCCATTTAACCCTATTTACCATATTATTTAATCCCAATCCATAATTTAATACGGAGGAATCAAAACCTCGTCCATTATCTTCAATGAGTACATGTAATACCGCTTCCGTTTTGCTTACTTGCACGATTATAGAATCCGCATGGGAATATTTTAATGCATTTGAAATTGCTTCCTGGACAATTCGATATATCGCCAGCCCTTTCTTAAAATCCACATTCAATTCGGGTTCGTAGTTCTCAAATTGTATCGAAACATGACTATTCTTCATTGTGATACACAACTGCTCCAATGCAGGTATTAATCCAAACTGGCGCAGCGATTCCGGCATCAGATTATGGGATATCCGTCGCACTTCGCCTAAAATATCATTTAATTTTTGTGGTATTTCATCCGCCAGTGTAGCACTTTTCGCCATATCACCAGCGATTTTAAACTTTAAACCCGTCAACATCCCACCTATACTATCATGCAGGTCTTGCGCAATGCGCTGTCGCTCCTGCTCCTCTCCTCTGAGCATGGATTCAGAAATTTGCAACTGTTTTTCTTTTGCTAATTTTTCCAGTGCTATTTCATGATTAAGCTGGATTTGCGTATTGAGTTTCCGTTGTTTTCTATAGAAAAAAGTGACAAATAGTGCTATGAAGAAAAGCAGTATGGCCATCCCCAAAAAGAGAAAAATTTTAAACTGACTTCTTTCTTTTTCCGCACGTAGATTTAAAATCAATTTTTCCTTTTCAACTGTCTTATACTTCGTTTCCATCTCATTCATTTTTTCCAGCAGTTGAACTTTCTGAATACTATCGGATAGTTTATTCGCGATATTTGACATCTTTAATGCCTCCTGATAATTACCCATCAGTTCGTTCACACCCGCCAGTTGAGCATATACAATTTTATTGTTATAAAGATCTCGGGTCAATAATCCGTTTTTTACAATTTCCTCTAGCTCTAATTTAGCTTCAGGATACTTTTTCTGCAAGAGATAAACATTGAATTTTCTGAACCGCATCATCTGGAACAATTTCCAATTGTTCATTTTCACGGACCAGTTCAAACCAATATCCAATAGGCGAAGTGCTTCAGCGGTGTTCTGCTTTGTCGTAAAGTAAAGCGCTTCATTATAATAGTAATTTGGCAATTGGGATGAATTTGGATAATCTTTCAACAGCTGTTTGACCTTGTCCAATAAAGCTCTTGCCTCTTTCGATTTCACTTGATAGCAATAATTACTGACCGCGTTTAAATAGGCCACCAGCAGTGCAGCACTCGGCGATTGTTGTTCGAGCTGTTTAATTGCCAATTGGTGGTATTCATCGGCCTTTGCCAGTTGATTGGATGACATAAAGGTCATACCGATCATCGTGTTTATACTTCCTTCCATAATGGGATCGTGGGCCTTTGCATACGGCAAACACTTTCCATTGAGAATATCCAAAAAATCAGCGAATCCATTTTTGGGAAACCGAATCAACCCTAGGTTGTACCAAGCTCTGGCCAAAAGCCCCTGCTGAAAGGGTTGCTGAATATTGCTCAGGAGGCTAATACATTTTTCGGCTTCGATTCCAGCATTCTTACTATCTAGAAATTGTCCATAATAATAACTCTTGTAGAGTGCACCCATCGCCTGTAGCGTACGAAAGCTTTTACTTAACTGCTCACCATGGCGCATATTGTCCCAAAACCTGAGCGTATCTCTAAAGCGATAGTAATCTGCCAAATAAAAATATTGCATTGCTTTTACGCTATCATTCGCACTTGACATTAATAGTTTTTCCGCATCAGTTCGATATTTGTTCTCATCCAATGGCAGGAAACTCTGTGCAGCTACAGTATGTACAGTAAAATATACTATAAAAAACGCAATTATCTTCAATAACTCTTTTAACTGAAATCTCATTAATCCAATATCTTGATCATATAAACAATTAAACGAACTTGCTTACTTATCAACCAATGGTTTTATAATATGTACTAGCGAAGTCTCACTCAGCTAAAGACTTTTACTGACCGATGAGTATGAACCTTCTTACAGTCTAGTCTATCTTTCGGCCATAAATATTTTAGGTGGAAGCAACTCTTATGATAACATAAGGAGTCCAAAAACAAAGATATATCTCTGCGGTGAATTGCTGAAAATATTCTTTCTCTTTTTCAAATAATATTTCCAACAGCTGATGACGCCGACTTGCAGATGACGTTCGCAACATATTATTGCGATTGCAAGAAAAGCCTCTCTTGCTGTCGAGAGGCTTTTCTATCATGCTATGCCCTATTCTTTTTTGTGGCAATTTCGATCATTAAATCGAGTTTACACTTATAAACCGAAGATATTACATTTTGATTATCAGCTTCGAAAAGTGTAGATTTCATCATGGGCACACTAAATGGCAATGTCCATGCCCGAAGTGATTTCGCGATAGCATCCATTGCGTTGATTCCTTGTAATGCCTGGACACCATCAGCCCAACAAACTAGCCCAATATGCTTATCCGTAAGATAAGCTGGTTTATTTTGCGCACTGATTTCAAGCCAGTCCAAACAATTTTTCATGACACCAGGGATACTTCCATGATATAACGGCGACAACCAAAAATGTATATCCGCCTCTAGAAATAGGTTATTCATAATCTTGACCGCATTCGGTACACGATTGAGACTGAGATCAAATAATGGTATTCCACTATCTGCTAAATTAAAAATAGTATTCGCAATTCCTACTTGGCTTAATTGCTCGGAAACATACTGCGACAATTTCCCTGAGGTAGATTCTTGTCTCCTTTCCAACGCGCCATTAAATATTAGTGCTTTCATCTATGTTTATCTTTTTTAAAAATAACTTTGGGCATGCCAACCTCACCATACATCAATGTCTGGACAAGTGGAAGCAAACGTTTGGTAGCTAACATGTAAAGTGATGCCGGAATATTAGGGCGGGCTCTTACGACAACCTTTTGGTCTTTAAAATGCGATAAGTCCATTAACTTCAAATTGTGCGTCCATAGATCTAATTCCAGTTCAGCTTTATCCTTAAAATCGTAATAAGCAGCCGAAGCATACATTTTCTCCGCTATGGACATATACACCCAAGGCGGGACGATTGCATCAACAGAACAGACAACAGCTACCGCTTTATCCGTAAAAGCTAGCCAATCCAATTGCGCTAGAGCTTCTCTAAATTCCTTTTCCCTGACGATAGCCTCCTGATATAACAACGCTTTGATATCAAAGATTACAATATCGAGTTTGGTCTTAAGATCGATGAGATCCAAAGCCAGTATTCCGGTGTTTTCAACTTTATTTATAAACATACTATCTTGATACAATGAGATAAAATCCCTCGACGTTAAAAAAGATGGCTATACCAAGCTAGCAATTACTTCATCATATTTTTTCTCAACGACTGACCAGTCCAATAACGACCAAAAAGCATCCAAATAATCGGCTCTTTTATTTTGGTACTTCAGATAATAAGCATGTTCCCAAACATNNTCAATGGATTATCTTGATTTGGAGTAGCCATAATAGCCAATGCTCCAGAATGTTTTACATAAAGCCATGCCCAACCCGAACCAAATTGCCCAAGGCCAGCATCTTTTATCTTAACCTTTAATTCATCTAAGGAGCCAAAAGCAGCTATTATTTCATCCGCTAGCTTTCCTGTCGGCAGGGTTTGCGGGTTTGGAGATAAAATATCCCAAAATAAAGTATGGTTATAATGGCCACCGGCATTATTTCGGACTGCCGGGCTATAATTGCTGATTGTTGCTAAAATGTCCGCTAGTTTGTCAGGCCCACTCTCCAACCCCTCTACCGCTTTATTTAGATTGTCAACATAAGCTTGATGATGTCTCTGGTGATGAATAGTCATGGTCTCGCGATCAAAATAAGGCTCAAGCGCCTCGTAAGCATAGGCCAGTTGTGGTAATTGAAATTTGTTCATGTTGTTTTAATTTTATTGTTTTTAGATAATTCAAAGCTAGAGAATAGATCTTAATAAAACAACAAAATAGTTGTTTTATTAAGATCATATGTGTCTCTTCAAATATCAAATCCTTTAAAATTATGCTATTTTCAGAGCAGAAAGAAAATATTATCTTTGTTAAGAAAATAATAAAACAACTTATTTATTGTCAAAATGCAGAAAAATCCAGGAGATCGAATATTGATGTTCTTAAAGATGCGCGGAGAGGCTTCGGCGGCTTCGATTGCAACAGAACTAACTATTACAAAAGAGGGGGCTCGTAAACATCTCTTGAATCTGGCCAGCCAAGGTCTTATCCTATCTGAAACCAGAAGCGAGGGTATTGGTCGGCCATCAACCTATTACAGTCTGTCAAAACAAGGAATAGCCAAGTTTCCCGACAGTCATGCGGACATTACGGTGCAGTTGCTACAGTCTATTAAACAGGTGCTTGGTGAAAATGCATTGGATCTACTTATTAGCGACAGAGAAGCTAAAGTATATCAAAAATATACCCGTGCAATGACGGATATTGAATCCATTGAAAAAAAGCTTGATATTATAACGACTAAGCGAACGGCAGAAGGTTATATGGCAGAATGGAAAAAAGAAGAGGATCATTATCTTCTCATTGAGAATCACTGTCCGATATGCGCAGCAGCTACCGAATGTCAGGGGTTTTGTCGTTCAGAACTTAATAATTTTCAGCAACTCATCGGTCCGGCGTATCTTATCGAAAGAATAGAATACATCATTGAGAATGCCCCACGATGTACCTACCGTATTAGGGAAATACAATAAAAAATCTGAAGAGACAACAAAATAAATTGATAATATACCAAAAAGTATTTTTTATATTTGCATCAAATAATAGAAATAATCATGTCAAAAGCAGAACAAACTCGCCATTTTATTATTGAAAAGACTGCACCCATTTTCAATAAAAAAGGTTACTTTGCAACTTCGCTCTCGGACATTACTATGGCAACAGGCTTAACTAAGGGCAGCATTTATGGTAATTTTAAAGACAAAGATGATCTAGCTACTCATGTCTACACTTATCAAAGTAAAAAAATTGCCGAGGCCATTAATCGGCAGATTACGCAGCAAAAAACATCATTAAAGAAGCTCTTTTCTTTTCTAGATTTTTATAAGGACAATTTCAAAAATATAGCGTCTTCAGGTGGATGTCCAATGATGAATGCCGCTATTGAAGCTGATGATTCGTTGTCCTTTCTAACACCTAAAGTGAGACGTTCATTTGATCTATGGAGACAACGCTTGATCGTAATTCTTCAAGAAGGAATAGCGAATGGGGAGTTTAAGCCGAACATCTCTTCCGAAAATTATGCGATTACATTTATGGCTATGATTGAAGGGGGAATTCTACTTTCAAAGATATCCGGAAGGGTAAAAGATTTTGCAATCGTCTTAGACAAAATGAAAGAGATGATCGATCGAGAGATCAAGGTCTAATTTTTTTATATAAACAAATACCAATCGGTATATTATTCACAAACTTAAAGTTAAAAAAATGAAAAGAGTTGTAGTTACTGGTATGGGAACAATCAATCCATTAGGAGACAGTATAGACACTTTCTGGAATAACATTTTGCAAGGTGAAAACCACACAACTATGATCAGTCGTTTTGATGCCTCCTTATTTCGTACACAAATTGCCAGTGAAATTAAGAGTTTTCAACCTGAAAAATATTTAAATCGAAATGAAATCAAAAGAAGCGATCTCTTCACACAGTATGCTTTATATAGTGCATCCCAAGCTTTGGAAGATTCAGGATTAGATTTAAATATCATGGATCCTTTTGACATCGGTGTCATTTGGGGTGTCGGTCAGGGCGGAATGGAAACCTTCGAAAAAGAGGTAGAAGGCTACGTCACGGGAGATTACAAACCACGATTCAGCCCATTTTTCGTTCCTCGGCTTATCGTCAATATGGCTTCAGGAATGATATCGATGAAATATGGTTTAAAAGGAATCAATTACACAACAGTATCGGCCTGTGCAACATCCAATACTGCGTTTATGGACGCCTTCAATTACATCCGATTAGGAAAAGCGAAAGTCTTTANNTCCCATTACGCCTGCTTCTGTTGGCGGCTTTTCGGCCATGAAGGCTATGTCGAGCAGGCATGACAGCCCCCGGACAGCGAGTAGACCTTTTGACCGTGATCGTGACGGATTTGTTATGGGCGAAGGAGCTGGTGCTCTGATCTTGGAAGAATATGAACATGCCAAGAAAAGAGGTGCAAAAATTTATGCAGAAATTGTGGGGGCCTCGATGACAGCAGACGCTTATCATATGACTTCACCAGATCCAGAAGGTCTAGCAGCTGCAAAAGCAATGTCTCTGGCTTTAGAAGAAGCTAAAATTGACAGCAGCGAGCTCGACTATTTAAATCTTCACGCTACTTCAACTCCGGTTGGAGATATCGCTGAACTAAAAGCCATGCAACGCGCTTTTGGAAACTCCAACAATCTATGGGTTAGTTCTTCCAAATCAATGACAGGGCACCTACTCGGTGCAGCCGGAGCTATTGAGGCAATCATAGCCATTAAATCCATTAACAACAATATTATCCCCGCAACAATAAATATCGAAAATATAGATCCGGAGATTCCCCAAGGAGTTAATATTGTGATCAATCAGCCACTGGAAAAAACTGTAAATACAGCAATGAGCAATGCCTTTGGGTTCGGCGGGCACAATTCGAGTATCGTTTTCAAAAAGATTTAATTTTTTTTGAAATAACTCTTGACAAAGTGTAGAAAACACACTATCTTTGTTGTATCATAATTTAGGTTTATAAT
>DKIT01000158.1:21370-24755 GCA_002454415.1 Sphingobacterium sp. UBA6711
TCCTGTCCGCTTATCCCACCACATCTGTTCTCCCCACACAAAATCTTTTACTTTAGTGGCGGCGGCTTCTACATTCGCTGTATTATTGACATATTCGCTATTCGGGTAAGGAGCTCGCCAAGGTTGATCATTATGATCTTTTTTGAAGATTGAATTAATGGATGGATAGTTTGTCGAAGGAATTCCTGTTCTTCGATAAAGACTCCAAGCCTCGTAATTCTCTTTGAAGAGTGCAACCCACATATCCCACCAGATCCGCTCCTTTGTATTATTCCATTGTCCAGCCCCCGTTAAATAGGTCGTCACATTAGCTTCGGAAACATTATTTTCTGCCATCGACAATTTCACGGCCTTCTCGTAGGCATCTTTCGCCGTTACATTCACATTATAACCTAACATCGCGGCCTCAGCTAAATTATAGTAAGTTTCACAAGATTTAAAAAATGGTACCGATCCGGCAGGATCACGTATATATTTGTCGCCAATCCAAGAAATAGTATCTAGTTTTTTAGGACCCGATGTTAGTCCGTTTTGATAACCAAGATAAGCTCCGACATTATTTTTTGTCGCTATCGTAGCGATTCTGGGATCCGCCGTTGCAAGCATATGATCAATAAAGATATCCGACAGCCCCCAGTTGTCAATTCGCTTACCGTAAACACCCGAATTATACCACGGCTCAAGATAAGGCAGCTCTCCGGGGAACTGAATAGCACAATTTTCAGTATTACTTTCGATCAAAGGATATTTTGTGGGACTTCCTGTGATCTCTTCTATAGTAGTTTTAGCTAAACTAGCAGAAACACCCGAAATACGAATTGCCATTCTCAATCGTAGTGAGTTACAGAATTTTTGCCATAAACGCATCTGCGTTTCCAAGGATCTATCTTTTTCCCAATAAACAATATCAAAAGATCCAAGTTCGTCCTCTCCAATTCCTACCGCCATCTCGTCAGCGATACTTTTCAAATCGGCCATTACTGCAGGATAAATATCTTCTTGCTTATCATATTTTGCTAATAGAATACTGCCGTCTTCTGGGCTGCCTTTCAGTGCTTCCGAATAAGGAATGTCGCGCCAGCCCTTTCTCAACAAAAACCACATATAGTTTCGCCAAATCCGACTTACTGTTCTGATATTTTTGTAGGCTTCAGCCTTCTCTTCCGTTTTTGCCAGAATATCTTTAATCTGTGCATTATTATAATAACAGTTATACCATCGATTACCATACGTATTGTTCGTTGGAGTTAAACCACTCAAAAAATCCATATATTGGATTTTGACGATATATCCTGCGAATGTCCCGTAACCATCCACATCGCCACCAAAAGATTCAGCAGTATTACGAAGTATATTCGTTAACATGTTTGCCGGTGGAACATCCGGTAAAGCATCCGGATCGGTATTTATTTCGGCAAATTTTTTGGTACATCCAGAAAAAATCATCAACGAGATTATCACTGGCATACTTAGTTTCATCAATAAACTTTTCATAGTTTTTATGTTGTTGAGAACAAAAAATTGATTTTGTTATTCTTATATCTGTTAAAATGAAAATCCCAATTTAAGTCCAATACTTCTTGATGAAGGGACAGTTGCTTGTTCAAATCCAATACCACGACTGTCACTTGAGACTCCACTGGTTTCAGGATCCAAACGCATCGTATTTGACTTATGCACCCAGAGCAATGCTAAATTAGATCCAATCAAAGATATGTTGGCTCTCTTAATTCCTTTAATTTTACTATAGATATGGGAAGGAACAGTATATGTAAAATATGCTTCGCGCAATTTTAGAAATGAGCCATCAAACACATAACTTTCTGACACACCTCCAGATTCAAACCAATCCTGCGCATTCGTTTCTATGGTATTAGTCACCCAGCCACCGTTCCCATCGGACATGACAAATCTTTCGTTTGTCATCACATCCTTACCAGCAACAATAGCTCTCTCACGAACCCCATTTGCGGCTGTAATTTCTGCAACACCTGTCGTATATGCATGGCTCATTGTTTGTGACCATATATCTCCTCCTTTTCGGAAGTCAAGCATAAAGCCAAAACTGAAATCTTTATACCTGAAATCATTTCGCATACTGGCTAAATAATCTGGAGTTACATTACCAATGATTTGGTTTGCTTTAGGCGTCACTAAACCGCTGCTATTAAANNGTCATTGGACCATCTTCTACCCGATCGTATCCTGTTCCTTTCAATGCCCCCCACGCTTCTCCAACGGTTGCCGTATTGGCAATTCCCCAGGTCCAGCCTACTTGATAAGTTTGCAAATTTAACTCTGGATACAATTCCAATATTTTGTTACGATCCCGGGAAAAGTTAATTGTCGTTGTCCAGTTAAGACCATTCTCTTTCTTTAAAACATCGCCTCTTAATTGTAGCTCTACCCCTTTACTCTCAATATTTCCCGCATTTAAAACCATACTACTAAATCCTACTACATTAGATGTTGTCACTGGTAAAATCTGCTTTTTCGCGTTTTTATGATAGTACGTAAAATCTGCATGGATACGATCTTTCAAAAATCCCACCTCAGTACCTACTTCCCACGTATAAATCGCTTCTGGTTCTAAATTATCAACTGCAAAGGTCATGCTTTTGTACATTTGCCCAATACCGTTAAAGGCATTAGCTTGAGCATAATAGTAATTCCCATTGCGGTAAGGTGTCGTCGCATTACCCACTTTAGCTAAATTAAACCGCAATTTCCAAAAGGAAAGTGCATCACCCTTTAAGTTCGCAAAGGAAGATGTTGGAAGCCAGCTTAAACTTGCAGAAGGATAAAAAAACGATTTAGTTATTGTAGACGACCAGTCGTTACGCATTGTCGCGTCTAGATATAACTGATCTCTCCAGCCAATTGAGGCTTGACCATAAATTGAATTTGAGCGATTGTGAGCATGGTCCATGTTCGTCACAGCATCTCCAATCTTATTCGTTATTGTATAAACCCCAAGCACTGTTAAACCACTGGCCCCTAAACTATTTGACTCAAACTGATTATCTCTATAGTTTAAACCAACCAAACCCAAAACATCGAAATCACCATATTTTTTATTGAAATTGGCTAAGAAATCTGCATTGAATTCCGTATTACTACTCTTTATTTCGTTAAAACTTCCTAGCGGATGATCGTAGTTGTAATAATTTCGTTCAAAAATATTTGTGTGGTAGTAATCTAGTCCCACACGTCCTTCAAATTTCAAAAATTCATAGGGTTGATAGTACAAAGACGATCGACCAAAAATGCGATTTGTTTTTAGAGAGTTCAATGAATTATACATTGAATAATAAGGATTCATATGATAATTGGAATTCCAGTTATAGTAGGTATAGTTTCCTTGTTCGTCCCGTTGATCCCAGTT
>DKIT01000101.1:0-32033 GCA_002454415.1 Sphingobacterium sp. UBA6711
AACGCATATCAATTTTTCCACTATTTTCCAGCATCTGCCTACGCTCGGCCGTCAGATAGCGCCAGGAAAGATCAAGATTATTCCCGGTTTCATCCTGAAAAAGCTGATAGGGATTAAATTTGGAGTCAAAGGCCGGATAAGGTTTGTTGCGGCCAACAGTGTTGGTTATATCGGTGACCAAGTATAGGTTAATATGGGGGTTGAACCTAAAATCCTGTCTAATGTTTAACTTGTAGGTATCGGTTGAGTTATTCGGTCTGTTCCCGCTGTTTTTATTCCCCGTGTNNAATTAAAAGAGCCATAAAAAGAATATTTATCCGTGCCGCCGCTTGCCGCTAGCGAATGATTGGTGACAATATTATTGCGGTAGAATAGTTCAGAAATCTGCTTTGTATTACTTATCTGACCCATACTGTCCAGTTTGGTATCTACCTGAGCCTGTGTCAATAGACCACGGCTTAAATCGTATAACGCCTGTTCGTGCGGCGCTACGATAGGGGATGTACCACCATTTATTGTTGCCCAGGGGACTATATTGGCATCAAATATTTCGCTGGCCTCTTGTATGTAAGTTTTACTGTCCAGTACAGGAAAATAACTGAGGTCGGGCCGAGGTTGGATGCGGACGAAGGAATTATAGTCAATCTTCAATTTGCTAGCACCTTTCCTGCCAGCTTTGGTCGTGATGACAACGACGCCATTGGCCGCTCGAGCGCCCCATATCGATGAAGCGGTTGCATCTTTTAGCACGTTGACCTCAAGCACATCATTGGGATTGATCAATTCGATGTCTTCATAGGGTACCCCGTCCACGACAAACAGGGGAGATCTACTTGTGGTGGATACGCCATAGCCGCCAATGTTTACCGTGCTACCTACAGTACTCAATCTNNGCGATCAGGCCGTCAAGCCGCTGGATTACGTTCATGGATCCTACACGATCGTTATAGATCTCCATATCGGGTTTTGCGACCGAACCGGCGCTTCTTGCTCGGTCAAGACTTTGATAGCCAGTATTGACTGAAACATTTACTTCTTCGAGGCTGTTAATGAGTGGATTTAGCTGTACAATAAGCTGATTTCCGCTTAGCATTCTTCCTGTAACGGTGATCTGCTTACTTTTGTACCCCATAAAAGTAAATACGATCACATCCCCCTCATAAGCCTGTATGGAAAAACTTCCGTCCCGTTTGGTCGCATAAGATTCTGGCCTATTGGTCAATATAAGGCTCGCTCCGGGCAATGGAGCCCCAACAGAATCAAGTACTGTTCCGGAGAGGTTTTTATCCTGTACCTTTGGGCTGTCATGCTGGATTTTTGGTGTTTCCACATTTGGCCTTTCCGATAGGAATATTGTCTTGTTTCCAAGCCTATAACCTATGGATTGTTGTTCAAAGATCTGTTTGAGCAACTGCTCTAGCGGCATGTCCTTCGCTGATACGGAAACAGGTTTTGCTTTTTCTAAGAGTTTTAGATTGCCAAATACAGCGTAACCGGTCTGCTTTTTAATAGCAGCAAAGACCTCTTTCATGGGTATATTCCTCGCATTAAGGGATATTTGCTGGCCGAACGCGGCGGAAATGCTCAATAGGAGAGCAGGGGTAAGAACAATCCCTTTGATGAGCGATTTAGTCCGCTTAGTCTCAAGCCAGTAAGCCAGGTTAAGATGATTACCTTTTCTAAGATAATTTTGCATATTTTTGATAATAATTAGGTTAGTAAAAATGTGTGTGCATTCTTATTTACGCCTATTTGCTGCCGGAAGTGTTAGCGCATTTCCGGCTTTTTTGACGTATATAGATTTAGGGTTAGCTATTTATTGTTCGACTGTGATTAACCTCCTTTCTCTGTTTAATTTGAGCTTCAAACCCGATTCCTGCAGTGCGCGTATAATATCGTCCAAACTTTCATTACGACTAATTTCTCCAAAAAAGTCAATTTTTTGGACAGGCCCTTTATAGTCAACTTTGATAGCATACCAACGCTCGATCTGCCGCATGATCTCTGGCAGGGTGGCGCCTTCAAAGTTAAAAAGACCATTTTTCCAGGCGATAGCCTGTTCAGGATCAATATTCCTTATGATGGTTACATTCCTTTTCGTTCGGTCAACACGAGCCTGTGCGCCCGGTATTAGTGCTAAGGATCTACCATCTAAATGTACATTGACATGTCCCTCAATCAGGGTCGTCTTCCATGTATTTTCGTTGGCGTAGGTATTTAAGTTGAATTTAGTACCCGTTACTTCAATCTTTAAGCCATTTGGAGCCGCTACGATAAAAGGTTTATTTTTATTTTTCATGACTTCAAAATAAACTTCACCCTGGATCATTACATTTCGGGTATTGCCTTGAAAAGCCGAAGGGAAGCTAATGGAGCTGTTCGCGTTGAGCCATACCTTAGTACCATCTGCTAAAGTCATCTGATAGTGCCGCCCCGAATTCGTAGTAATAGTATTGGTCACATTCAAGTTGTCCGACTGTCTGTAAGAAAGCTGTCCATTGGCCACCTCAGCCACAGCGCCATTTTCAAGTTTTATTAAACCGTCTTTTACGGTGTCCAACAAGATCTTTTTACCATCTGATAGGATTAAAAGAGCACCTTTTGTGGCAGGTGTAATCTTTGTAATAGGCTTTTCTACATACTTGGTTACTTGTGTGTTATTTAGGTATATGGTCAGACAGGTAGATAGTAACAGGAGACATGCGGCTACCCATCCGATCAGTTGCGGATTTAACTTTTTTATGGCTGCTTTAGGGGCTGAGACAGTATGACTATCAAATTTTTCCCAGGCGATCTCGGCGTTAAATTTTTGATAGATAGCTAGATCCTTAGAGAGATTTGCCTGGTTTTTGGTTCTTTCAGCAATGATGCTATGGTATGGACTTTGATCTATCCATTTATCCAGTTCCTGCCGCTGTTCGCTGGTTAGTTCATCTTGAAGATCAAGCCAAATAAGATGCGCTATATAATCAGGTAAATGTTCCATTGCTGTCTTTTTTTAAGTAAGACGTAACAACGCAGAAAACAACCAAAAGAAATTTAATTTTTTTTGATTAGATAAAGAAGGGATATTAATGTAAATGTATGCTCCTGTTAGCTAAATGGATCAGGACAATGCATAACAGGTTTGGATCTATCTTTAACTCGAGTATATCAATAGCTCTTGTTTTTTGATTTCTGACCGATTGTACTGATAATTTGAGCCGCTCGGCTATCTGCTGCGTGGTCTGTCCCTCTATAAATAACATTTTAAAGATCAAGCGGCATTGCGGAGGTAAGAGTTCTATTTGTTCGTAGACTTTTGCCAACAGCTGGGCATAAACTTCCTCAGCCTCCAGCACTTCGTTTATATTAAGTTCATCCTTTTCGTCGATACCTTCCAAAAATAATTGCTTTTTTTCCTTTCTTAGCTGATCAATTCCCGCGTTTCTCACTGTAGCATACAGGAAGCTCGATATATTATTAATTTCCTTGAGATCATCTTTTTTCTGCCATATTTTGGTAAATACATCCATGACGAGATCTTCAGCTTCAGTCGGGCTTCCTAGTATTTTACTGGCAAAAAAGCAAAGGGGAGGGTAATAGGTTGAAAAAACATATTTGAAAGTATCCTTATCACCATTGGAAAATTTGCTAGTCAAATTTTCATCCTCATAATTAGTGTCATCTTTCACTTTACCCGATATGATTTATAGAATTATTGATGGATATGTTTTACTTGTTATTGTGTTTTATAGGTTCTTCGCAACTGTATGCCGAATGTTCGTTTCTAAAGACAAATTTAATATCCCAAAGAGAAAAAACAAATTTATTTTTTTGAGGCATGTTTAATAACTGGCCCTATAGCTTTAGTTGAGCCCATAAAAATGCCCAAAATAGCATTTAATACTTTGGGCATTTTTAACTCAAAAATAAGTGTTTATTTTTCCTATTCTTGAGGCTTTTTTAAGATTTTTGATCCAGTTGCTAGGAAGATTTTTATGTTTTGCTAAAGTTGAAGCGTCTCGCAATGCTAAACCCCCACCGGAACTGACCTTTACCCCAAGAACTGTTGGTTTCGCTGATAAATTGCGATTCTTGAATCGCTGTGGCATTGGTGAAATTGAGGTGGAATATATGACCGCCGGTGTCCAGTTCTAAACCGACCCCCATTGCATTATAATAGTGCTGCCCACTCACTTCTTCCCGGTATTTTTTATTCGATGATTTTCGAAAAGGAAATAGATAATCGGCAACGATGGCGATGCGGTTGCTGACTTTTGCACGTCCCCCAATACCGAGTGCAAATATATCATTTTGGTCATTATAGGCCGTGTAATTCCGGTGAAGATAGGAGGGAACGAGCACCAGTGATAAATCAGAACTGAATTTTCGTGCGATGATCAGCTGTGTGACATAACTTAGGCGATCACTGAAATTTGTAAAACTTGCTGCCGATTGCGGATCCTCTGCAGCGCCCATCGCAGAGAGGGTTGTGCTTCCGAAAACTGCGATAGATACAGGTACAGCATCGTCCACTGTCTGTTCGATAAACCGGTATTTGATGTTCCCCTCATAGAGCTGTCGGACTTCCGTAGCTCCTTTTGCCCGGGCAATCCCGATGTTCAAGTTATCGAGCAGACCGTAGTCGAACCCAATTCTTATGTCTGTTGAATTGTCGAGTCCAAAAAAGTTTTTTGCCCCGCCAGCGCTACCTGCAATATCGCCAAAACGATGATCCACCCTAAAGTCCATTTCATGACGGTGGATCGTTTCGGTTGTCTTAAGATTGATCAGATTGCCCGACTTAAAAGTCGCCGTAACTTTTTCATTTGGGAGGCCTTCAACGGTTATTAATTTTTCAAGATCTTCCTGCGCATAGGCTGTTAGGGAAACAAAACTCAGGAGTATAAATAGTATATTTCTCATCTGCTACAAATTTGTATCGTTATTTTTTGTAAAGCGCATCTACCTTGATTTTCACTACTTCCGCGATTTTTTTTCCGACGACGGATGGGATTGTAATTTTGTGGTCTGCAAGCCTGACCTGAAAATTCGTAACGGCTTTTATTATTCCGTCCTTCACGTTGAATACTGCAGCCGTCGTATACGCTTTAGTCTGTCCGTGAATCTGTAATGTCCCTTTCACGTTTAAGGTATAATTGCCATCGTTCACAAGTTTTTCGACACCTTCGATCTTTCCTTTAAACTCTGATAAGGGATACTTGTCACTTTCCATATAATTTTCGTTAAAATGCTCCTGCATAAGTTTTTTGTCGAACTGAAAAGATGTGTTTTTTACCCGAAAGATCATATCTCCGGTTTTGATATTGATAGCAGATGCTCCTAGGGTGCTTTTGGCTTCGATGTTTTCCAAAGGAGCGCTGCTAAAAAAAGTGATGCTTGTTTCTTTTGAAACCAAGGAAGAACTTTGTTGTGCGAATGCTACGATACTCACCGATATCATCAGAAAGAGTATGCTAAAAATGCTGATCTTATTTTCAAGTGGAAAATTAGTTTTCGGGTGTATTTCGTTTAATCCAAGCGTCCAGCAGTTCAATCTCTTTGGCCGTAAGCGAACTTCCTATTGGCATTGATTTGGTCACCAATACCACGTTGNNATGGTCTTTGACCGATGTGTAGCCATTGAAAGTCCATTTTGAGCTGGCACTCCGTCCTGCGGCATGACAGGAATTACATTTTGTCTCGAAGAGGGCTTTCGCAAAATTGTTGTAGGATACATTTGCTACGGTGACAATATCCTCGCTACCGTCGGGATCAGGAACGAGTTCCTGCGCCTGTTTTTTGGTGCAGGCCGTCCATGCAATCGCCGTTACGGCGATTGATATAAACAGGATAATGCGACCTTTCCGCTCGCTGTGGCTCATTATTTTTCTCTGTATTTTCAACATGGGTTCAATTAAGTTAAGATGAAATTAGTTTGAGGGAGCGACAGTTGTATTCTCGTTCACGATGGGCCATATACCAACACGGGGAAAACTGATTCCTTTGTTGTCGCCCGGTTGTTGATCCTGCCCAAAATAATACAGAGGCCAACCTTTGTAGGTCAGTTGTTTCTTTCCAAAAACGGTGATGACAGTGATATCCGCAGAGCTTACTAAGGAAGGTAAAGAGCCGGTCTGTTTTTGATAAATTGGCCAGATAGCGTCGTTACTAAAGTCTGCGACGGTATAATTGTTTTTATTGAATTTGTCTGGTTTAAAAGCGTAAAGTGTTCTGCCTTTGTCATCGGTCAGATAGCTAGTTTTGCCGGTTCCTTCGCTGTAATCACCTAGATAATTTTTATTGTCATGACCTACAAGCTGGGCATTGGCGACCATGAGCAAATAATCAGGTTTTGCAACATACCAAATTTTGTTTACAGCATCACCTTTTACCTGACCTGTTTGTCCGTCAGCAGCATAGTAATAGAGCGGCCAACCTTTGAACGTACTCTGTTTGGAACCATCCGCACGTGTGATTTCGCCAAGCAAGCTTTTGTCGATTTCCATGTCCGAGCTTGCTTCACTACTATAATAGACAGGCCAGGCGGCCAGGCAGTCGCCAACGCAAGTTGATGTGCCTTTGCTATCGTTCGAGAAGAAGTAAAGTGTTTTTCCATTAGCATCCGTAAGAATATTGCCAAATTGGGTATTGGAGGCAATCTGTATACCCTTGTTTTTGTTTTCGACATCTGGGCTTTCAGCATCGCTTTTCGAGCAAGAAGAAAATAACCCTAAAGTCATTACGGACAGACATACTGCTGCCACCTGTTTTTTGTTTGTTTTCATAATTGTGTCTGTTAAAATGTTGTCTTGACATTACGAGGACTGATAAGGAAAAGTTGCCTTGAAACAGGTCGAAAAAAAAATATTTTTTGCAGGCAACCTTTTAAATGATGCGTTCGTATTACTCTTAATACTATATTTATCAAAGAAAAGAAGCAGTATCGAGTGGCGATAACAGAAGTTGACGAAAAGTCTATCCAAATTATTAAGGGATGTATTGATGGGGACCGAAGGGCCCAAAAAAACCTATATACCGTTTACTATGCTATGGCCTTGGGAGTATGTTTACGTTACGCGAATAATCGCGAGGATGCCATAGGTATTTTAAATGAAGGTTTTTTTAAAGTATTTAAAAATATTCATACNNAAAAATCACGACTAATACAGCAATTGATTTTTATCGAGCCAAGATAAGGCAGGGCATACAAGTAGATATTGCGATGTATGAAGAAACGATTGCCTATGACGACACAATCAGCCAAAAATTAAACTATGAAGATTTATTGGCCATGGTACACCAGCTTCCGCCAGCATATAGGGCAGTTTTTAATCTCTATGCCATAGATGGTTACGGTCATGAGGAGATCAGCGTCATGTTAGGCATTGCTATCGGGACGTCAAAATCCAATTTGCATAAGGCGCGTGGCCGGCTTGCGGAAATGGTGAAAATACAAGGTGCAATATGTGGTAAAACTGAGGAGAAAACATGATGGAAAAGGATAAGAATAAGATTGATGAGGTGTTTAAGACCGGTCTCGGTGATCCGGAATTTGAATTTAATGAATCACATTGGGAGGACCTTGAATCTCAGCTAAACAAAGATAGCCGATTAAAAAAGAAAAAGGCTGTTTTCTATACGATAGCGGCCACCGCTGCCGCTGCTGTGTTAGCGTTATTTTTTACATGGAAAAGCGATGGTCCGCTCTCTGACAGACCATTGGATAAAGAAAGTGAGCCAACTGCTGCGCATAAAATGCAGCGGGAGGGTCAGGAAGATGCTGGCACTTTAGACGTTCCTTTTGTGATTCCTCAACAGCAGGAGCAATCGATATCCTTTCAGCCGCAGGAAAGACCTGTATCTAGTATGCAAGCGGTAGTTGAAGTCGCACTGCGAGAGGGTATCCAGATCGCTGATATTTCCGACGCATGGGATACACGAGTAGGAGGGACTTTTTTGAATGCCGTTTTCTCAATTCCAAAAATGGAATACAGGGCCAAAGAGCTGCCCAACTTTAACCTAAAAGCCGATCCGGTCGAAACTACGGGAGATCGTCTAGCGGCAATTTATCAACCAAAGGACGATGAGTTCGTTGCGCCATTAAAAAAAGAAAGGTCGGTGATCAGCTTATTGGCCGGGCCCGACTTGACCAGTGTTCAGGGGGCTGGTAAATCTTCCCTCAGTNNCTGGCCTATTCCTATCCTGTGGCCAAGGGACTGAATGTTTCTGTGGGAGCAACTTATGCCAAAAAGAACTATAAGTCAGCCTATAAATTTTATACACCTTCAAACCCTCCTGAGCTTACACAATTGCCGAGCAATGTGAGTGCTGTCTGTGATGTTATTGATGTGCCTCTGACGGCGAGTTATACGGTACTGAAAAGTAAGAAAGTAAAGTTCAATGTCAGTGCTGGACTCTCAAGTTATTTTATGCTCAAAGAGAAATACACATTTGATTATGCGGGTGGGGGAAGTTATGACGGTAATCAGAAGAGTGCGGTTTACGAAGTCAGCGGTGAAAACCAGCATATTTTTGGTGTAGCTGATTTTTCCATATCTATTGAAAAGAAAGTCAATGACAAGATCAATGTTGGTGTAAAGCCTTTTGTCAAGTTGCCCCTAACGGGAATTGGCTATGGCAATGTGGATCTGGAGTCGAAAGGTGTAGCCTTTACCTTAGGTGTTAGTTTGTAACATATTTTAGAGGATGTAAAGAGACGATCATCTTATGTTTTATTCATACCTCATTTAAATTCTTGCTTCAACTTGCTTTTGTAGTGGTTACTTCTTGTTTTTTAATTAGTCGTCTTTTTACAAAATGCTAATGGTGGAGTAAAAACGTAAATTCGTAGCAAACTTTAAAATTAAAAAAATACATGCGAAAGATTTCACTTTTCATTGCAATGAGCTTGGATGGTTATATTGCAAAACCCAACAACGACTTAAGCTTTTTGAAATTAGTAGAAAAAGAAGGAGAAGATTATGGCTACGCTGAATTTACATCACAAATTGATACTATAATTGTTGGTAGAAAAACCTATGATTATGTAATCGACGAAATCGGGGGCGCCCACTATGATAATGGACAGCGAGATGTTTATGTCATTACACGGACTGAGAGACCGCAATCGGGAAGGACGATTTTTTATACAGGCGAGTTAACCGAACTGGTCACCCGTTTAAAATCAGGAAGCGGTAAAAATATCTATTGCGACGGCGGTGCCGAAGTAATCAACGAATTGTTAAAGTACGACTTAATAGACGATTTTGTCATTTCGGTTATTCCTGTTCTGCTAGGTAACGGAACAAGACTTTTTAAAGACGGAAGACCTGAACAGGAGCTAGAATTCATTACAGCAAAAGCATTTGATACCGGATTAACACAACTTCATTACAAGTTTAAAAGATAAGAGAACAAATACTTGCAATACGCCGGGATATTCGCAGTTCTACTACTTGCACCAGATATGGTTTATGTATTTTTGGTAAACTATTTTTAATGAATTTTGTTAGCCATATGGTATATACTAAATCTATGATCCAACGCCTACTTCTATTTGCCTTGCTGTTATTTTCCCAGCTATTATTTTCCCAGCAGGCAGATTCAGTCCATAGTAGCTATGTAGCAAAAATGGAACTTTTTTTTAAAGAATCCGCCAAACAGAGCATGCAGGATTTGGCAGTAGATAGGGCTGCTATTCGACAGAACAAAGTTTTGGAAGAAATTAAGTTGTTGGCGAGTCAGTCACATACTTTTTTGAAAAAGGGATACGATTCCTTAAAATTTAATAAAGAGCTGAATAAGCTGATCGCTTTACACCAAATTGCAAAAGATGGTATTTTCAGTCACAAAGGGTCTGCGCAATCTTCTAGAAATCTTACAGTTACTTACAATATTTTAAATGCATTATCTGTCGAATTGCAGGCGAATAAAAGGAGCATCGACAATTATCAGGACAGGTTGAGAAGGTATAGGCTTGAACTCGATTCTTTGAGTAACGATCCCTCCCTTTTTGTTTTCTCCCATGATTCAGCTGAAGTCGCCCGGTATATGAAAAGGCTCCGGGTTGTGGCCGTTGAGATATCCCCTCTGACGTTACAATTAGAAGAAGCGATAAATTACATTCAGGAAATCCAGAATAATATCAATATGGAAATTCTGAAGATAGGGGCCGACAAAACTGAGATTGAGTTTTATCAAAAGGAACTGTCAATTCAATCCAGCCAACGAAATTTTGTCAATATCTGGGAGCCAAGTAAATTCGATAGACCAATACAGACTATTTTATATTTTTCAGTTGTTAAAGCCAAACTTCTTTTATCTTACTATTTGAAAGGGCATTGGGTATCCATATTATTGTTTTTAGTGCTATCCACAGTGATTTTAACTTACATCAATTCACTTAAAAAGAACATCGATTATAAAACCATAACTTCATCCTTTTTATTATTAAAACGACCTGTTTTTAGCGGTCTATTAATTGCGCTATGTATCTCGCAATTCTTGTTTCCTGCGGCCCCCTTCATACTGACTTATTTATTTTTGATAGGTAGCGGTATATTTCTCTCGTTTGTGATGCGTGGTTATATAACGACCTATTGGATGGGTATTTGGCTAACGATCTTCACCCTATTTATATTTGCCGGTTTGGACAATCTTATTCTACAACCTTCAAGGATAGAACGTTGGATAATGATTGTAATCGCATGCCTAACGTCAATAGCTGGTTTAACAGCATTGATTTATAGAAAACCGAAATCAGATCTAAGAGAAAAATGGATTTTATATCCTATCGGATTTATGGTTTTGCTTGAAATATTGTCCATTGTGCTCAATTCCTTCGGCCGCTTTAACTTTAGCAAAGTTTTTATGGTTGCCGGTCTGAGCAACGTGGTGGTGTGTATATTATTTTTATGGGTCATACGCTTAGTCAACGAGGGGTTACAAGGAGCTTCCACCTACTACAAGAGTAAAGAACGGAGACTATTTTACCTAAATTACAACAGGGTCGGGCAACGTGCCCCATTATTTTTTTATGCTTTGCTGATCGTGGGATGGTTTGTGTTATTTGGTAGAAACTTCTATGAATTCCGTTTTTTGTCGGACCCACTCAATGAATTTCTGAATAGCAACTATCGTCTTGGAACATATGAGTTTTCTGTTTTTAATCTTATTCTTTTTTTTATCATCATTATCTGTGCTACTATACTGTCTAAAATCGTGTCTTTTTTTGCAGCGGATTCGCAGTGGGTGAAAAAAGATAACTCGCAGGAAAAGCAGTTTAGGCTTGGAAGCTGGATTCTTTTGATTAGAATTGCGATCGTTCTCATTGGGTTCTTTTTGGCTTTTTCAGCACTTGGTATCCCCGTTGAGCAAATTGGTTTGGTAATAGGAGCCTTAGGTGTTGGTATTGGATTCGGTTTACAGACGTTGGTCAATAACCTCGTCAGTGGCCTTATTCTCGCTTTTGAAAAACCTGTAAACGTGGATGATCTCATTGAGATAGGGGGTAAGACCGGGAAAGTTAAGTCCATAGGGTTCCGGAGCAGTGTTATCGGTACCGCTGAAGGGGCCGATCTGATTATGCCCAACGGNNTACGAACTGGAGTTCGGGCGCTTCCAGAAAGCGATTGAGTATAAGGCTTGAAGTAAAGTATGGTACTGATTTGGACAACATGTCCGCATTGATTACTGAGCTATTTAAACAAAATGAAAATGTTTTGCATTCGCCTGGCGTCTCGATACAATATGCTTCCGTTAGTTCGCAGGCTGTCGCGGTGGACATTTATTTTTGGGTCAGATCAGGAATAGATGGCGGGCAGGTAAAGAGCGATATTTTTTCAGGCATACAGGAGATATTTCGAAATCAAAAGATAGAATTAGCCCTCCCCATGCAGGAAATCAGACTCGACAACGTAGGAGAATAACCCAAGACAATTCTCAATTTGTAAGAGTTCATTAGCATCGAAAACAAAATGAAAGAACGGATCATCACCCCAAGCATTAGCCTTAATGATATGCTGATCAAGGAGTTTTCATCGCTTTTTCATCGCATGGGAGTAAGTAAAACACACACTGATTTGGGGAAATCATGATAGCAAACAGATTAACCGTCCAGTTAAACCGTTTGCTATCCTGTTTGACCAAAAATCGACTCTCTAAATGGTTGTTTCATCTAAATCTGAAGGTGCAGTTGGCGGTTGAACGGGTATTCCTTCCGCATCATTCGCTTCTTCCTCTTCGGCGATTTCATCGTCATCTAGTTCGTCTTCCTCCTCAATGCCAGTGTCTTCGTCAATACCTAGATCATCCTGATCAGGCATTTCAGGATCTTCGTCCGACTCATTTTCTAAAAAGTCGTCATCAGGATCATTTGATAGATCGTTTGGAAAATCATTCGGATCTTGTTGTGAGACGATTGCAAATGCAATGATTGGCATACCTTGATGCTGATCTTGCGCTAAATTTTTTCTGTTCATATCCTACAATTAAGTTTTATATAGAACCTCATTGATGCAAAAATCGTTAGTAGATTAACTACGGAATAAACACCAATTTATACTTGAAATCGGAGCTATCAATAGTTGGAGTTTTTTACTTTAGTTATCGGTTTATAGTGGATAAATTGAGTACATTTGTCATATTGATCTTATCGCATGAATTCTCCCACAAATATTGACGCTGAGAAATTACTCAGTGTACTTTTTCACTCGCCCAACGCCACAGCGGTTTATCAGGGAGAAGACGTTAGGATATTGACAGCCAACCAGCAAATGCTCAATTTCTGGGGGAAAGACAGATCGGTCGTGGGTAAAAACTTGCAAGATGCCGTCCCTGAACTCAAGGGCCAGCCTTTTATTGATATCCTGAGAGAGGTTTGGCGATCCGGCAAAACATATCTGGCAAAAGACTGTTCAGCTTACTTAAATATAGACGGCGAGCTTCGGGAATACTTTTTTGATTTTGAATACAAAGCCATGTTAGATCATGAAGGCAAAACAGAGTATATCCTTCACACTGCATCAGAAGTATCCGATCGTATGGATGCAGTAAAACTTGCAGGCGAAAAGTCGCTGGCGGAAAAGAATCTCAATGAAAAACTTCTTGCTATAAACGAGGAGTTTAAGGTGATCAATGCCGACCTGCTTTCCAAAAATGAGGAGCTGATCACCTCAGAAGAAAATCTTCATAAGTTATTTTCCTTGCTGCATGAACAACAGCAGCTATTCCGGATCATGATCGAACAGTCGCCAGTTGCCATGGCTACACTGAAAGGCCGTGAGTTTATTGTGGATGTAGTCAATCAGCCTATTCTTGATATCTGGGGAAAGGACCGTACAGTACTTGGAAAACCTCTTGCTTTAGCAATTCCGGAGCTTAGAGATCAGCGCTTTTTAGATATTCTGAAAAATGTCTATGAAACCGACCAACCTTTTTACGGAAAGGAGCTTAAGGCATTGCTCACTGTGGACGGAGAAATTGTCGAACGCTATCTCAACTTTGTTTACCAGCCTACAAATGGCCCCTCAAGGGAGGAAAAACTTATTCTTATTGTCGCTACCGATGTCACCGAACAAGTAAACAGCAGAAAAGCGATCAATGAAGTAAACACCCGATTAGAAATTGCGATGGATGCCAGTAGGCTGGGATCTACTGAAGTAGCGTTAGCAACAGGAGTCATGCAGAGCACTGATCAGTTTAAGATGAATTATGGGTTTATGCCGGAGGAGGAATTCTGTTATGCAGATCTTTTTGAGGCTATGTACCCTGAACATCGGGAACGGGTAAAAGGACTAGTGCAGGAGGCGATGCGCACGAATGGAGTCTATAGTACAGAGTATCCAGTTAGGTGGCGCGACGGTTCAACGCACTGGATTCAGGCCCATGGACGTCCTCGGTATAATGAGCAAGGAGTAGCAGACCGTATGGTTGGAATGACACTGGATATAACGGATAAAAAACTTTTCGAGCAGCAGAAAGATGATTTCTTAAGTATTGTGAGCCATGAGTTAAGAACACCTATAACGGTTTTAAAAGCTTCATTGCAATATCTTGAACGTTTGAAAGATAAACCATATAGCGATGTTCATTCGAAAATGATCGGTCAGTCCCTGAAGAGCGTCGAAAAGATGAACGAAATGGTGGATGATCTATTGCAAGTCCGTAGACTTACAGAGGGGCAGCTTGAAATTAAGAAAGATTGGTTCAATATGTTTGATCTTCTTGAGCAGAGTTGTAACCATGTCCGTTTTGACGATAAATACCAGCTGATCGTTTCAGGAGATCGAGCTGCTGAGGTATATGCCGATGAACATAGGATAGATCAGGTGGTTATCAATTTTGTTAACAATGCTGTAAAGTATGCACCTTTGTCAAAGGAGATCCGTTTAAATGTCGAGGTTTTGCAGGACCGGTCAGTTAAAGTCTCTATTCGTGATTTTGGACTGGGCATAAAGGAAGACGTCCTGCCTAAATTATTCGACAGATATTATAGGGTAAGCCATTCTGGTAATGAATATACTGGTCTGGGGCTTGGGCTTTATATCTGTTCGGAGATCATCAGAAAACACGATGGAGAGATAGGGGCGGAGAGCATTTTAAACGAGGGAAGTACATTTTGGTTTATTTTACCGGGTCATAAGCAATTGTAGACTTCTAAGATTTGCGAGAACAGCAATTTTCAAACGTTATGTCGATGTGAGCTAAAATAATTTTCATTTTTAAGGTTTATTAATTTATAGTATATTTAGCTATTTCCAATAAATAAAACCATAATTCAAATGCTGAAATTAATATCAGTAAGGCAAAATCCAGAATATAAAGATAAAGCAATTGCGTATTTCCAAAAAAGTTGGTCCGAAGTATCACCAACACTTTATGAGGACAGCATTTCAAAAAGTATTGAAGCTGAACAGTTTTTACCGCAATGGTATCTGCTAGAAAAGGACGGAGAGATCATAGGCTGCGCTGGACTGATCACGAATGATTTTATAAGCAGAATGGATCTTTATCCATGGATCTGTGCTATTTATGTCGATGAAAAGCATAGAGGAAATTCTTACAGTCAACATTTTATCGAACGTGCAAAAATTGATACAAAGAAAGGAGGATTTAAGTATCTGAATCTCTGTACTGATCATATAGGGTTCTATGAGAAGTATGGATTTACATATATCGGGTATGGATTTCATCCTTGGGAAGAGGAATCTCGAATTTATCAGATAGAGGTGTAGAAGCCCTGCAATGAGCGAGATGTAACAAAAAATGAAAAATTTACTAACTAAACTCTGTATTTTCTTCCTATTGCTGATCATTCAATCGATTCGTGCCGAAGCTGTGGATAGAAAATATGTGCTGCTAAATGGAAAGAATGATACTGTGGCATACAACAAGTCACACTTCCTGCTCAATACAAAGAACTTATACAAGGTTGATTATAATGTCGAAATTTTTAATTTCCAATTTCCTGAAAACGAGGACCGCAACAAAAATCTGATTCTGTTTTCGGTACTCCCAGATGTGATAACAGGGCAGGGATGGGTAGAGATCAAAGATCAGAATATCATAGGAAACCTGCTTGATATTGAAACATTGAAAGAAGAAATTTTTGCGCCGGGATTCGGTATCGGCGATTCGGAATATGTGAATTCCCAGAAATTCTTTGATGAATTCCTCGCCGTAAAAAAGAGCGGTGAAAAATATTTTTATGCCCCCAATACCTTGTTGGAGAAATTCACTATTGTCCCTTTTGAAAATACCTTTCCATCAGTTTATGGTTATTTAAATCTGAAACAGCCAAGGATCGCACTTAAAGAATATTTGGAACTATTTAAAAAGTCTTTTCCAAACGAACTTTCACCCTTTGAATTTGATAAAAGTGTAGTCGGTGGTAGTTACAGATTTGGATGGAGACTCTGGAAGGAATATCTTTCAAAGGAAGTTAAAACTTCGGCAGGTACCGCGTATCAATTCTGGACAATTGGATCTTCCAATGGAGCAGATTACTACGACTGGACAAAAGGAGTCAACCGTTTTCTTTACCATCCTACAATAGGAATAATCGGAGGCTCCTATGACTTTTATTTCATGGATTACGTTGGAAACGGCTATGAGCTGATTAGGCAGCAAAAGCCTTTGAACAACCTAACAGATGCCGAATGGAATCAAAATATATTAGATGAAAACATCATGACTGCCGATCTTTCTAAACTATAGCGTTAATAAACAGGACAGCGCTATCCATAACCGTTGAACAAATCCTCTATCTGAACACAAAAATCCTTGATTTGAACACATTAAAAAAAGGCTGCCTAACGATCTTTGCTGCGTAAAAAGATTTAATTATGAACAAAAAGAAAGTATGGTTTATTACCGGTGCGTCCAAGAGTATCGGGTTGGAGGTTGCAAGGACGATATTAGAAAATGGAGATATGGTCGTTGCAACTTCAAGAAGTTTGGAGGAACTGATGAAGAACATTGGTCCAGAAACGGATTGTTTTCTTCCAATGAAAGCTGACATTACGGATGAAACTGAAGTAAAGACAGCAATAGAAAAGGGGATCGAAAAATTCGGATACATTGATGTTGTGTTGAATAACGCAGGGTATTATTTGGTCGGTGCCCTGGAGGAGGTCAGTGACAAAGAATTCCGGAAAACAATGGATGTTAATGTTTTCGGAATGCTGAATGTTATACGTAAGGTAATGCCCTATCTTCGGGAGCAAGGTTCAGGGCATATTATGAATATTTCGTCCAATATGGGCTATATAGGATATGCCAACACAGGAAGTTACAACGCGTCAAAATTTGCAGTTGTGGGAATTTCAGAAGCATTGGCACTGGAGGTCAGACAATTTGGAATTAAAGTTACAATAGTTGCGCCAGGAATGTTCAGAACAAATTTTATGAGCGATAGTACGTTAAAGGTAGCGACCAGACTTATTCCGGAATATCATGTCTCCGAACATGTTGACATTCTCAAGGGATTTGATGGCAAACAACCTGGTGACCCGAAGAAATTAGCAGCAGTCTTGCGGGATCTGACTTTGCTAAAAGAGCCACCTTTACATTTGCCGTTCNNAGCCACACATGATCAAATCCATTTCGGAATTGCATCAGCTCTTTGCGCTGCCCAAACCGGATCATCCTTTGATGAGTGTGATTGATTTTGAACTACTGAGTTATGCGCATAGTGACGTGTGGAATTCTTTTTCAAATAATTTCTATTGCATTACCTTGAAAAAAGGAAGCAATGGATTTTTCAAGTATGGACAGAGAGATTATGATTTTAAGGAAGGGATGATGAGCTTTACGAAACCTGGCCAAGTATTTTCGGTAACTACGGTCAACGACAATCCGGTAAATGGATATATGCTTGTTTTTAAATCCGAGCTCATAAGACCTTACCCATTGGGAATGAATATAAGCGGTTATGGATTTTTTGACTATCAAATTGCTGAAGCCCTCCACCTTTCGTTCCGGGAAGAAAAAACGATTTCATCACTGTTAAAGCAAATGCAGGAAGAGTTAAAAAATAACATCGACCTCTATAGTCAAGATGTCCTCGTTTCACATCTTGAGCTGCTGCTAAACTATTCAAACCGATTCTATAACCGGCAGTTCCTGACAAGAAAAGCTACCAATATTGATTTGGTATCCCGCATGGAAAGACTCTTGAATATTTATTTCAGCTCGGATTCTGGATTAATAAGCGGTTTGCCAACAGTACATTACGTTGCTTCCCAACTGAACGTTTCGCCAAATTATCTGAGTGATTTATTGAGAAGTTCTATTGGTATAAACGCCCAACAATATATTCATCAGCATTTGATTGAAAAAGCAAAAGAGCTTCTGACAACATCAGGAATGACCGTTAGTGAGATTGCTAGTCACTTGGGATTTGAGTATTCACAGTCTTTTAGCAAATTATTCAAAAAGGCTACCCAGCAGACTCCTGGTGCGTTCCGCCAGTCTTTCAATTGACCAAATTTGGGGAATTGATTTTTTTGTCTATTTTTGTAATGATTATTACATTAATTAAATGAAAGGTAGACCCAACATACATCAGAATGAAGAAATTATTTTAGACGCCCAGCAGGTATTTTGGAAGAAAGGCTATTTTGCTACTTCTTTAACCGACTTGAGTAATGCCACTGGAGCAGGTGCAGGAAGTCTATACAACAATTTCAAAGGAGGAAAGAAGGAGCTGTTTAGCAAGGCACTTCAGCAAAGACGGGTAGATTTTATGGCTTTTAAAGCAGAATTGGACAAAAGCGACGCGCCGGTGACGCTGATTAGAAATTTCTTTTTAAATCTTGCGGATGCGGATTACAATTCCCATCGCAAAGGTTGCATCATAGCCAATACGATTGTCGAAATGAGCTTTACGGACGAACAGCTGGAAATCGAAGCGGCGGAGATCCTGAAGGAAACAGAAGTTCTTTATCGGTCGGCAATTGAACGGGAAAAGGAAAATAATACGCTTATGACAGATGTTCCCGCCGACGTATTAGCAAAATACCTGGTTACTTTTTGGTGCGGTATAAACTCTTTGCGCAGGTTATATCCCGATCGGAAAATTCTTAGAGAACAGATCAAACTGCATCTCGAAATACTCAGATAATTTTTTTTATATATTTATTTAGCAATCATTACAAAAATAAAATGGACTTACAATTAATTGGAAAACGAGCATTTATAAGTGGTTCAACACAGGGCATTGGTTTTGCGGTAGCTGAGAAACTTTTACAGGAAGGAGCTTCAGTTATTATCAATGGGAGAGATCAGCTTAAAACACAACAGGCTTTGGGAGTTTTGAAAGAGAAGTTTCCGGAGCGAGAGATCACCGCGATGGTAGCAGATTTTTCAAAGATCGATGAGGTAGAAAAACTAGTTTCAGATCTTCAGAATATTGATATTCTGGTCAACAACGTGGGAATTTTTGGAATTGACGACTTTTATACATCATCTGACGAAGACTGGTATGGTTATTTTGAAATAAATGTGATGAGCGGAATGCGTCTTTCCAGGAAATTGCTTCCAGAGATGATCGCGAAAAACTTTGGTAGGATCATTTTCATCAGTAGTGAGTCGGGTGTTAATATACCGGAAAATATGATCCATTACGGGGTCTCAAAAGCTGCGATGAGTGCCTTGAGCAATGGACTTTCCAAGCTGACAAAGGGAACGCAGGTGACTGTAAATACAATTTTGGGAGGGCCGACTTACTCTGACGGTGTTGCCAGAACGGTAGAACAGATTGCTTTCTCAAATCAGCTGGACGTTGAAGCTATGAAGCATGCGATCATTAATCAGTCAAATCCACATATTCTCCTTCAGCGATTTATTGATCCCCAGGAAATTGCAAGCCTCGCTGTTTATCTTTCCAGTCCGCTGTCGGTGGCGACCAATGGTTCTAGTCTTAGAGCTGATAGTGGTGTATTGAAGGTTGTATAATGATCCGTTATCATTTAAAAGAGATACAAAAAGTAATGAAGCAATGTTAGCGTCGTGCGGAATTTAGTCCTTATGATTTAAAAGTTTCGGGATGAATTGTACATTCTTAATATGTATTGCGGCCTAGATGCATTCTGCCATGAATTTAGCTATTTCATGGCAGTTACGCTTCAGCTAATGATTTTGGTTGAAAAAAGTAATGATTTGATAAGTTATAATGGATTTTTTGGTCTAGTATCAATAATCATTCTGATAACATTATATGTTATAAATATTCTAAAATTGAGAATAGCCAATAACTATTTTTTAAAATAGTTATTGTTCTTAAACCGTATTATTCTTGTTTTTTATCATTCGATATACATTTTGTATTTCAGTAAGTTAGTATGGAAAGTACTTGGTATTTAAGTGCTTTCTTTTTGTTTATATCTATTTGTTATACAGTGCTTTATGTTATTTTTTTAGTTGTTTTTTTGATTTGATCCAATTAATTTAGCGTCCATAATAAACCAATTAACAATTATTTCAACGCTAAATTCCCATCAATTATGGCTAAAAAATTAACGCTCTTGATTTCAAGTGTACTGGCTTGTACCTATATGGCAAATGCCCAGAATAGGACTGTGACAGGTACTGTAAAAGATAGTCAAGGGAAACCTATTCCCCAAGTGTCTATTAAGTTAAAGAACCAATTGGGAGGAACCACTACCGATGCACAAGGTAGATTCTCTCTCGCTGTCAATCCCAATATGGTTATTGTTCTTTCCAGTGTGGGCTTTCAGAATAAAGAGCAGGTTGTAAACGACCAAACCACGCTAAATATAACCTTGGAATCAGGAAATACCGAATTGACTGAAGTCGTTGTCATCGGTTATGGCACAGTCTCAAGGAAAGATTTGACGGGCTCTATAGCCAGTGTAAAAGCTGAACAGCTGGAAAATGAAAATCCACAGAGCGTGGCCGATCTGCTCAAAGGTAATATCGCTGGTCTCAGTGTTTCCCAAAATACATCGGCAAAGGGTGGCGGAGATCTTTTAGTACGTGGTAAAACAACGCTTAGCGCATCGACTTCACCATTGATTGTACTGGATGGAATCATTTATAACGGGCAGCTTTCTGATATTAACCCCAATGATATACAAACCATAGATGTATTAAAGGATGCGAGCTCTTTGGCCGTATATGGTGCCAAAGCCGCGACAGGAGCTATCGCGATCACGACAAAGAAAGGATCAAGTGACAAGCCTGTTTTAACTGTGAATACAAACTGGGGCTTAGCATCTCTCGCCCAAAATCAACCTGTTTACAACGGACTTGATTTCCTGCGATGGCGTGCAGACGTAGGTCGTGCCACAGGATCAAGACCAGCGTATTTTTACGATGATCCAAGAAATTTATCTGCTGGAGTAACTTATGACCAATGGATCGCCGACGGTAATAAAGATGGTGATCCCGTTGATATCTGGTTGGATAGGCTCGGACTTGTAGCAAACGAAAAGGCTAATTATTATGCCGGAAAGACAGAAGATTGGTATAACGGTATTTTCCGGACCGGGATACGCCAAGATCATTCCGTCAGTATGAGTGGACGCAAAGAAGATATCAATTATTACATGTCCTTTGGCTATAACAAAAATCAAAATCTAATTGAGGGGGGAGAATTTAGTAACTTTCGGACACGTTTAAACTTAGAAGGGAAAATCACCAGTTTTTTAAGTATCGGAGCAAATGCGCAATTTGCGAGTCGTGACGAAGGCGCTATCGAAGCGGACTGGGGACAACTATTAAATCTTTCACCCTATGGTGACAAGTACAATGCGGATGGTACCTTACGCCGTATTCCAACAGACGATAATGGATTGAATGCACGGAATCCCTTCCTTAACATGACGTATAATGATCGCATGCAAAAGCAAAACACCCTATTTGCGAGCATGTTCGCCAAGATCAATTTGCCGTTTGGTATCAGTTATCAATTCAACTTTAGCCCGGGTCTTGATTCATACCGTACATTTAATCATGAGTCGTCAGAAAATCCAAATGTGACAATTAAAGGTGGAATTGCGAACCGTGCACAAGAGACCCGTTATAATTGGCAGATTGATAACCTCCTGAAATGGAACCGCCAATTTGCGGATATTCATCGTTTTGATGTAACCTTACTCGCTAATTCTGAAAAGTATCAAACCTGGTGGACGCAGGCGGCCAACCAAGGGTTTGTCCCGGGAGATTTTCTTGGCTATCACAATCTGGCGAGTGGTGTGCTGCCTTCGGTGAGCGCTGACGACAAAGTGTATACGGCGGACGCATTGATGGCTCGTGTAAACTATACCTTGATGGACCGCTACAATTTGTCAATATCCACAAGAAGAGATGGTTATTCTGTTTTTGGAGCGAATAAAAAGCGTGCGGTATTCCCGGCGGTAGCGGCAGCCTGGACTTTCTCGGAAGAATCGTTTCTCAAAAATAGTTCCTGGCTGAACTATGCGAAGCTGAGGCTCTCTTATGGTATCAATGGCAATCGGGATATCCGAAATCCGGATAATGGTACCGTAGATCCTTATGCGGCTTTGGGTGACCTTCAAACAGGGAAATATCAGAATGTAAATGGTTCGGGCGCGGCAACAGATGTAAATACGGCTGTGAAAGGTAACCGGATGCCAAATGCAAACTTGAAGTGGGAAGAGACAACGTCGTTGAACGCGGGTTTAGACTTTTCCCTATTTAAAGACCGGATTAGTGGTGCGATTGATGTGTACGCTAAGACGACGAAAGATCTGCTGGTCAGACAGTCATTACCGGATGTTATCGGGTACCAATATGTGTTTTCAAATTTAGCCGAAGTGAAAAATAAGGGCTTTGAATTTAGTCTCAGTAGCCGAAATTTGGTCGATGGCAATGTCAGATGGAACTCGAATCTTGTTTTCTCACTGAATAGAAATAAGATTGTTAAACTAGCAACAGAAAACGATGACCTCGGGAATGGTTGGTTTATCGGACAGGATATTGATGTGATATGGGATTATAAAATAGTAGGTGTTTGGCAGGAAAATGAAATGGATGAAGCTAAAAAGTTTACAAAGGCAGGGATTCAACCGGGTGATTTTAAACTCGAAGATGTTAACGGCGACTACTTGTATACTGATGCGGACAGGAAATTCATCGGCTACGAAACTCCTCGTTTTACATGGGCACTCCGCAATGAATTTAATGTGTTCAAAAATTTTGACTTTTCATTCCAATTGATCTCCAATATTGGTCAGAAAAAGCAATTTAATCAGGCAAAAAATAATCCGGGAAGTGTGGGGTTCATGCGTTCAAACTCCTATGTGCTGCCTTATTGGACGCCGGAAAATCCCTCCAATGACTATGCTCGTCTGGGAAGTGGGACAAATGCGACCACTTTTAATGTTTATTGGAACAATAGTTTTATCCGTTTAAACAACGTGTCTTTAGCGTATACCTTACCCAAGGCGACGGCCGAACGCATTAAGTTGAGGGGGTTAAAGGTGTATATGAATGTGAATAATGCCGCGGTATATACTCCGGTATGGAACTATTGGGATCCCCAAAATAACGGACCAACGCCACGTTATTATACCTTAGGATTAAATATGTCACTCTAAATGATGAAATACAAAATGAAAAATATAAAGATAAAAGTAGCTGCAATTTTTGCTTCAATGGGCTTGCTAGCTATCAATGGTTGTAAAAAAAGTTTTTTGGATTCAGATCAGCTATCACAATATTCGCCAAGTAATCTGGACAATGTGGAAGCATTGCGTGCGGTTTTAAATGCACTTGGACTGGCTTCTCGTGGCGAATATTTTGGCGATTCGGCACCCTACCTAACCGAATCTATATTTTCGGATGTTGCCGTCGAAGGAACCACAGACAAAGCGACGCCGGCGCAGAATCTCGTTTCGCTGATTACGCCAGAAGCAGATCTAAATAGCGATAATACAAATAAAATAGGCTGGTATTGGACCAATTTTTTCGCTGCGATCCGCTCGGCAAATACCGTAATCAGCAATATTGACCGACCAATGTACAAATCCGAGGAAGAGAAAAATCAGATTTTAGGAGCGGCTTATTTCTACCGGGCTTATTTCTATTATCGCTTGGTGCACGAATTTGGCGATGTTCCGCTTAATCTGGAAGATTTTGACGCGCCGAAGACCGATTTCTATTCAACAAAAAGAGACGTCATCCTGCATAAAATGAAGGCGGATCTTGAATTTTCGCAAAAATGGGTGAAGGATGGGGTTGATAAAGGACAAGTCACTAATGGCGCTGTAAACCATTTGCTATCAAAAATTGATTTGGCCTTGGGCGATTTTGATGGTGCGATAGCGGCTGCAAGTAAAGTTATCGATGGCGGAACTTATGCTTTAATGACGAATCGTTTCGGAAGTACTGCGTCAGATCCGACCAAAAACGTGGTTTGGGACTTGCACCGTATGGACAATAAAGCGATTCCGGCAAATAAAGAGGCTTTATACTTGGTGATCGATAGGGAAACGCTTCCGGGACGGACAAACCTCGGATCGCAATTGATGCGCAATACGGTGCCTGCCTGGCATTTTGCCAATTTAAAAATCCCGCAGGGGGGGCTTCAGGATATAGTCGATGGAATAACGGCCGAAATTCCGTTAACCTTGATGTATGGTCGTGGTATTGGCCGTTATCGCGGTACTTCTTATAGCACTAAAGAAATATGGACCGACGATACCGACTATCGTCACGCAAAGGGCATGTGGATGGATATGACGGACCTCGTATACAACAATCCGGCTATTAAAGCTTCAAAAGATCCTGCGATCAGTAGTCTGTATGGCAAACCGATCCAACAATTTACAAGTGAAAATATCAATAAAGTGTTTACCAACGGCTCGTTGGATACCATTCGCCATTGGTTTGGCTGGCCGCACTACAAGGTCTTCATCAACTCAACCAATCAATACGCCGTCGATCCAAGTTGGAATCCACCGCGTGGAACAAATACAGACTGGTATGTGTTTCGTTTAGCGGAAACATACTTGCTGCGTGCGGAAGCCTATATCTGGAAAGGACAAAAGGCACAAGCTATGGCCGATATCAATCGGGTACGCAGTCGTGCCAACGCACGGTTATTGGTAGATGCGAATAAGGTCAATATGGGTACCGTATTGGATGAAAGAGCGCGCGAATTATTTTGGGAAGAGCCCCGTAAAACAGAGTTGACAAGGATCGCTTATATTTTTGCGCAAACCGGTATTGCGGCGTACAATGGTAAAACCTATAACATGGCTAATTTCTCGGAAAATAATTTCTTCTATGACCGTATTATTGAAAAAAATTCATTCTACCGCGACAAAGTACCTACAGTACAGGGTGTACATTTTGAAATAGCGCCTTACCACGTGTTATGGCCTGTACCGGCATGGGCCCAGCGATTTAACATTAACGGCAGGATCAATCAAAATCAAGGCTATGCGGGAGCAGAGAATAATGTGCCGCCACTTGATAAAATCGGTGAATAAGTACCATAGCCAGGCATAATGTGGAACTAGGTGCTTTCTGATAATTTTGTTATTTTGAGCTGCTAAAACCCGGATAGGCTGAGTACCCGAATACTGATGCCTATCCGGTCATAAATAACCAAAAAAAGGGTGAGACGAGTTATGTGTACCGTAAAAAGAATTAAAATACGTGGATATGCGATTTTGCTATTGTTATTTCAAATGGGCTTACTGTTTGGCCAAAATCCTATTATCCTATCACCCAGTACAGCTCAACATATCTTTAAGACAGCGGAGATATATTATATCGAAGATAACAGCAATACACTATCATTTGAAGAAATACGATCACCGGAAAATGCCCAACGATTTAAACCCAATGAGCGATACTATCCCAAAAACTTCAACCGATCCTCAACCTATTGGTTTAGGGTGAGAATGCATTTTGATCAGCCAATATCCCGCGACCGGGTTATGGAACTGTTCGATCAGACTGCCGATAGGGTGGAGGCATTTATCCCGGATGGAACGGGTGGATTTGTCCACTATCAGACCGGAGCCTCTATCGATTTTGAGAATAGGCAATTTATGCATAAGAATTTTGATTTTTTAATTCCGGCACTGGAGAAAGGAACTTACGACGTTTATTTTAAAATCCGTTCCAGACAGATGGTCAATGTGATTTTGGTCTATCGTACTTTAGATCGCTTTGTCCACTATACGCTGACCGAATACTTTACTTTCGGCCTATTCTATGGGATGATCATTCTGTTTAGTTTCAATAACCTCCTGATGTATTTTGCCGTGAGAAGACGGCAATACCTGTATTACGTTCTTTATATATTGTGCGTAGGTTTTTATGAGATGTCATCCGACGGAGTTGCTTTTCAGTATTTATGGCCCGGGAATCCCTGGTTCAATCAATATGCAACAGCAGTTTTTGTCTGCTTTGTCAGCGTTTTTGCCTTACTATTTACCAAATCCCTGCTGCATGTAAAACAAAAGGAACCTCGATTGAACCAGTTGTTGAACGGAGTCATTATCCTGAGAATCTTATTTTTTATCTATTGCTTAGGTTTTAATCAGGATTGGTTTATCTACAAATTTGTAGAGATAGTTCCCTTATCAGCCGCCTTTTTTACTGGAATATGGCTTTGGAAAAAGAACTATCGGCCAGCCCGATACTTTGTATTGGCCTATGCCTTTCTTTTCCTCGGCTTCGTGTTAAAAGTGATTTATGTGTTGGGGTATGCACGTTTTCTGCCCAGTTCGATTGGACATTATAGTATCACATTTGGTTTTGTGCTGGAGATGACTTTCCTGTCATTTGCTATAGGAGATCAAGTCCGGTTATTGAAAAACAAGAAGGAGCGTGCACAGGAACGGGCAATTGAACAGATGCGGATCAATGAGAAACTTCAAGAGATGCATAATAGGGATCTGGAAAGGAAAGTGCGGGAACGCACACTGGAAGTGATGCAGAAATCGAAAGAGCTGGTTGAGAAATCCGAAATAATTAGCGATCAGAATCGTGAGTTGAAAGAAATGAATAGCCTATTGTGGGCTCAGTCGGAAGAAATTAACCGCATCAACCAATTACTGGCGAAAGATAATAAAAACTTGCAGACTAATATTAAGCGCATGACGGATGATCGTGTTCTGTCCAAGGAAATGAACTTTGAGGAGTTTTGTATACAATATCCCGATAAGGAGGCCTGCTATAAAATATTGTCCGAATTGAAATGGAAAAAGGAATATCATTGTATAAAATGCGGGTATGATAAATATTGTGCCGGTAAAACACCCTATAGCCGAAGATGCACCAAATGTACCTATGAGGAATCTGTGCTGAACAATACAATTTTTGAAAACGTACGTATTCCGATTAACAAAGCTTTCTACCTGGTATATCTCGTGCATTTTCATCAAGGAAATATATCGTCTTATAAACTTGCCCAGAAATTAGAAATTAGGCAGAGCACCTGCTGGAATTATGGGAGTAAAGTAAAGAACCTGTTAACATCAAACAGCAAAACTCGAAAAAAAAATGAAAAATCTGGTTGGACCAAGTTAGTCTTAAACAAACTGGATCGACTAACATAAATGCGATACATGAATAGAATAATAAAAAGGATCATTATCCTATATTACATAAGTTATTTACTTTTCACCATGAGTGCATATGCGCAAACACTGGGGGATGGAAGAATTTCCATTGATTTTTCTTCAAATTGGATATTCAAGAAGGATACAGCTTCCATGGACCGTTTTGCTTCACAGCGGGGGCAGATGGTCAATCTTCCGCATAGCTGGAATATTGCTGATGTAATGGACGACACTCCGGGCTATTATCGCGGTGCTGCGCAATACCAGAATACCCTGCGCTGGAAGAATGCCTGGCAAACGAAAAGAATTGTACTCCATGTGGGAGCTGCTAATCAGGAAGCATCAATAATCGTTAATGGAAAACTGGTTAAAGTACACCGAGGTGGGTATACGGCTTTTAATGTAGATATTACGGATTATCTGATCAAAAAGGAAAATGCGGAAAGTACCCTGGTTATTCAGGTCACGAATCATTCGAATCAGGATATTGCGCCTTTGAGTGGAGACTTTACCTTTTTTGGAGGTATCTACAGGAAAGTGTTTTTGTTCGTGTTAGATCAAATTCACTTCGCTGATCCTCTATACGGTAGCAGTGGCCTACGAGTAGGAGCTAAGGTCGACGCTCAAAAAAATGGGACAATTCATCTTGACGGAAATATTCAGAACGCTTCGGCATCGCGACAAGCTGTTTTTATAGAATCGAGGCTTGTCGACGCCGACAGGAAGACCATAAAACAAACAAGACAAACAGTGCGTTTGAAACCTCATGCACATAGCAATTTTCGTTTAAATATTGCGCAGGTTGAGCATCCGATATTGTGGTCGCCGGAGCTCCCTTATCTGTATCATCTGATCACACGTATCTATGATTCAAAGGGCCAGCTGCTGGATCAGCTGGATAATCATATTGGTTTCCGCTGGTTTACGTTTGACCCCGAAAAGGGCTTTTTTTTAAATGGCAAGTCCCTAAAATTAATTGGCGCAAGCCGACATCAAGATTTTGAAGGTATGGGCAATGCTGTACCCGAGGACTTACAAGTACAGGATGTTGTTAAGTTAAAAGCGATGGGTGGCAATTTTCTGCGTGTTGCCCAGTATCCGCAGGATCCTGCAATACTGAAAGCCTGCGACAGCCTCGGAATTTTGGCATCGGTAGAAATACCGCTGGTGAACGAGATTACAGAAAGCCCTGCTTTTGCCGACCATAGTCTTCAGATGCAAAAAGAAATGATCCAGCAATATTTTAACCATCCAAGCATCATTATCTGGGGCTATATGAACGAAATATTTCTCCGTCCCCATTTCTCAAAAGACAAGGAACGTCAGCAAATATACTTTAAGTCGGTGGTATCACTGGCCCAAAAATTGGAAACGCTCACTCGCGACGAGGATTCAAGCCGTTATACCATGATTGCCAACCATGGCAATTTTGATCTCTATCATCGGACGGGTCTGACCAAAATTCCCATGCTTGTGGGCTGGAACCTATATCCGGGTTGGTATGGTGGTAAAATAGCTGATTTTGGTAAGCAGCTGGTGTCTATTCATCAGCAGTTGCCCGAAAAACCGCTCTTGGTGACCGAATACGGGGCAGATGCCGATTATCGGATACAAGCCAGTAAGCCGATCCGTTTTGACAAAAGTATTGAATATGCGATTATGTATCACCAGGGCTATCTCAACGATATCTTACAGAAACCATTTGTTGCGGGTGGGGTGGCTTGGAATCTGTCGGATTTTAATTCGGAAACGCGCGAAGAAAGTATGCCGCATATCAATACAAAAGGGCTGTTAACAGGGGATAGAAAAGCAAAGAATACTTATTTTCTGTATCAAGCTTATCTCAAAAAAGATCCCTTTGTGAAAATAGGTGTTACTTATGGCAAAAGATGGGGAGCGAGGGGCGATTCGAGTAGGCTGGTCAACGGTGTGGGATCATTACAGCTACCTATATTTACTAATGCTGATTCGGTCAGACTTCTCCTAGACGGGATATCGGTGGGCATAAAGATTCCTGTAGACCGGGGAATCGTATGGCCTATAAATTTAAGTCGCGGGATACATCAGGTCAAAGCGTTGGCTTTCCATGGCGGAAAATTAAGTAGTATCGATGAATCGGTATTGGACTGCGAGGTTTTACCCTATGATCTAAAGATGGATCAAGACTGGAAAGAACTCCGTCTTAACGTTGGGGACAACCGGGAGTATATTGACTCACTGGGAGATCGGTGGTTTCCAGACCAGCCTTATGAAGAGGGGAGCTGGGGATATATCAAGGGCGAAAAGTACCGTCTGAAAAATACCGGACGGGAAAATCTGGGGACGGATATAAATATTCGTGGTACAGCAGATGATCCACTTTTTCAGACACAATTGCAGGGTTTGAAATCCTACCGATTTGATCTGCCAAATGGCAATTATGAAATTGAATTGTTTTTTGTTGAATTGGAGGGACCCAACCACAAGGAAAATCTACTGTATGATCTCGAACAGCAGGCAGCGAAGCGAGACCTAAAATCCATCGATCGTATGTTTAATATCCAAATCGGAGACCGAATTCTGGCGACCGATGTAAATGTCCTGAACGAAGTAGGCGCATTTAAGCTGCTTTGTCGAAAATTTCCGATGCGCGTGCTCGGAGACAGCGGCTTGACGATCTCTTTTATATCAAAGAAAGGCGAGCCGATACTGAATGCCATCCGACTAAAAAAAATTCTATCCAATTAACCTATACAAGAGTAAACTCATGCAATCACTCAGAAACTATATTATGCCTGTTGTATCTGTATTGTTGATACAGCCTGTCCTTGGAGCAACAACATATCATCATCTTACGAACGCTACATATCCTAAGGAGCGTCAAAGCGGAGCAACTGTGGCAATCCGACAACAAACTGATCGACGTGAGATAAGGATCAATTCCGATGATCCAAGGGAGAAGGCTGTGCTGAACGATAAGCCACAAGCCGAAAACCAGGAAGTCTTTGTCCGAAAGGGAAAAATATGCCTTAACTTCACTAGGCGGCTGATCGATAAAAAGATAAAAGGCCCCTTTCATATCCGACGAAGTAAAGGCAGATTAGGCGATTATCAAACCATTGCGAAAGTCTCGCAACCCAAGTTTATGGATCAGGTATTAGCAGGTAGTCCTTATGACTACTATTATGAAATACAGACCGAACAAGGTGAGTTTGTGGCACGCTTGGGGATGGAACTCCAGCTCTTCGGTGAAAATACATTTATCTATAGCGCGGCTGACGATAAGGTACGTGTAGGTATAGAGGTCAACAAGCTCCATGACCAGATGTTTGGAAAAGAATTTAGTCCCANNTTTTTAAGTCGGGTGACTATAGGAGGGCGGGGCTGTTGAAGATTCCTTTTTATGTACAGATTGCAGGATTGGGTAAGGTTCCTTATGATGTTGCTGTTTCAAATATACATACACCGCCCCATCTTGCCGACGGGAACGGGACCTGTACATTTTGGCGATCTGCCGAGAATCTGTCTGTCATAGGACCTGAGAGTTATGAAGAAGAAGAAACTTTTAAATGGGCAGTATCCCAGGCTGCGCCCCTGCGTCGCGTGTATTCCACACGCGTCGTGCGTAACCAATGGGCAAATGGATGGGTTAGTGGAGGCTACACGGCAGATTGCTATTTCGAAGCAGCCGCAGGTTCCAAAAATCAGCAACAATGGTATACAAGAAACTCATTTTTGAATAAAGGAAGGGGGAAGTTTGAAGAAATTAAATACAACTATTGTTTTCAAGGTGTGGATTTGGGGCCTTCTGTGGACAAAAGTACTTATCAAAATAATTGGGCCGAAGGGGGGAATGTGACAATCATCCCGACAACACCTATTATTCGGGAGAAGCCTTTTGTGTTTTTTGATCACGATGGGCGCTACAAGGTATTCCGCCCCGCATTGAAACGTAATCATGCAGGTATATCCTACACGCGAAACAACATGGGCGAAGGTGATAGCATTGATGTCGAAAAAGATTTCTATGTGGTAAAACCTGGAGTGTCTGCGGCGGAAATGAACCGGCAGCTGCGAGCCGGAAAGCATCTGTTGATTACACCGGGCATGTATGAATTATCAGAACCACTGCGTGTCAGCAAAGCCAATACCATCATACTTGGACTGGGGCTCGCGACCTTAATCCCCGGTTCTGCCAACCCACATACCGCAATAACCGTAGATGATGTCTCCGGTGTTACTGTTGCATCGTTGATGTTTGATGCACATTATAGTTCGCATAGTTTGATTCAGGTAGGCCAGGAAAAGAGCAGGCTAAGACATGACCTAAACCCAACCTTGTTGGCGGATTTATTTTTACGTATTGGCGGATTTCGACCTGATAAAGTCCATGTGGACCAGTCCGTTATTATCAATAGTAATGACGTAATCGGGGATCACTTTTGGATATGGCGGGCCGATCACGGTGTAAGGGGAAGTGTGGGGTGGGATACTAATACGACGCGGAATGGTCTGGTCGTCAATGGTGATTATATCACCATGTATGCGCTATTCAATGAGCATTTTCAGGAGTATCAAACTTACTGGACCGGCAATTATGGACGCACGTACTTTTTTCAATGCGAAAGTCCGTATGATGCCCCCAATCAATCAGCTTATCGCAGTGAGCAGGGCAAACGTGATGGATTTGCGGCCTATAAAGTCGCCGATACAGTACAGCATCATGAGGGCTATGCATTTGGAATATACGACGTTCTGGTCAATCCGATCCGCATCGAAAGTTCGGTAGAGGTGCCCGTAAAAGCAGGCGTAAAGCTCAAACATATCTGCAACAACAGCTTGTCTAATGGTCCCAACCGTGGTTTTGGCTACGTCATTAACCAAGTCGGAAAAAGTACCTACAATACCTGGCGCGATAATAGGACGTATGTGGTGGAGTTTCCATAATCGATAATCGTTTTATTGCCTTCAAACCTAAGGTTTCAAGCAGGATGGGACATGACAGTT
>DKIT01000101.1:32049-34266 GCA_002454415.1 Sphingobacterium sp. UBA6711
TGAGCGGGATTTATGGATATTGGATTTACAATAACATTATAAGCCTCAAAAATGATGACCATTCCAGTTGCAGATGCGTTCCTGATCGATCGCTTTCGAAAGGGTGATAGCACCGCTTTCGAGGAATTGTTTTGGCTTTATCACAAACCCCTATATCGCTTTGCGTGTACATACGCAAAGGACAGGCAACTTGCGGAAGAAATTACGCAGGAGGCCTTTGTCAAATTATGGATTAATCGAGAAAAAATAGCCTGCGATCTTGCCTTATACCCTTATTTATTTACACAGGTACGCCGAATGACTATTGATGCATTTCGAAAAAAAGTTCATGCTGACCGCTATACAGATGAATGTAAGGCCTGCCTTGAAATCGGTGTAGAACAAACAGCAGAAAAGGTGCAGTGGAATGAACTTAATCGCATAACCACTGCCGCGATAAGCCAGCTTTCTGAACAGCAACAACAAATCTTTGAGATGAGCAGATTTCAGGGCTTAACCTACGACGAAATTGCACAGCAGTTGCATATCTCTAAAAATACCGTGAAATATCATCTTGTGAATGCCTTGAAGAACCTTAGAAAGGCTCTAGCGCATTATGAAATTATCGGTTTACTGTTGACTGTTTTATTTTTTTAATTTTTTCACTACCCGATCTCCTGAGTTAGCCGTTTACCCTTGTATAAACTTAAATGCTGACCAAGATGGAAACTTCCAGAATCAACTATTTATTGAACGCCTACCTGAGCGACACGTTATCGTCTGTCGAGCGTGAAGAATTGTTGTTTCTCCTACAGTCAGAGTCCAAGGAAACAGAATTGGTCGAAAACATGCAAGAGCTGATCGACGAATTGCGGCAGAAGGAAAAGTTGCCAGTTGATATTCCTTCCGAAAAACTGTGGCTGGCCTTGTCGCAGGATGCAAGATTGCAGCCAGACATGGTTAATTCGATTGAGCGTCGAAAAAGATGGAAATGGATCTCCGTTGCAGCGGCGGTATTGATTTTGATGGGGACCTTTTTTTATCATCAATCTCAGGCACCGTTGGAGGATGCGAAAGATAGTTCCGTCACTGCCGGGCAGCAAAAGTCTTCTAAAGCTGACCTCATTGCCCCGGGGAAGCTGNNAGGTGAATATCAATTAAATTTACCCGACGGAACAAAAGTGTGGTTGAACGCCAGTTCTTCGATTACCTACCCGATCAATTTTGCGCATGATCGACGTGAATTAGAGATCGAAGGGGAAGCGTACTTCCATGTCAGAAAAGATTTGAAAAGACCATTTACTGTACAAGCCGAAAAGACAGCGATAACTGTATTGGGGACGCAATTTAATGTCTCGGCATACCCCGAACAGAAACATATCAAAACGACGTTCGTGGAGGGAAATGTTCAACTTCAAAGAGGAAGTCTGGTGCGTAAGCTCCGTCCTGGCGAAGAAGCGAATAGCACAAAGGGTGAACTTGAGCAGATTAAAATCCGTACCGTGGACGTCGAAGAAGCGATCGCCTGGAAAAATGGCTATTTCTACTTCCATAATGAAAATATAAAGGAAGCGATGGAGAAAATAGCGCGATGGTATAATGTGGAGGTTGTGTTTCGGGGAAATATTCCTAAAAAAGGATTGGATGGCACCATTTCACGTTTAGAAAATTTAAATCAATTACTGCAGGCCCTAGAAATGACTGGAGCTGCACATTTTACATTACAAGAAAGGAGGATTATCGTCAGCGAATAATATATTTTTCGACAGGCTTGACAGATAAAGAAATTGGGAGTGCGGGAACACCCCCAATCGATTTAAAGCTTGTTTTCCAGTTTACGTTTAACCAATTAAAAGCTTTACCAAATGTATAAAAAAATATGGAAAAGAACAGGTTCGTCTTATTGGCGAGCCGTGCTTAGACTTACATCAATTATGAAACTTATTGCGTTTCTGATCATCGTGAACATCCATACTGCTGTGGCCGTAGGCTATAGTCAGCGGATTACGATGAACAAAAAACAAATTTCTCTTCCTGAGGCTTTTCGCGAAATCCGGAAGCAGACCGGGTACAATATCATTGCGAATACGCAATTGCTGAAAGATGCGCATCCCGTCGATCTAATTTTGAGTAATGGGACCCTCCAGGAAGCATTGGAAAAATGCCTTTCTGGACAGTTTTTATCCTATAAAATGATAGACAAAAATATCATTATCAAACCGATGGAGCGCCGCGCTG
>DKIT01000201.1 GCA_002454415.1 Sphingobacterium sp. UBA6711
TTACGCTCATGCGTCTGAACAAACTATATGATCGGGTAAAGCGTTTCAACGCGTACTATACTGACATACAGCCGTACCATAATCTTTTCCCAATACCTCAGGCCGAAATCGAGCGGAACAGGGAGGCGGTGCTGGAACAAAATGAAGGCTATTAATATCAAATAACTATTACTATCTATGAGTAGATACACAATTTTAATATGGGCATTCCTTATCTGTGTGAATAGCAATGCTCAGAATACAAAAACGCATCAGGAGTCCTCATATTTTTTTGATTTTGGTAATGGCAAGATAAAGGCAGGATATATACCTGTTACGAACAGGACGACGTACAACGAAGGCCGTGGTTACGGAATTGAAGTTGAAACGCCTGTTTCTGCCAATACAAAGGTGGGNNGAAATTATAATATACGTGTCTATACCGGCGATGATTATGGAACATCAGATATCGCAATCCGGGCAGAAAATAGATGCATGATGGTAAATCGTATGCAGACTGAAACGGGCAAACATGCGCATATCGATTTCACTGTAAATGTTCGGGACAGCCTGATCGGTTCCGAACATAGAAAGGTGGCCCTTAAACCCCGTGAACGCAGCTACCTGAACTGGGATCATAAGCTGACACTGGAATTCAATAGCAAGGAACCAAAGGTAAATGCAATTGAGATTGTACCTGCCGACCCTACTACTGTCTCCGTTTTTTTAGCAGGCAATTCAACGGTTGTCGATGGACCTCGCGAACCGTTTACGGCCTGGGGGCAGATGTTCCCCTATTTCTTTAATCCGCAGGATGTTGCAATCGTTAATCTCGCTGAATCAGGAGAAACGTTGAGTAGTTTTATTGGTGAAAAACGGCTAGCAAAAATCCTGAGTATGATGAAAAAAGGAGACTACGCATTCGTGGAGTTTGGGCACAACGATCAAAAACAGACCGGTCTAAATATTGGGGCTTTTACTTCTTACAAACGCGATTTGGAATACTTCATTGCCGAAGTTAGGAAGAAAGGCGGCATACCAGTACTGGTGACATCCGTGCAAAGACGGAAGTTCGAAAATGGAAAAATTGTACATACATTGGGGGACTATCCGGAAGCCGTGCGTCGCACGGCTAAAGAAAAGGGAACTTATCTGATCGATTTAAACAATATGAGTAAGATCCTGTTCGAATCAATGGGTAAAGATAGTTCAGTTATGGCATTCGCCCATTTTCCGGCAAACCGTTATCCCGGCCGTGACAAACCTATCCAGGATGATACGCATTTCAGGCCATTTGGAGCCTTCGAGATTGCTAAATTGATGGTAAGGGGCATTCGTGATGAAAAACTACCGTTAGCGCACTTTATAAAAAAGGAGGAAGCTGGCCTAGACCCGACGATGCCCGATAAATATGAAAGCTTTTACTGGCCCGAAAGTTCGGGTAAAGATGCGACAAAGCCGGAAGGTAATTAATGAGAATTCATTTCCTTACCCCATTCTACTTTATCTTTTTTGTTCACAAAAGGAAAAGCTAATCGTAAGGTTAGCTTTTCGTGTTTAGAGCTAAGTCCTATCAGCGAATTAAAAAATACCAACGAGTACCCGAACTGCCTGAAAAGCCTTGTTTTCAGTGATTTTTGAATTAAAATTCTAATAACTTTGTATAACAAAGTTGAAAAATTCATGAGGGGGCGGATATTACTATTTATCATCCATCTCTACAGAAATTCAACCCTCTTTTTATTGCCTATCGGGGCGACTTAGACAAAGAAATATATGTCGGTCTTAATGGAATAGAATATAATATTCAAGAATAGAGACATAGTATATAGCACATTAAAGAATATCCAATATGGAGATCACCTTAAACAGATGAAACGAAAGATGATGTACCAAAAAAGCTAGCTTCATTTTGCTAACTTTGACCTTGATAGATAGATAAAGCATATCATCCAGTAAAACTTCATTTTTCAAACAACTATGATAGAAAAACTTATTTCCGAGATGAATGCATATCATGTGCTTAGTGCGGAAACAATAGAAGTCTTAAAATCAATTTTTCAAGTCAGACATTTCCGCAAAAATGACTTGATTCTACGGGCGGGGGAATATGCGAAATACTATTATTTCGTTTACGAGGGATTATTGGGCTATTATAAACTTGATTATCAGGGTGATATTATTTATAAATTGTTTTTTCAAGAAAATAGCTTTTGTGCTTCCACCGCAGCCATCATAACGGACCAACCAAGTTCTTTCAACATCATCGCTTTAGAAGATGCCGCATTAATTCAATACCCAGCCAAGACCTTTCGCGAACTTGTCAACAAACACCACGATTTAGCGCTTTTTCAAATCGCTTATCTGGAGCAAAATTGGGTGGTAAAAAAAGAACCTCTAGAAATCGGCCTTAAATGGCAATCCGCTAAAGAGCGCTATCTTGAGCTCTATAAAAATCAGCATCTTTTCAAACGCCTGAAGCAACATCACATTGCTTCCTATCTGGGCGTTACGCCAACTCAATTGAGCCGTATCCGTAAAGAATTAAAATCATAATTCCATCAACATTTGTACATGTTTTTATGCATTATACTTAAGAAGTTTGTCCTATAAAAGACAAATTTTTAAGATATGAAAACAATATTAACAGTCATTTTTTCAACCCTTATCCTTCCGCTTGTGGCACAATATGTTGCTAAAACAACAATTTATAGTGCCAAAATGAAAAAAAATATTGAAACCATTATAATTACACCCGATATACATGTAGGAGTAAATTATAAAACAGTATATATTCTCCATGGTTACAGTGGAAACCCAGAGCGAACAGTACAAGAGGACATTCCGAACCTGGTTGATAAAGCAAAAGTATTCCAGACTATATATGTTCTCCCAAACGGGAACTTCAATTCGTGGTACGTCGATAGTCCGGTAGATTCAAGTTCACAATACTCAACATTTATAGGCCGCGAACTAGTAGAGTACATAGACCGCAATTATCCCACTCAACCCAGTAGGAATGCGCGGGGGATACTCGGATGGAGCATGGGTGGCTATGGCGCCCTTCATATCGGCGTGGCCTACCCGCAAACATTTTCTATTATCGGAAGTTCCTGCGGTGCCATTGATTTCAACCGTTTCGGAAATGCTTATCACGCTTATCAGGTAGATAAAGTTCTTGGTGCCTTCAAGGATCTCGACGCGAGAGATCGTATCTATGACAATGAGGATAAAATGAAGACCAACAATCAACATTATATTCTTGACTGTGGGACAGAAGACCAACAAATGCTGGAAATGAACCGTACATTTCATCATCAATTAACAAGTAAAAACATAGAACATCTTTATATCGAATCAAAAGGTGGTCATGACAAAGCCTACTGGAGCAAATCACTAAATCATCAATTAGCTTTATTTCAAAATTATTTTCAAAATGAAAGACTATAGATCCACTCTATATGTCGCTGGAGGGGCATGCAGCTATGGCTTGCTGGCGACCTTTGTGAAATATGCAAACCAACTGGGCATACACACAAGCGTATTAACCTTTTTACAGTTTATGCTAGGTTTTCTATTTTTATTGGCCTTTAATCTCGTATCAAGGATTCAAAAAAAGGAAAATATAGTAATCGGGATTTCCTCAAAATTAAAATTAACAGCCTGGGGTACCTCGTTAGGACTTACGACAACACTTTATTATCTCGCTATACAGTACATTCCCGTATCGGTAGGTATTATCCTACTCATGCAATCTATTTGGATAAGTTTAGTCGCAGAAGCAGTACTCTTGAAAAAATTTCCCTCAAAGGGTAAGATCACGGGTGTTGTTATTGTATTATTAGGTACAATCCTGGCAACTAACCTCTTTCAACAGGACAACAATCTTAACTACAAAGGCATATTACTGGGCTTCGGAGCGGGTATAAGTTATGCAATGGCTATTTACGCATCAAGTACAGTGGAAAAACAATTACCCAGTTCAGTCAGAAGTCAGTTCTTGGTCTTTGGTGGCCTAATGCTCATCATCGCATGCTGGAATGTGACTATCATTCCACACTTACATGCCAACGCACTACCATGGGGGATATTGATTGCTGTTTTTGGGACGATTTTACCTCCTTTACTTTTTACAAAAGGAATTCCAAAAACGGGAATAGCCATGGGAAATATCATCTCAAGTCTAGAAATCCCAATTTCTACACTATCTGCCATGCTTATATTGCGAGAAGTCGTTTCAGGATTTCAATGGTTGGGAATACTTCTCATTCTAACTGCTGTTATTATAATTAACGTAAGAACGGAGCCTTAGTTAGGATTTTTTTTAAACAAGCAGATACTATCTTCACCATGAAACGAAGAAGGATGGAAACAGGATAATCAGTTCAAAACGCCATAAAAAAAGCTTAGCATTCGGTCGGGCGACCTGCTAAGCTTTTATAAATACCTCCTTGTAAGAGGCAATCAACCTAAACCTATGACAAAGATAGTGCTTCAAATGATATAAACAAAAATTTTGTAATATTTTTTTTCAACTCCCATAAATTTGTTTTGGCATAGCCATCACAAAAGGATTAGTAAGTGTACAATCTACACTGCAATCTTTTTGCAATTTGCTTAATCTCATTTTTTGCAATTTTCTTACCTGCATCCCCTTCTTACGGTATTTAACCGCAGCATTATTTAAAATCAAGCCGAAAGAACCATAGCAATCCTTAGATATTTGACGGTCATTGTTTCGTCGTAATTCCCGCTCTTACCATCAACAGTGAATATTTCATTTGATTATTTAGTACCTTTGAATCAATCAAAAAAAATTATCATGTTTACTGGAATCATAGAAACCTTAGGAAAAATAGAAAATATCGAGCAGGAAAAAAGTAACATCCATTTTTACGTTAGTTCCCCTATTTCCAATGAACTTAAAATAGACCAGAGCATAAGCCATAATGGTGTTTGTCTTACAGTCGTCGGATTAAACGATAGCGTGCATAAAGTCACAGCAATTGATGAAACCCTGCAAAAAACAAATCTCGGCCAGTTAAAAGTGGGCGATCTGGTTAATCTGGAACGTTGCACTTTAGCAGGAGGAAGATTCGACGGTCATATTGTTCAAGGACATGTTGATCAGACAGCCACATGCATAGCGAAAAAGGATGAAAATGGTAGCTTTATTTTTACTTTTCAATACGATGCATCCAAACAAAATATCACTGTCGAAAAGGGTTCCATTACCGTAAATGGAATTAGCTTGACGGTCGTCGATTCTAAAGACGATCAGTTTTCGGTTGCAATTATACCTTACACACTTGAGCACACAAACTTACAACAGGTGGAAATTGGAACAACTATCAATCTTGAATTTGACATTATTGGAAAATATGTCACAAAAATTATGGCCTTGCGCGGCTAAGAAAATTCAGTAAGCTTTCTTTGGTCTAAGTCTGACGAAAGAAAGCTTATCTCAACGAGTAAACCCCTTGATTTACTCTAAATAGTGGCCCTGACGTATTAATAATGCCCGGTATTTGTTGAATACACTAGACTTGGACACAAAGCCCATGTATTTATTTTCATCCCCCAAAACGGGAAGTATCCAAGTGTCATCCTTATTCATTTTAGCCATTACGATTTCCATATTTTCATTGATACCAACGGTATCGTTTGGCTTTTGAGCCAATTTCTCAAAGGGAGTATCTCCCCCATCCACTTCCCCTAGCAACACGGAGAATAGATACTCACTATACAAGATTCCCATAAACTTTCCTTCATAATTGACCACTGGAAAGATATTACGTTTGCTATGGATTATATCTGATTGCCTGCCCTTTGGTGTTTCGTCAGGACGTAAAATCACAAAATTGGTTTCCAATACGTATTTTATGCGCATCATACTTAAAACCGAACGATCCTTATCTTCGTAAGAAATCAGGTCACCAGATTCCGCCAATACCTTCGTGTAAATCGAATGTTTTAATACTGCGCGATTGATTAGATAAGAAATAGAACATACCAGCATCAACGGAACCATCAAAGTATAACCTCCAGTCACTTCTGCAATCAGGAAGATACCTGTCAACGGTGCATGCATAATGCCGCTTAAAGCTCCGGCCATACCTGCTACTACAAAATTCGGAACATTTAATTCCGCTATCCCTGTTAAGTTTACGCCATAAGAAAATGCAAAGCCCAACAAACCGCCCATGACCAGACTTGGACCGAAAACACCACCGTTTCCGCCACCATTTAAGGTAAACAAGGCCGCAAACGATTTACCGAATAAAGTCAAAATCGTATAGCCGAGAACTACCAAACCCATGTCCTTATAATCTGAAAACAAGCTATTTTTGACAATGGAATTAAACTGACCATTTAGAATCTGCTGTATGGTAATATAACCTTCCCCATAAAGTGCTGGGAATATAAAAATCATCAAACCTAAGGCAACGCCACTGACCCATACTTTGTTATAAGGATTTTTAATTTTGGAGAACCATTTGCCCACATTTCTGGATACACGTGCGAAGTAAATGGTATAGAGCCCAACCAATACCGCCAATAGCAGATAAAATAATAAAGCAGAAACCTGCCAATCCGAATTGAATGTACTAAATAATGGTTCATTATAAAGAACTCGGGAAACAACAGAAGCTAAGGCCGAAGAAATCAATAGTGGTATGAAAACCGGGATTGAGAACTCGGGCAATAAGATCTCAATCGCAAAAATCATCCCTGCCAATGGACTATTGAATGCACCAGAAATCCCCGCCGCAGCACCACAAGCCAAGAGCATTGTCACTTCCTTGTATTGTAATCCAAAGAAACGGGCAATATTGGAACCAATGGAGGAGCCCCCTAATGCTACCGGAGCTTCTAGACCACAGGATCCGCCAAAACCGACGGTGATAGCGGAAGTCACCACCTGCGAATAAATATTACTTGGGTCCAATCGACTTCCCTTCCGACTGATGGCATAGATGATGGGGGTGATTCCATGCTCCATCTTTTTCCCCTTCAAAAATTTCCGAACAAAAAATACGCTGAGTAAAATCCCAATTAACGGAAAAATCAAATACACAGAATATTTCACCTTCCAGTCGATATCGTCCTGTATGGTGGTGGCAATAAAATGTGTTAGCCTTTTCAGCACAGATGCCATAATACCACCGACAATACCGACCAGAAAAGCCAATAGGATGATAAAATTCCTGTTTGAAACTTTTTTCATCCGCCATTGATTGACCTGATCTATCTTCCTAAAAAAACGTCCCTTAAGATTTCCCATATCGTCCTATTGAAAGCTCAACACTTCCTTTTTCTTTTTTGTTTTGAATTTATCCGGTACTACAGCTAATATTTCTTTTTCTAAGGCCTGGATAGCCTGTCGCTTCACAAAATTCTGTGTGGTCACCAACGATATTTCGCGCACAGGCTCAGGCGACTTGAAATAACGTATCCGATCCAGTTGCTCATCCGAATAATCCCAAATCGACAATTCAGGCAGGATGGTAATCCCGTCATTGATATCAACCATCCGTTTCAAAGTCTCCACACTGCCGGTATTATACTCGAATCGTCCAGAAAGATCCTGATTATGTTTGTGATGACAAATATTCAGTACCTGACCGCGCATACAATGTCCTTCATTAAGAAGCCAGAGTTTATCATCTGCAATATCATCACCACTAAGTATCTTCTTAGAGAACAAAGGACTATTTGTCGAAATATAAGCAACAAAATTCTCATAGAACAAAGGTGCCTCTAATATGCCTGGATCATTGAGAGGCGTAGACAAGACTCCACAGTCCAGCAGCCCCACTTTTAGTTCATGGATAATTCTTTCTGTCGTATATTCCCAGATTTGTAATTGCAACTTGGGATACTTCTCCATGAAAGTGGTAAGTACGTTCGGAAGTAAATAAGGCGCTATCGTGGGGATAACCCCAACTTTCAAAGTCCCTTCAATCTCCCCCTTTTTATCCTGTACAATCTCATTTATCTTCCGGCTTTCAGTTAAAACTAGCCGAGCTTGAAGAATAATTTTTTCACCTATTTCAGTTGGAACGACCGGCTGACGACTACGATCAAATATCTTTGCCCCTAACGATTCTTCAAGTTTCTGTATTTGCATGCTCAATGTAGGTTGTGTCACAAAGCATTTTTCGGCTGCAGCAACAAAACTTCGGTAGGTATCAACAGCAATAATATATTCCAATTGGATTAAGGTCATCTTTCTATCTTTAAAGCACAAAATTACGATTCCTGTCGCAAACCAACGCCAAATCTGCCATATTTAAACGAGCATCACTAGTCTGGTGAATCGTTAATATAATAAATACCTTGCCAAAAAGACTGAATCTATCCAGTATTGTTACATTAGTCGACACAAAAAGTCCTTTTCATCAAAAAGCTTTTCTTAAATTTGAAAGTTTAAAACTTTGACATTTAAATCCTATGAAGTTTATTTATAAGACAACAATTGCACTAGCTTTAATTTTATCGATCACAAACATCCCCCGCAGCAAGGCAAATCCTGATGAGGGCATGTACCCATTGAGTGATCTAAATCGAGCTGGACTTAAAAAAGCTGGGTTAAAGATTAGTGAGAAAGATATTTACAACCCTGGCCAGGTTGGATTAGTAGATGCTTTAGTCCAAGTAAGTGGCTGTACAGGTTCATTCGTTTCAAATCGTGGATTGATCATTACCAATCACCATTGTGCTTTCTCAGCTGTTCAGCTTGCCAGCACGGCAATCAACAACTACCTAAAAAATGGCTTTGTCGCACAAAACCAAGAACAAGAAATTGAAGCAAAAGGACTAAAAATACGAATCACCGATTCCTATGAAGATGTTTCCAATAAGATATTGAATGCAGTGGCCAATATCAAAGATCCTGTAGAACGTATTAATACCATTAAGCGTAAACAAGAGGAGTTAGTCAAACAGGCCGAAAAAGCAGACTCTACAATCAAAGCCGAAGTATCTGAGATGTTTATTGGCAAAAGTTATGTTCTATTTCGCTACAAGACAATTGAAGATGTCCGCTTAGTATACATCCCACGTCAGAACATCGGTGAATTTGGTGGAGAGACTGACAATTGGGTATGGCCACGTCATACAGGAGACTATTCTTTCTTAAGAGCTTACGTCGGTAAAGATGGAAAATCAGCACCTTTTTCGAAAGACAATGTCCCCTATCAGCCCAAGAAACATCTCAAAGTAAATCCCAATGGTGTCCGGGAAAATGACTTTACTTTTATTCTTGGGTATCCGGGAAAAACATTTCGCCACCGTCCGGCACAATATATCCAATACCAACAGGAATATCTTTTACCTTATGTTTCCAATCTATATGATTTCCAAAACCGACAGATGGAAGAAGCTGGTAAAGATAACACGGCNNCGGATATTGCGCTTTCTTTGGCAACACGGATAAAACGCAACGCCAATGTCCTGAAAAATTATCGCGGCAAATTGAAAGGGTTGCGCGGGATCGACTTGTTAGCGACCAAGAGGCAGGAAGACGAAGCTTTAGCAGCTTTTATCCTGAGCAAATCTGATCTCAAAAACAAGTATGGTACTCTTTTAAATGATATTGCAGACTACTATAAAATGAGCGATCAAGATGCTCTTAAAGAACTTTGGATCAATAACATCTACAATAGCACCAGTTTATTGAAAGTGGCCCGCGATCTCAATATGCTAAAGAATGCTTTGGCGAAAGAGAAATCTCCACACGCGGCAAAGCAACTTTTCGACCTTAATGTCGAAACACTCAAAAAGAGTATTAAGGAAACGTATGAAAGCTACAACAAGCAAGCCGACCAGCGTATTTTCACTAAGATGCTGCAGGACGCAGCTGCATTCCAAGGAAAANNATCAATTAGCTTCTATTCAACAGCTGCAATTGAACGATGAAACAGCACAAACGTTCGCAACAGAAATGATCAAGGGAACAAAATTGGGCGACCAACACTACATGCTCAACACAATTTTAGCGGATGCTGGTTCACTGCAAAAATTTGAGGACAAACTAATGAGCTTCCAAAACGACTTAAATAATGACATTTCCCTATTTGCCGCAGAACAAAAGCGGCGCGAGGGTATCTTGAATAAATTAATGGGCGATTATGTTGCTGTAAAAGAAGTCTTCCAGTCCAAGAATTTCATTCCTGATGCAAACTCCACCCTGCGATTGACCTATGGCCACATCAAGGGATACTCGCCTGCTGATGCGACATATATGAAACCATTTACGACGCTAGCTGGTATCATCGAAAAAGGAAATCTTGGCTTAGCTGAATTTGATTATCCTCAAGAAATTAAGACAGCTTATCTAAACAAAAATTTCGGCCCTTATCTTCAAAAAGACCTGGGATCTGTACCAGTCAATATCTTATATGATATGGATACGACAGGAGGAAATTCAGGATCACCGATCATGAATGCACAAGGAGAACTAATAGGTGTAAACTTTGACCGTGCATACGACGCCACCATCAATGATTTTGCCTGGAACGAAAGTTATAGTAGATCTATCGGTGTAGACATTCGTTATGTTCTCTGGGTTGCGGATAAAATTGATAACGCGCATTTTATTCTGAAAGAAATGGGCATTTGATTTGATAGCCTTTGAAATCTAAAAAAGCCGCTGAACTAGTTGATTCAGCGGCTTTTTAAGCCTAATTTTGGCTGTGTCCTTTCTTAAAAAAAGCAAAGATAACTCCACTTTATCGACTCATCCTTGAAGCAAGTTTGTGAAGACTGCTTTCAATCGCAATAAGCCTTCTTCCAAAACAGATCGTGAGCAGGCAATGTTAAGGCGTATAAAATCAGTACATCCCTTTCCATACATTTCGCCCACGTTGACCTGTACATGCATCTCCTGCAATAATAATTCACCTAATTTTCGACTCGAAACACCAAGAGCAGAACAATCTAGCCAAACGAGATAAGTTCCTTCTAAAGGAACCACATGCAGACTAGGGAAATGCTTCGTCATAAAGTCATTCAAATAAATATAATTGGCATGAATATATTGTAATGCCTGATCCAACCATTCCTCCCCTTCCTCGTAAGCAGCTATCAAAGCTGTTATTGCAAAAGGACTTATACTGCTAATCTCATTGACCAAAAAAGCCTGTTGTACTTTTTTATTCAATTGCGGATCAGCAACTATGACACTAGCAACCTGCAGTCCAGCCAAATTAAAGGTTTTACTCGGTGCTATACAGGTAATTGAATTGGCTAAAAACGAGGAGCTGATCGTTCCAAACGGGATATGTTGGTAATCTTCCAAAACCAGATCACAATGGATCTCGTCTGAAATGACCAAAACCCGATGCCGTAGACAAATTTCACCCAAGAGTTCAAGCTCAGTTTTCGTCCATACTCTACCGGCTGGATTATGGGGGCTACACAATATAAACAGTTTGACTTTTGGATCACTTGCTTTCGCCTCAAAATCCTCAAAATCTATGGTATACCTGCCTTCACGATAGACTAAATCATTGGAAAGGACCTCACAATCATTGCGCTCAATCGATGAAAAAAAGCAATGATAAACAGGCTCCTGCACGAGTACTTTATCGCCGGCAACCGTGAGGGCTTTCACTAGCGCGGAAATTGCCGGCACCACACCAATCACTGGAATCAACCAATTTTTTTGCAATGAAAATCGATGTTTGTGCAATGACCATTTCATTATTGCCTGAAAAAAAGCATCTGGTATCCTCGCGTATCCATACACAGCGTGTTCAACACGCTGAACCAAAGCATCAACTATAGGCTGTGCAGCAGGAAAATCCATATCGGCAACCCATAATGGAATCAGGTCTTCATAAGATTGCTGATTCCATTTGACCGAATCGGTACCTTTACGGACGATTGTTTTATCAAAATTATAGATCATAAAAGCAATTTAATCAAAATACAAGGTCATCTCCAACAAAACCGGAAGAAAATTAGAAACTGCGTATTCACGTTGACAAAAAGATCTAATAGATAAGCATATAGCTAACTATAATCACGGTATAACTGAAAAATAGATATGAAATCGAAGACCTGCTCTAGCTGAAAAAAGTTATATTTACGTCAGTTATAGAATGATAATTATGTCCAAAAATAATTTTTCGATAAAAGACAGACTCAAAAGTTTCGTTTATGCTTACAATGGCCTCAAAATCACTTGGCAGGAAGAACATAACTTTAGAATACATTGCATAGCTGCAATCTTGGTCATCCTTTTTTCAGTTCTATTTCAAATTAGCAGGTTGGAATGGATTGCCGTTAGCATTTCCATTGGTTTTGTATTTGTCTGCGAATTATTGAACACTTCCTTGGAAAATCTTGCAGATTTCGTTTGTCAGGAAAACAATCCCAAAATAAAAAGAGTCAAAGATATAGCCGCCGCTGCTGTGATATTAAGCAGCGCCACGGCTTTAGTGAACGGCCTAATTATTTTTTTGCCCAAAATAGTCTCATTTTGTGCTGCTAATCACATTTTCTAAGGCAAATTTTTCGTGGTAGGCGACCTTTTCCGAATCTACAAAAAGCATTTTTCCAGCCTTTTCTTCCATTGGACCATAACCTTCGACAGCACGTTGCGCTGAAAGCTTAAACACGACCTGTCTAATTGACTGTTGGCCTTCAGACGAGAATGTATAGTCAGCCGTTAAAACACTATCTCTCAAAATTCCTTCAATCTTCCCCCTGTTTTTATCCTTCTCCTTCCAGGCATAAGTCAAATCCCCATAAACCTTCTCCCCATCAATTTGGATGACAAGAGATATGGTATCACCATTTTTGAGGTATTGATAGGTTTTCTCACCGCTAAGTCGATTTTGATGATCCGCATTTTGAGTTAAGCTATCCACATTTTGATGTTTTGGCAGCATAGTATCATTTGCTTTCTTATCCCCTTGACGGCAAGCTGTACCAAAAGTCAGCAATATTAGCCCGAAATAAAGTTTTCTCATATCCTATTTTTTGTTCACCATTAAAAAGCAATCAAGACGCCATATTGTTTTAAATAACTATCATTTAATATTTTGGAGTTTTGAAAACAAAAGCTGATTATATATTGTTTATTAGTTAGGCGTCGATAAACAATTAAAAATAAACAATTTAGTAACAATAAAATTATCCAGGGCTTATTGTAAAGCTAATTATTATTAGTAAATTGTACACTATAAAATTCAGGAATTCTTAACCAATATTAGTATGAAAGATGTAAGCTTTAAGAAATTTGACAGTGGATGTACATCACTCACAAAATTGTCCATTGAAACAGACTTGACTATTATTGTTAAAGAGCAAGCTGCAATTGCTCCGGAATCAAAGATTGAGAAGCTCAGACGCTGCAAGGAGGAGCTACTGAAGAGCCTTTGGTTTGTTCAACGTCAATGTTGAGCGGATCGTTGTATTTAAATTTTGACCATCGGTATGTCAGGTGCTAACCGTCGATATCATGACATCTATTTACTATTATCTCAAAAATCTCTCTAAATTATTCACTTAGAGAGATTTTTTCGCTATTAGCCGTAAAACAGCTAGAGTGACTTCAAATGTTTATAATTAGATTTTATGGTATCCCAGACCTCTTCAAAATGACCAGAGAGCATTAACTTCGCCATACTTTCAGTCATTCCCTTCATCTGCGTAAAGGATATCTTTGGGGGCATTGCTAAAGCATTAGGGTTGGTATAAATATCAATCAAAACAGGTTCATTCTTCAATTCCAGTGCTTCGCTAAGAACATTGTCGACTTCCTCAGGCTGAGTTACGGTAAAGGCTCGGATACCCATGGCTCGCGCAACCATCGCAAAATCTGGGTTTACCATATTGGTTTCCTGATCCTTTAAACCAGACACTTGCATTTCCAATTTAACCATACCAAGCGCACGATTATTAAAAACGATAAGCTTAATCGGCAGATTGTACTGTTTTATCGTTGCCAAATCCCCTAACAGCATCGATAGCCCACCGTCCCCACAAAAGGCAATGACTTCCCGATCGGGATGTGTCAGTGACGCGCCTATGGCCATGGGCATTGCATTGGCCATAGATCCATGATTGAAAGATCCGAGCATGATACGATCTCTCCGCTGATTAATGTATCGTGCACCCCACACACAAGACATACCTGTATCAAGCAAGAAGATAGCGTCATCACTGGCTTTCTGATCGATGGTATGTGCGACAAATTCAGGTTGTATCGCGCACTCACTTCCAGCATCATTGACGTAGGTCATGAGATCGTCTTTAACTTTCTGGTAAGCCTCAAGCTGTTTGTCCAAAAATTTGGAATCCGAGCGGGCCTCTACAAAGGGCAATACGGCCTTTAATGTATGCTCGATATCCCCAACGAGGCCATAATCAACAATAGATCTTCGGCCCAGTTTTTCACCTTCAATATCGATCTGAACAATCGTTTTATTAGTCGGAATAAAGTCCTTATAGGGAAAGTCGGTCCCCAAAAGTAAAATCAGGTCTGAATGATGCATACTTTGAAATGCTGAGGCCGTTCCCAAAAGACCTGTCATCCCGATTTCATTCGGATTATCACGCTGAATATCTAGCTTTGCTTTAAATGAATACCCTACGGGAGCATGAATCTTTTGTGATAATTCAACAATTTGTTTTTGTGCTTTCTTGGCGCCGACACCGCAAAATAAAGTGACCTTCTCTGCCTGATTGATATATTGTGCGAGACGCCCTATCTCCAACTCTGAAGGCCGAATCTGAGGTTCGGTAAAAAACACCTTTGAAGAAGTATTCATCTGCACAGCTTCCATCTCCGAAACATCACCTGGCAGTCCGATAACCGCAACATCCCGTTTGGATATTGCCTGTTGCAATGCATTCTGCACCATACGCTGCACTTGTTCAGGACGGGTGATCATTTGATTATAACACGAACAGTCGTCAAACAATTTAATTGGATTCGTTTCTTGGAAATAGTCTGTTCCAAATTCATATGTTGCACAGGTTGACGCAATAACAAGCATGGGAACCCTTGTTTTGTGCGCTTCGTAGACGCCGTTGATAAGATGCACATGTCCGGGACCACTACTTCCTGCACAACAAGCTATTCCATGCAGATCAGCTTCTGCCGTCGCAGCAAATGCCCCTACTTCCTCATGTCTAACATGTATCCATTGCATAGTTCCATCCTCATGGACGGCTTCATTAAAAAAATTCAAACTATCGCCCGTTACTGCATAAATACGTTTAATTCCAGCATCTTTTAAAAGAGCAACGATCTGATGCGCTACATTTTTCATACTCATAGTATAATTTTAGAATGTGATAGTGCGAAGATGTATTAATTACGTTATCGCTATAGTATAACAACAATAATCCAAGGCAATGGTTTGGGAAGACTATACAGAAAAGAGGATTCGCTAAGCCATTTGACAGCGCAAAAATTCTTACGAGGGGAAACAATTCAATTTTAAAAAGCTGTTCCAACTTTATCTGAAACAGCCTTTTCTAATAAAATAAAGGAACAGCTATTATTCGACCCTTTCAGATAACGCTCTGACAAATTCTTTTGCATCGTTGAGATCCTTATTCCAATCCGCATAGCGCTTCGACTTGTTTAATTTAGCAATCTTAGCATTTAATTGGGTCAAGTTGGCTTGATCTTTTGACTTCTCCAACTTCGCTTTAAGGATGCTAACCTTGGTAAAGTCCTGAATGCCTTCGAGCATACGCTCATAACGGATTGAACTTCGACCTTGTGGATAAACAATGTATGTATCTCCCGCGGGCCAAGTACGAAATCTTGAATCGCGCAGGGGATCTTTTACCCAGGAATTAAACGCCCAACGCAATGCACCATCAAATCCTGCCGCCATGGCATACCAAGCCATATAGGTCGATTCGGCTGGATCAGAGAAGGTAAATTGATTTGGAAACTCGTCCGAACAACAGACATAAAATGTGGTAATATAGCCTTTTTTACGTCGGTCAATCAGGTCATTATAGTCAAACGGATCTCCCGCAGCGACGCTAATATCTGTACTTTTTTGATAACGTTGGTAACTTTTGTGGTTGTCGGCAAATGCTACACCAAATTCCGGAGCGACGCGTTCCAATAAAGCAATTGCTGGGTCCATCTCTTCTCGTCCTCTTTCATCCATGGCAATATTGGTAATCTTCAGCCAGCCCTTTGCGGACACATGTTTACTAAAATCCTTTAAAAAAGAGCTCCACAACTCCTCAAACTGGGGAGTTCCCGGTTTCGNNATGGTAACAACGAATAACAATTGATCTGTTTATCAACACCTAAATCCATCATAAAATTCACCCAACGATCAAATACGGTATAGTCATAGGTCCAAGATCCATCTTTCTTTTTTTTCCATACAATCAATTCGGCATAAGGGTCATAGGTCTGCACATTCCAGGCATCTTTATTCAAGGTGGTGGTAATAACTTTTTGCCCTGCAGCCGCCAATTGTCTCATTGTTGGTTTCAACGCTTCAAAATGTTCATCACTCCACATTTTCACCTTGTTGACGCGTGCCACAGCCGACGGGTGTTGCCATTGATCCAAATGATATGTCCACTGTGACGCTGGTGGCAGCTCATGATTTTGAACATGGACAGTAAGCTGCAACTGTGCCTCCGCTTTGCCATTTTGCTGCACGCCAATTGTAGTTTTATATTCACCCGCTTCGGCTTCTTTTGGTACCCTTATCGTAACCCAGACAGGACGAACTTTCTTCGCTTCAAGATCATAACTTTTCAGATCATCCAACATATCAGCTGCGAGTGCAGCCTTAAAATCTTCAGGCTTACGATGACCACAACCGCTGGCAAATTCATCGGTCATTACATAACGTACAAACCTCGCTTGTACAGCATCGCCGCCAATTATTTTTCCAGTGCCTGATTTCAATTGACCAACGGAGACTGATACATTCGATGCAGCAGCGCTTGTCCACAACAATATTTGTGTTGACACCTGCTCTCCCTTCCAAGCGTCCAATGTATCCATACGCTGCGTGGTCAAATTGGGATTAACAGATTTTGGATAACGTTTATCTATTGAAACAAACGATGCGTGCAAACCAGGTTTAACATTCGACCAATCGGAAAGTGTATCCTGTGTCGGATCAGCCATTTCCGTAAAAGTCGTACCTGTCGCATAACGCTGCTGGGTATAGCCGTAATTAGTGCCACAAAATAGCGTACAAGCCAGGGCAATCGAAGAATAAAATGTAATTTTAGGCATAACAGTTATCATTAACAAATTTTGATGATGCCGCTTTTTTTCTAGCCTAGGAGCAGGGGTGCCCACAGAAAAAAAGACAAACAACTTGTTTGCCTTAAAAATACTAAAATTTTATTTATCTATAATTAACTTTGTTCAAAAATTTCAGAAAGTGCCTGGTATAATGCCGGATGGTTAATCTTAAATTTTTCTGGATTTTCAAAGAAATATTCAGCGGCAACTGCAAAAAACTCAGCAGGACTCGTCATTCCGTAGTCATCGATGTCTGATTTGTTTTCCTTTATTTTCGCTATTTCTTCCCGTATAAGATTCATAAATGGAATGACGGAAGATTTATCCATTAAATACGCAGGTATTCCATCGATCGCCCCATCGGCTTTATCGATAAGGTGCACAAATTCGTGAATGGCGGTATTTTGGCCATCGTATGTATTTCTAAAGCCATACTCCAGCGCGGACTTGGACAAGATCATCTGTCCATTCATCGCCCCTTCTCCCACCATTCCCATAATATTACGATCCGCATGCCCTTCAAAATCATATGTTTTATTGAACTGTGAGGGGTAAACCATAATATTGGTCAAATTTGGATAAGTCCATTTCTTAAAAGCAAATATTGGAATAATTGCACTCGCTGCAATCATCATATAATCTTTTAATTCGACCGTTACGCCGACGCCTTCAATCTTGACCGTATCCAGAAACCTTAAACAACGGGATTCAAATTCTAACTTATCGGTGATGGAAAGATGGCGATAATAAGCGACCTCTTTTTCCAGGATTTCTTTCCCTTCGTCACTTAAAGCGCGTTTAATGGCTTTATTATTTTTTGCCGTACGATTTAGTAAGTAATAAACAACATAGATAGTGACTGGTACAAGCAGTATAATGAAGAATTTTTCAAACATATTATTTAATCTTTACCCATTGGGGATCTCGAGCTTGCAAATTACGCAAAAAGCCTTTAAAATGCGATGTCCCAAATAAGATTAAAATCTTTTGCTGGGCGGCGTCAGCGACTAGGGATGCCAGGTTCTCCTCTCTTTTCGCCATCACAAATTCCTTGTCGAATTTATTCTTCAAAGCAGTCTTTACGGGTTTGCAATTATACGGCTCATTCAGTGCTGTCGTGTAATCACACGGATCAAGTTGTATCACCCCGTACTTGTATTCGAAATCGTCGAGCAGTTTATTTTTCGGGATATCGGCATTTACCGCAGTCTCATAGTTGACCAGGAAAAAAGAATAATCAGGCTGGCTAATAATTCGTTGACCTAATTTACGGTACATCGGTGCACGAAGAATTTTGGAAGTATCCCCAGGTATCTCAATACATTGTTGAAGTCCCAGGCGATTGCCCGTCAATTTTCGGAATTTACGGTCATAACGATCACGTTGCGCTGCACTATCCACCTGGTAGGCTATGCTTTCGTAGAATACAACGTAACCTGATTTTTGGAGAGAATCTACAGCTCGCTGAATTTGATCATAGTATACCCGTGTGCCTAAATGCCGCATTGGAAAATAAATTATTGTTCGATTGCCATTTCGAAGCTCAAATTTTCGCGATGCATCACGCAATACTCCACTACTCTGCACCACCAATGAAGTGTTGCAACTAACCAGGGTAATGAACACAAGAAAAAGGGAGATAATTTGTCTCAACTGCATACTATTTATTCTGATAACCTGTCTATGACAGCAAAGACAGTACCATGAAACATATTACTGCTATCAGTTCGAAAAAATTCAACTCAAAGCTTAGCCTATTTCGTACACCTTACCCACAAAAATATGCAAGAATAAGGCAATATTATCTCCCTCGTTTTTTTATTGACCCGTCAATCCGATAGTGGTGCCATTCGGAATGACCGCATTTTTTTTGATAACCACGATACCATCACAAATTGTGTAGGTCGGGTGATTAACATTAAGCAAATGAGGTCCTCCATTGATCCGAACATCATTGCCGATACGGCAATTTTTATCCAGGATTGCATTTTCAATATAACAGCGTTCACCAACCCCTACAACAGGTATATTTTTCCGTTTTGCCTCTTCCATATCCACAAGATCTTCATAGTAATCCGTTCCCATCATATAAGTCCCACGAACGATCGATCCTGTTCCGATACGGGATCGAACACCGATAACGGAACGGTCTACTTTGTCTGCTTGAATAATACAGCCGTCAGAGATTACAGAATTAATCAAAGTTGTACCAGAAATTTTTGACGGTGGCAGCATTCTCGGACGAGTAAAAACAGTATTTTTATCAAAAAGATTAAATGCTGGTATATTATCCGTCAGTCCAATGTTTGCTTCATAAAAGGAGCCTATTGTACCGATATCCGTCCAATACCCTTCATACTGATAGCTAAGTACTTTATTGGTATCGATAGCATCCGGAATAATCTCTTTACCAAAGTCCATTCCACTGTTCTCTTCAAGCATACGTTTAAGTACACCTTTTGAAAAAACATAAATCCCCATGGAAGCAAGGTATTCCCTGCCTTCCAACTTTAGATGATCACTTACTTCGGAACTCCAGTCCACCAACTGCTCACTATTGGGTTTTTCGATAAACGAGGTAATATTATTTTTTTCGTCAGATTTCAATATCCCGAAACCAGTCGCGTCTTTTCGATTTACCGGGATTGTTGCGATCGTCAGATCGCCTTCATTTTCAACATGGAAATCAACCAGTGCATCAAAATCCATTTGATACAATTGATCACCTGATAAAATCAATACGTAGTCATAGTCAATACTAGCCAACTTACGGAAAGAACGCCGCACGGCATCCGCAGTTCCTTCAAACCACTTATCGCCATCATTGGTCTGTTCGGCAGCCAGGATATCGACAAACCCCTTGCTAAAAATACTAAAGTTATAGGTATTTTTAATATGGGAATTGAGGGACGAAGAATTGAATTGTGTCAACACAAAAATCTTGTTGAAACCCGAATTAAGACAATTCGAGATTGGAATATCCACCAAACGATATTTCCCTGCGATGGGAACTGCTGGTTTAGACCGTTGGTCGGTCAATGGGTACAGACGTGAGCCCCTTCCTCCGCCCAAGACGATTGCTACTACATTGTGACGTGACATATTAAATAATTTGGTTATATAGACTTATATATTTCGCTGCAGATTTATCCCAAGAAAAATCCAAATTCATTATTTTACGTTGATTCTCTTTAAACATCTTTTTGCTTTTATAAAAAGCGTTAGCCCGAGCAATAGCGTCGGTAATCGCCGGTATTGTCAAGCTATCAAAGCCAACACCATACCCATCCTTTTCCAGATCGATTACGGTGTCTTTCAATCCACCCACCTGGTGCACGATAGGCAGTGTACCATATTTCATCGCATAGAGCTGGTTTAATCCGCAGGGCTCAACACGGGAAGGCATTAAAAGAAAATCTGCACTGGCATAAAGCCAATGAGCAAGATTCTCATCATAACCAAAGAACACATCAAAATTTTCAGTTCCATTATCGACAAGCGATTTCACACGCGACTGGATCGTGGGATCCCCGGCACCCAGTATAAATATACTTAATCTCCCATAGTATTTCTCCGTTAAGCGCAAAATTATATCGGGCAGTAAATCCGCTCCTTTTTCTGTGGCGAAACGACCAATAAAAACGAGTAATGGCAGTGCAGGATTGATTTTATACTGTTGTGCCAAAGCTTGTTTATTTTTCAACTTTCCGGCAAAAGCTTGCGCATCGCCATAATTTTCAATCAGGGTGTAGTCCGTTTCCGGATCCCAGATTTCCCAATCAATTCCATTGACGATGCCGACAGATTTCTTGCGTTCAGCATAAAAAAGTTGCTGTAGGCCATTTGCTTCTACATAAAGTTCTTCCAAATAACCTTCAGAAACTGTCGTATAAGCATCGCAGCATTTAATTAAGGCAGCAAGCGGATTAATTAAACCATCCCAGTCCAATAAGCCCCATTTCCAACTGTCGAACGGCGGCAATAGTATAGCTTTACTCCAATGTGTCCAGCCTTGATACTGGCCATTATGTACAGTGGCCACCGTTTTGACCTCAGCCAGGAAATTATATTCAGTGCTATATTTCATCAAAAAAGGCATAAGACCGACATGATGATCGTGGCAATGCACAATACCAGGTACGATACCCTTTTCTTTAAACCAATGTAAAACAGCATGTTGAAAAGCGATAAACTGCTCGCCTTCATCAGGATAACAATATACCTCTTGCCGGTCGAGTTTACCTGGAATTTTGATCAGATATAATTCAAAGCCCAATGTATTATCATCCTCCTTATACACGGCGTAATTTAATAATTCAGTTCCCTGATAAAAAGCACCTTCATGTACGATGCTGAAAGCATGATCTNNGCATAACAACTGCTGCCTCCAAGCCTAGCTTGGTTTGATATTTGGGCAATGCCCCTACAACATCCGCGAGACCACCGACCTTGGCCACAGGATAACATTCAACACTCAAGTGAAATACTTTCATTCTTCTTTTACACCATGAAATTTTACAAAAACATCTCAAACAGGGATTCGCTCCTCTTGCTTAACCGGATTTACTTCTTTCAAATCTTTTTTCCTTTTGAGGATATACCCTCCCAACGGTGGCAACCGAAGCTGTGCCGACTGTACCTGATTCATCCAGTGCAAATGTTCGCTATGGATAATTGCATGATGAATACCTGATCCAAAATATTTTAGATCATCCGAGTTCAGCACGACTTCCCATTCGCCTGCATAAGGCAGTCCGATGCGGAAATCCTCCCGAACAACAGGTGTTAAATTGAGGACTACAACAGTATCATCCCAGGAGTCAAATCCTTTTCGCCAGTAAACCACAACTGAATTTTCTCGATCACCTGAGTCTATCCATTCGAAGCCTGAAGCATCAAAAGCCTTCTGATAAAGACTAGGCTGAGCTTTATAAACAGCGTTCAACGCTGCAACATATTGCTTCATACCCTGATGTGGCGCAAAATCCAACAGGTGCCAGTCAAGCGACTGATTGACATTCCACTCCGACGTCTGCGCAAATTCACCGCCCATAAATAATACNNGTGCAAAAGTTAAGCGATCATGATGATATTTTCGATTGATCGGATCTTCACTGAAATAATCAAGGGTATCATGCATCCAGCCCATCATCCACTTCATCCCAAACCCCAAACCTCCAGTATAAGTAGGTCTACTCACACTCGGCCACGAAGTCGATTCTTCTGCGATCGTCTGCACATGGGGGAAATGTCCATAGATTGCTTCATTGAGTTCCTTTAAAAAGTGTACGGCCTCCAAATTTTCATTCCCACCGAATTCATTCGCAATCCATTCGCCTGCATTTCTACTATAATCCAAATACAACATGGATGCTACAGC
>DKIT01000199.1 GCA_002454415.1 Sphingobacterium sp. UBA6711
GTCGCTTATAAAGTAGACAAGAATAGTATTTACAGTTCCAATGTGGGTTATAATACCTATAATTATCGTGTCAATCTTGATATCAACCTGACAAAAACGACTAAAGTATTTTTGGGTTCAGATGGTTTTTTATCTGTTAAAAAAGAACCTGGCTATGGGAATACGGACGATATCTGGAAAACGCAATCGACACTTACCCCAATTTCTATTCCTCTTCAATACTCCAATGGATTATTGCCGGGGGTAGGCACTGGTCAACGTTCATCGCCTTATGTGATGATTAACCGTACAGGTAACTATAATAATCAAAATTATAAGGGTAAGGTTACCCTGGCATTAGATCAGGATCTAAGTAGTATACTAAAAGGGCTGAAAATCCGTGGTCAAGGTGCTTACGATATCCATAGCTATTTTTCCGAGCGAAGATGGATGCAACCCGCATTGTATGAGGCAACGGGGCGTAATTTAGATGGATCACTGATCATGGTTCAAAAAGTACAGGAGAAACCAGCTTCCTATTCAAAGTATGTAAGCCAATATCGAAAATATCATACANNGAATTTCGAAAGAGCATTTGGTGAGGATCATCGTACTTCGGCGTTGGTTTATTACTACTTGAGCGATGCTAAAGATACCGATGACGCAACGAACAATTTGACGGCAATACCTGTTCGTTATCAAGGTGTTTCCAGTAGGTTTACCTATGGTTATAAGGATACTTATTTGTTGGATGCTAACTTTGGTTACACAGGGTCTGAGAATTTTCAACCTGGTCGCCAATATGGATTTTTCCCTTCGGTTGCTGTGGGATGGGTTCCTACAAGTTACAAATTTATGAAAGAAACTGCCCCTTGGTTAGACTATTTTAAGATCAGGGCATCTTATGGTACTGTAGGTAACGATCGCATTCTAAATGCTGTCCGTTTCCCTTACCTGACCAAGGCCGATATTTACAATAGCAATGTTTGGGGAGTTGGTGGCATTGAAACAATTTCTGAAACTCGTATTGGAGCGGATAATTTAGCCTGGGAACGTTCGATTAAGTCTAATCTAGGGATAGAAGGAAAACTTTTTAACAACAAAATTGATTTCGTAATTGACTTTTTCAAAGATCAACGCAATGGTATTTTTCAACCACGGGTGCAGGTGCCGGATTATGTGGGGGTAATTTCCAATCCGTATGCCAACGTAGGCCGGATGAAGAGCATGGGTGCTGATGGGAATATTACCTACACGACCAAACTCAATAGTGATATGACTTTGACCCTTCGTGGTAATTTTACGTACTCTAAAAATGTCGTGCAAAATTGGGAACAAGCCTATTTGGAATATTCTTATTTGGAATTTAATGGCTATCCACACAATTCGGCNNTTATTTAAAGATGAGGACGATATTAAATATAGCCCAACACAAAGTTTCGGAGCTGTACTACCAGGTGATATTAAATATAAAGATGTCAATGGCGACGGTGTCATTAATACGTTGGATAAAGTCCCGTTGACCCATAGCAACTATCCTTTGCTGATGTATGGGTTTGGTGGCGAGTTTCGTTACAAAAATCTATCGCTTGGGGTTCTTTTTAAAGGTACAGGCAAAACGTCCTTCTTCTATGTTGGTCAGCCGATGAAATATAAAGATGTTACTGAAGATACAGGTATGGGGTATATGCCATTTTTTGGTGGTACAGATGGTAACGTGATCACCTTGGCTAATGATCCTGCCAATCGTTGGATCCCGCGGGATTATGCATTACAGCATGGTATTGATCTCTCTTTAGCTGAAAATCCGAATGCCAAATTTCCGCGTTTGCAATATGGAAACAATAGTAATAATAGCCAATTATCTTCCTTTTGGATGGATGATGCCCGTTATTTGCGCTTACAGGAACTTACTTTAAGCTATAATGTAAGTCCCAATTTCTTAAAACGTTGGGGTGTGAAATCCATGGATCTTCAGTTTGTCGGAAACAACCTATATATCTGGGATAACGTTAAGATTTTTGACCCAGAACAAGCAGCTTGGGGTGGACGTAAATACCCGATCCCGACTACTTATTCATTACAAGCCTATATTAATTTTTAATAGTACATAAATAACTTAAAGATATGAAAAGGNNTTCGTAAGGCGAACAATGTCTTGAAAAATATTGATGTGCCCAAGGATATGAGTTATGCTGATCGTAACCGTATCGAAGGGTATACACGATTTATTCGGGCTTATGCTTACTATAATCTGATTATAGATTATGGGCCTCCCATTTTACTGGGCGATGAGGTAGTCAATACCAATGAAGATATTGCCTATTACGATCGACCTCGTGCTACATATGACGAAGCCATGGAATATATCTGTGGTGAATTTGAAAAATCAGCCATACAACTTCCTGATAATGTCGGTCTGTTAGATTTTGGTAAACCAACAAAAGGAGCGGCTTTTGCATTGATCGCTCGTTTGCGCCTGATTCATGCTAGTCCGTTATTTAATGGCGGGTCGGTCGCTGCTTCCTATTTTGGTGGTTGGGTGCGCAAAACCGATGGAGTACATTATGTATCGCAACAATATGATGAGAAACGTGCGGCTTTGGCTGCTGCGGCCGCCAAACGCGTCATGGATATGGGCAGATATAAATTGTATACCGTTCCTGCGGACGAAAGGACTCCTGCACTACCTGCTGGAGTGACTTCTGATCCTAATTTCTACGGCGCCTATCCAAATGGAGCGGGTGGTATTGATGCGTTAAGATCTTACTCGGACGTGTTTACCGGCGAAGCTGTGGCTTCCATCAACCCCGAATATATTTGGGGACGAAACACGGATTATATCAGAACGGATTTGAACCAAGGGGCATTTCCACGAACTTTAGGCGGATGGGGGCGTTTCTCGGTAACACAAAAAGTCGTCGATGCCTACCTCATGGATGATGGACGGACTAAAGAAGAGGCGCGTGGAGATACTTATTTTGAGGCAGTGTCAGACCTTCCCGCCGGTGGTACATTTGGTGATTTATTTACTGCTCAAGCGCGTAATTTTTCAGGTTATCCACTTAATGCGGGGATATATAAGATGTATGCAAACCGTGAAATGCGTTTCTATGCATCCGTAGGTTTTAATGGCGCTGTGTGGCAAGCCTTATCTAGCACGACGCTGAACAATCATACCGCTAAGTATTTCTATCAAGAGCCTGATGGCCGAGGCGGTGTTTCAGCATCGTCGCCTAATTATCCATTGACAGGATATGTTATTAAAAAATGGGTTAACGCTTTTGATGCTATCACTGGTACCGGTGCTCGGATGATGCCAAAAGCATACCCCATCATCCGTTACGCGGAGATCTTGCTTTCTTATGCGGAAGCATTAAATAACCTAACGGGTAGCCATACCGTACAACTTGGTGATAAAACGTATACCTTGAGCCGCGATGAGAACGAGATCAAAACATCTTTTAATACAGTTCGTTACCGCGCAGGTCTCCCCGGGTTATCATCCTCTCAGCTCAGCAGCAAGCCAGAAGTTCAACAACAGCTTGAGCGTGAGCGTATGGTCGAGTTCTTATGGGAAAATCGCCGTTTCTACGATGTCCGCCGTTGGGGTAAATATGAGGAAACGGAGCGTGAGCCTATCCGTGGTATGAATCCGGATGGTGCTGATCGCGAGTCGTTCTACAGGCGGGTTTCACCGGGTACATCTTCATTCCTAACACGTCAGGTCGATAAAAAATTAATCTGGGTGCCTATACCACGTGCGGAGATGCGTAGGTTGCCGTCTCTCGATCAGAATCCTGGATATAATTAAGATTTAAGAAATAGAAAATATAAAGGTCTTCCATCTGCTGAAAATGCTTAGGGAAGACATTAAAATATTAAAATATGAAACGAGGTTATATAGCAATAATAACACTTTCGATCGCTTTGGTATCCTGTAAAGATAATGAGGTATTCGAAAAGGAGATGTATAAAAACGAAGTGGCGTTAATAAGCTCTGATTATCATAATACATTCAAGGAAGTTGTCCGTCTGACAGGAGATGAGGTTATAGGGTATGTAGCTGCATCGTCAGGTGGGACGCATGCGCCTAGCAATGATCTTGTTATCGGTCTGGAAGAAGATTCAGAACCTTTAGTAAAATATAATTTTGCCGTGTACGATAATTCAGAGGATCTCTATGCCAAATCTCTTCCAAAGGAAAAGTATGAGATCATGGACAATAAGATTGTGATCAGGGCGGGGGAGCTGACAGGCCGCACGATGATCAAATTGAGACCGGATGGATTATCGCCTGATTCCACCTATTTCATCGGATTAAAAGCGACAAACGCATCGGGTGTTGAAATCAAGTCTAAGAAAAGCACGATGTTGTATCAAGTTATCATCGAAAATGAATATGCCTCGCAAGCTAATAGCACGATGTATTCGATGGTGGGTTTTGCCAATGGGCTGGCGACAGCGGCGAATAAACAGTTATTTCCATTAACGAGCAATAGTGTGAGAATGGTCGCTGGAAGTGAGACTTTCGTATCTAAGTTGCCTAATATCGCGAAAAACTGCCTCATACTGGAGATGGATGAATTTAATAATGTAAAAATTAAGCCTTATAAGGATATACAGGTGGTACAACTGGATAATGACCCCATGTACCCGAATAAATTCAAGGTCGAAGAAGCATTTGGTATGCGTACAAACGTGTTTCTGTTATCTTACCAGTACACAATAGGTAATGTAACAACCCTTATGAAAGAACGAGTTGAAATGCAGGTAAAATAAATTTATTAAATCCATGAATACGACTGATTATTATAAATTGAATAAGCTTCCAAAAACCATATTTGTTTTTTGCTCCAGCTTGATCATGATATTATCATCTTGTAAAGATGATATCGAAATGGATGGTTTGTTTGCGATAAAAGATAATCCAACAAAACTGGAAGCTCCAGCGGATGGTTCCACTGAAACTTATACCGTTCAGGCAAATGGGACTTGGAAAGTAGAGCCTCTTCGGAAAGAGAATTGGGTTAAAATTGAGTCCGTTGAAGGGAATGGTCATGGCACATTTACGGTTAGGGTAAGTAAAAACACCGATCCTGAACAGCGTGAGTTAACATTGTTCTTTACCCTAAATGGGAAGTTACAAAATAATGTCCTTAAGATAGAGCAAGCCGGAGCTACGAATCAAGGGCAAGTACAGGATCCTTATTTAAAAATAGATGGACTAACGAATCGTTTAGAAGTGCTTGAGCCTGGAATAACAGGACAATATATTCTTCGTTCTACCAGCAAGTGGAAAGTCATGTTGCCGGATGAAATAGATTGGCTTACAATTTCTCCTATGGAAGGTGAGGGAGATACCCCTGTATCGATTAAAGTAAATAAGAATACAGATATTGAGCGTACAGCAAATGTTTTATTATTTTTAGACGACGTACAACAGGCCTCTCCACTTACTGTATATCAGAAAGGCGTGAAGTTACAGGTGGAGGGTGATGTTGTTCTCAAGGAAGATTTTAATTGGTTAAGCTATGGTAGTGAAATTTTCAATGTTACAACCGGGGAAACAAGGGTTGGCTTATGGGCTTCAGATGAAATTGCAAAAGGCTGGTCCAGTACAATCAATACGACGGAAGGCGGAGGTAGCTATGCTTCAATTTACGCGCGTCCTGGCTTTATTAAACTGGGACGGACAAATTACGGCGGTGATCTGATTTCGCCGAAATTGTCTAACGTGCAGCGTACAAAAAACTTGTTGGTCACTTTTAAAGCAGTACGATATGCCACAGGTGACCACCATCAACTGACTGTTGGTGTCAAGGGGCCAGGTAAAGTCAGCGCAAGCCAATTTGATGTCATGAACATAGCTTCACCTAACTCGAGCTTAGAGTCGTGCAGGGCCGCGTGGCAAGCGCCAGAGGCGACTTATTCTTTTGAGATAACGGGCGCCACTGCTGAGACTCAATTTTGGTTATTGGGTGGATCATTTGACCAGCGTACTGGCAATTGGCCTGCCACTGTCAACCGTATTTTTGTTGATGATATTGTCGTTACGGTAGGCAAATAATACAATTTGGCCCATGAAACTATTTCCAAAATAATTTCATGGGCTTTTATTAGCATAAAACAGACTATAAATTATTCATTTTATATTTGTTTGCTTGTTCAAGGCAGGGGCTTAACAGCAAGTTAGGTTTAAAGTTCTTGGAATCTGACGAATTGGTTTTTGATATCGATATAGCCCTTATGTAAAAAAATAACTATAAAATCCGTATCTTCGTGCAATGGATAATTTTATTGTTTCTGCACGAAAATACCGCCCGATTACCTTTGATTCGGTTGTAGGTCAGCAACATATTACTGGCACTTTAAAGAATGCAATACACAACAATCAGTTGGCGCAGGCTTTTTTATTTTGTGGACCCCGCGGTGTCGGAAAAACTACCTGTGCACGTATTTTGGCGAAAACGATAAATTGTGAACGCATATTACAGGGCATTGAACCTTGTGGTGAATGTGATAGTTGTAAATCATTTCAGAACGGCAATTCCTTTAGTATCCATGAATTAGATGCAGCTTCGAACAATTCGGTGGATGATATTCGGAACCTGATCGATCAAGTACGCATACCACCGCAGGCTGGAAAATATAAAATCTATATTATTGATGAGGTTCATATGCTTTCCCAAGCGGCCTTTAATGCATTTTTAAAGACCTTGGAAGAGCCTCCTTCCTATGCGATATTTATCTTAGCTACTACAGAAAAGCATAAGATTCTACCCACGATTCTTTCACGTTGTCAGATCTTTGATTTTAATCGTATCAAAGTGGAGGATATGGCCGGTCATTTGGCTAGAATTGCTGATCGGGAAAGTATTTCATATGATCAGGATGGTTTACACATTATCGCCCAAAAAGCTGATGGTGGCCTCCGCGATGCATTGTCAATGTTCGATCAGATCGTTAGCTTTTCCAATAAAAATGTGACTTATCAGGCTGTGATCGACAATCTTAATATTTTAGATTATGATTACTATTTTAAGTTAACGGATTCGATTTTGGCAGAAGATGCTGCACAGACCCTTCTGATATTTAATGAAATCTTAAACCATGGCTTTGATGGCAGTCACTTTATAGCAGGGCTATCGGCGCATTTCCGAAATTTATTGGTCGCCAAAGAACCTGCTACATTAAAATTACTGGAAGTTAGTGATAGTATACGTCAGAAATATCTGCAGCAGGCGCAAAAATCTTCATCGGGATTTCTGTTATCTGCCCTGAATATTTCCAATCAATGTGAGATAAATTATAAGACAAGCAAAAATCAACGTCTACAAGTTGAACTGTCACTCTTAAAGACCTGCCATATTGCGAATGCGATTAAATTGAGTCAGCTTGGTTCTGTTCAGATTCCGTCAGCTGCTGAGGGAGTAAAAAAAAAACTTCCTGAGCCAATAACTGCTCACGCTCATGTCGAGGGTTCTTCTATCACAGCTTCGGAAGTAAGCCAGCGTATTGAAGGAGTGCCCGCTGCCACTCCTGGACAAATACAGACAAAACCAGCTTCTCAAGCAACGCCTGTAAATTATCAGAGCGAAATTGCGAAAGTCAAGGTGAATACAGAGCCTGCTACTGCTTCTAATATACCGCCAAAAGTAAAGAAGGGGGGCTGGGGAGCTTCAGCTTCCGCGATTATACCTTCTTTACCAGATTTGAATACGATCTATGATAATAATACTGTCGCTAAAGAAGGCGATGAGCCTGAGCTTGTCAGAGGAACTGAGCAGCGTGCGGTATCCTTAGATCAGTTTATCATAGTTTGGAAAGCGTATGCTGAGCAATTAAAGGCACAAAATAAGATTAATTTGTATACCATGATGACGGTCACGCAACCTCGTCTAAATGGTACCTTGATTGAAATTGACGTTGAAAATGGCGTGCAGATGGATGTATTACAGAGTGCTAAGGTAGATATATTGAACTATCTTCGTGTAAAGCTCCAAAATTTTTCGTTAGATCTACAGGGTGTAATGATGGAGCATACTATTTCACGTAAGCCCTATACTTCACAGGAAAAGTATCAAGCTATGGTTAGTAAGAACCCGCTCTTGGATACCTTACGAAAGGAGTTCAACTTGGGATTGAGCTAATTAAAGCGGTCAAAAAGCATGGGAGAAAATGAATTGTTTTTTTATGAGGCGCAATTATATTGCATATAAAAAGCAATTTGTCTAAGTTTGCAGTCTCTTTTATTGAGGGGTAATATTTAGTTTTTATGATGCAAGGAAATTTTCAAAGACGTGATCGCGATCACGGAGAAAGACGTGAAGTGAATCAGATGGTATTCGGTATTCGTGCCGTCATCGAAGCAATCGATAGTGGTAAAGAAATTGAATCGCTATTTGTACAACGTGGTTTAAGCGGTAGCTTAATCCTCGAATTGAAGGCTTTGCTAAAAGAACATGATATTGCTTTTCAACAGGTGCCGATTGAGAAGTTAAACCGGATAACCCGTAAAAATCACCAGGGTGTAATCGCTGTGATTTCCCCGATTACCTATCATAATATCGAGGATCTTTTACCGCAGATTTATGAAAAAGGTGAAACTCCGTTACTGTTGATGTTGGATGGTGTGACAGATGTACGCAATTTGGGTGCTATTGCACGGACGGCAGAATGTTCAGGTGTACACGCTATAATTGTACCAAAAAAAGGTTCTGCTGAGGTTAACCCTGATGCAATCAAGACATCAGCTGGGGCACTCTACAAAATCCCGGTGTGTCGACATGACAGCCTTTCAAAAGTTGGTAAGTTTTTGATCGATTCTGGTGTACAGTTGGTTGCTAGTACTGAAAAGACAACCTCAAGTATCTACGATGTGGATTATACAGCGCCAACATGTGTGATTATGGGGGCTGAAGACGTTGGAGTATCAAATGATTTAATCCGTATTGCGGATAATCTTGCAAAAATACCAATGTATGGAGAAATCGGTTCCCTTAACGTGTCTGTATCCGCAGCGGTCGTTATTTATGAAGCCATTCGCCAGCGTCTGATCAAATAAACCTTAATAAAAAAACTGCTATATAGTCTAGTCTTTGTCTCTGACAAAGGCTATTTTTTTGTAGTCTACCTTGTTTATTTTAATGCGCCGATAAAATACGTTTATCACTTTGCAGGTAAACTGAACACCTTCGTACTTGAATCGAAAAAACCGGACTTATCTTTTATAGTGTCCATCGTTGTAAATCTGCTCAACCTCTTTTTCATACTTTTGAAGGATGATTTTCCGCTTCATTTTTAAGGTAGGAGTCAATTCCCCCGTTTCTACAGTCATTTCATTAGAAATGATAGCAAATTTTTTAATCTGCTCCCAATTGCCAAAATTTTGATTAATGCGATGAAGTTCAGATTCAATCTGCCGTTTAACTTCGGCACTATTTAAAAATTCTATTCTCGACAGCTTTGCTAAAGAAGAGAAATGTTTGCTCGATTCTAAGAGATTTGCGTAATTAGGAACAATAAGAGCTGCTGGAAATTTTCGCGACTCACCAATCACCATCACTTGTTCAATAAGTGGGGATTCGACGATCTTGGATTCTAGCTGTTGCGGGACAATGTACTTTCCTCCCGAAGTTTTGAACATCTCTTTTTTGCGATCGATAATTTTGAGAAATTTCCCGTCTATCCATTGTCCGATATCTCCTGTATATAACCAACCGTCTTTCAGTACTTCGGCAGTGGCTTCTTCATTTTTATAGTAGCCAATCATATTGTTTTCGCCTTTGGTGATGATCTCCCCATCTTCGGCAAGTTTGATTTCAATATTGATCAACGGCAGACCCACGGTGCCGATTTTCATCCCTCTTTTAAAACAGTTTACGGCGATACAAGGACCCGCTTCCGTTAGACCATAACCTTCATATATGGGAATACCAGCGGCCATATAGAGACGAGTCAGTCTTTCTTGTAAGGCAGCACTCCCGGATGCGATACCTTTGATGTCTCCGCCCAATGCCTCGCGCCATTTTGAAAAGACCAGTTTTCGTGCGACACTTAATTTGACATCATACCACCAGGAACGGTCTTCTAAGGTATATTGCTCCCCGAGACGGAGCGACCAAAAGAATACGTTGCGTTTCAGTCCTTTCAATTGTTCGCCCGTTGTCTTAATCTTTTCATATACTTTTTCGAGTACACGAGGGACAGTGGAAAAGATATGTGGGCGAACAGATTTAAAATCTTCACCTATTGTATCCATGGACTGTGCGAAAAATATTGTTAATCCCTTATACATATAGACGTATTGGAATACACGTTCATAGGCATGGCAAACTGGCAAAAAGGATAGCGCACGGTCTCCGCGTTCAACTGGAAAGGAGTATTCACTGCTGATGGTATCAGCGAGTAGATTTCGATGAGCGAGCATGACTCCTTTTGGATTTCCGGTTGTGCCGGATGTATAGATGATAGAAGCCAATGTATCTGTATGAACAGCATCTCGACGTGTATGGAGCTCGTCATCAGTTATGGAAAAGCCCATGGCTACGAAATTCTGCCAGTGTGGTAAATTATCTTCTTTATCTAGGGTGAAAATAGCGTCCAAAAGCGGACATGAATCTTGGATCGAAATGATCTTAGTGTACAATTTTCTTGAACTTACGATACAATTTTTGATCTCAGCATGATTAAATATATAGCTGTAATCTGATTCAGAAATATTGGGATAAATCGCAACGACAACGGCACCAATTTGTTGGATTGCAAAGTCAAGAATATTCCATTCGATGCGGTTTTCACTGATTAATGCGACTTTTTCTCCTGGTTGAACACCTTGGGCAATTAGACCTTTGGAAGCGCTATTGACTTGTTCAATAAAGTCAGTATTACTTACTGCTACCCAATCTGCTCCTTTTTTGTAGGAAAACATAGGAAAGCCCGGCGTAGTTGCTTGTTGCAGATAGGCTAAATCAAATAATCTTGTCGCTGTTAGCATGATGGAATCCCGTTCGTGTAATGGAGCTAATTTACGTTTTTTTACGGAGATTAATGTGCCAGAAAAATGGGGTAATATGATATGGCCCAATTGGGAGTTGAGCTTTATATTGAAGTAAACTAGGGGTGGAGCGATAAATGAAAAAAACTCTGACCAACATAACCAAAAGGCTATGTAGATCAGAGTCTTGTTATTCGTATTTAAATACTAACGGTAAGACCTAGTATTTACTTTTTGATTCTTTACGTTTTCCAGAGAAGTCACGGAAACCGCCGCCATTGCTGCTGCGCTCACCACGATCACGACGCTCACCACTGAATCCGCCTTCACGTCTTCCGCTGCGTTCACCGCCACCATATCCACCTTCACGTCTTCCGCCACGATCACCACCACGGTATCCGCCTTCACGTCTTCCGCCACGGTCACCACCACGACTTCTTCCACCACGGTCGCTACGACCTTCACCTCTAGCTTCACCAGATACTTCAATACGTACTTGACGACCGTTGTAATCTACACCTTGGAATCCTTGGAATACTTTTTCAACTTCTGCATCTTGAACTTCGAAGAATGTGAACACGCCTTTCAAATCAATTTTACCGATTGATTTTCCTGAAATATTCGCATTGTTACAGATGAAGCCCAACATGTCTCCACGAGAGAATTCATCTACTGAACCTAAGTTCATAAATAAACGCGTGTAGCCTTTTGAACCTTCACGTGAACGACCATCACGTCTATCACCGCGGTCTTCACGACCACCGTCACGCGCTTCGATATTTAAATCTGGTGCGTTTTTGTAATAATCCAAGAAACGGTTGAACTCAAGAGAAGCAAATCTTTTGATGATATCTTCTTTTGAAAGTGACTCCAAATTTTCCATAATTGCAGGCAAGAATGGGCTGATTTGTTCGTCGTTTACTTCAACATTTTCAATCTTTTTAACAATAGAAAATAATTGTTTTTCGCAAACTTCAGCACCTTGAGGTACTTGTTTTTTCTCAAAAGGCTTACCGATGATCTTTTCAAGATGACGGATTTTGCTGAGTTCTTTTACGTTTACCAAAGAAAGTGAAATACCAGTTTTACCTGCACGGGCGGTACGGCCTGAACGGTGTGTATAGTTTTCTGTTTCATCAGGTAAAGAGAAGTTAATAACGTGAGTTACATCACTTACATCAATACCACGAGCGGCTACGTCTGTTGCGATCAATAATTGTAAACTACGGTCGCGGTAGCGTTTCATGACTTTATCGCGTTGTTGTTGAGACAGGTCACCATGCAAAGAATCTGCATTATAACCATCTTTTATCAGCGCTTCAGCGATATCTTGTGTTTCAATTTTTGTACGACAAAATACGATACCAAAAATATCGGGATTTGAATCCACGATACGTTTGAACGCTGCATATTTATCTTTTGCTTTGATCAAGTAATAGTGGTGTTCAATGTTGGCATTACCAGTATTTTTTGTACCTACAGTAAGCTCAACGGGGCTGGTCATGTAATTTTTCGCGATACGACGTACCTCAGCAGGCATTGTCGCCGAAAATAACCAAGTTTTTTTCTCGTCAGGAGTTTCTGACAAAATGTTGTTGATGTCTTCTTTGAAGCCCATATTGAGCATCTCATCCGCTTCATCTAATACAACATACTTAACATTTGAGAAATCAATCGCATTTCTGCCAATGATATCCAACATACGACCAGGGGTCGCTACTACGATTTGCACTCCACGTCTAATTTGACGTAGCTGGTCTGAGATATTTGCACCTCCATATACAGCAACAACATGTACGTTGTCAACGTATTTAGCAAATTTTTCTAAATCTTTTGAGATCTGTAAACATAATTCCCGAGTTGGGCAAAGGATTAATGCCTGTGGGTGTTTTTGAGAAAAGTCTAATTGCTCTAATAATGGAAGACCAAATGCCGCGGTCTTTCCTGTGCCAGTTTGGGCTAATCCGACAAAATCGTCGTTACCAGTCAATAAAACAGGAATGGCTTTTTCCTGAATTTCAGAAGGTTTTTCGAAACCTAATTCTGAGATGGCATTAACAACTTCCTCACGGATTCCCAGTTCTAAAAATGGGTTCATGAAATATTATATACAATAGGCACTATTGCCTAAGGCGTTGCAAAGGTAAAAATAATATTTGAATAATCAAAGAATTTTAAATCATTGTTTTTAAGGGGATTGATTGATCTCAAATCAAGAAATAAAAAACTTTATCGAGGGTATCCCAGTACTTATACTTTGAAAAGTATTATTTTGATTGTAAACTATTTTGCTTTCTTATACGTTCTTTATTCTTTTTTTAATAAAAACTTAATATCTCAACCTTATTTTTGATCTAGGTATGGATCAAGAACCAGTTATATATCAACAGTGGCTTAGCGCTATTAAAGAACGGAATGATGCTTCTGCGTATGTGGAAGATATTCTACAGGAACTGTTTGTCCAGTTTTGGGAAAAACGTGATACGATCGATATCCGATAGGAAAATAACTATTCGAACAAGGGGTTTTTATTTTAAACACAAAGGAATATTCAGTTTATTCTTTTGAATCCATAAAAAAAAGGCATCACTTGAAAGTGATGCCTTTTGGCTATATAGATAAAAACGTATCTACTAATAAAGCGTAAATTCTACACGACGGTTTTGTTGACGACCAGCAGCATTTTTGTTAGTTGCGATTGGTTGGTCAGGACCATAACCTGTAGCTTCGATACGTGATGCATTTGCACCTTGAGATACTAAGTACGCTTTTACAGACTCAGCACGTTCTTTTGATAAGCGCATATTTAATTCACGTGAACCCGTGTTATCTGTATGACCAGCTAGTTTCAGACTGAAATTTTTCTCAATCAATAGTGCGGCAACTCTATTTAATGTTGCATATGAGGTAGGACGTATGGTCGCTTTACCTAAATCAAATTCCAAGTTTTTGATCGCGTCAGCGACAACTTTTCTATCGGCTTCAGTAACCACAACTTTCTCTACCACTTTAGTCTCGTTTTTCACGACAATTGGACAACCTGATCCATCCACTTGAACACCCGATGGTGTGCCTGGACATTTGTCATATTTATTAGCTACGCCATCACCATCGTCATCTTTAAGATCACTGTTTAGTCCATCTAATTGACCTTGTAACGCTTGGTTTTTTGCATTTAAAGCATCATTTTGAGCCTTTAGATCATCATATTTTAGCGTGTAGTCGTTGACAAGAGTTGCCACAGGGTTTGAATTGTTCAATGCCGGTTTGCTTCCGCTACCCAATGCGAATTCTAGGCCAGCATGCGCATAAGTGAACAAGTCATTTTTATAGCGTCTATCCACTGGATTTTGCTCTCCCGTTCTGTTGTCAAATCTTTGGTTAGCCCAATTCAATTGATATCCTAGCTCAAAGTTGATCCCTTTTGCAACAGCAAACTTGAAACCAAAATCTGCTGGTACATATATTTTTGAATAAGAATCGCCATATTCACCCTTGTCACCACCTGCGATAGCAGCTGTTTCGGCATTCATTACACCAACACCAATGGATGCGTAAGGTTTAATGAAGCTATTGAAGAATCTCCAATTGGTGTTGGCTGCTAAAAATTCACCCGATAACGCAACTGACCAGGGGGTTTTTGTTTCAAAACCAGTTTGTTTGTCGCTATCAACGTAACCAGCTGTTTTACCACCAAAGTAAGTCGCTTTTAAGCCGAAAGACGGTGAGATTTGTTTTTTGATATATGCACTGTATCCCAAATTCCAATCCAACTTGTCATAACCACCGTTGTTAAATTTGGCGATGTTCTGTAAGCTCGTTACACCTGCACCTACACCGATAGACCAAGTTCGATATTGTGTCGCTGAACCCAGTGGAGTTGTGCCTTCAATTGATGCTTCTTTTGTGCTTTGTGCAAAGGATGCGGTGGATAAAATTCCTGCCGCAACAAGTAATCCTGATTTTTTAAGGCTAATTTTCATAATGCGTGTTTGTAAAATTTTCTACTATAATAAACTTGTTAATTTAACTCACTGAACACTCTTGCAATAAATTTGCCAAAAATTATTTGGTTTACTCCACGCGTCCAAAAAAGTTTGGCACTTCAATTTCAAAAGCCATGTGCTTAACAATGTTCTCCGTAAAAATGTTTTGAAAAAAGCTTTTTCGACTTTTTGTGATCAGGATGACATCAATATCTTCGTCTCTAATAATTGTATGTATACCATTCGCAATGTTCTCGCGAGAGCCTGCAAAGTAGCTCGGTGATTTTACAATGTAGGAAATATCTTCTATCCCTGTCTCGGCAATGATTTGCTCGATCCAATTTTCTAATTTATTTCCTAAGGTGTTGATTTCTAATTCTTTTGTATTTATGTGAATGAGCTGTAGATGAAAGTTATTTCCATATAAAGGGATCGCTTGTTTCAGAACTTCCAGTTCGCCAGGCTTAAAATTTGTTAATAGTCCGATGTTATCTTTCTTTAGTTTTGTTGCATTTTTTGGCACGGCTAAAACGGGTATTTTTGATTCTTTAATGACATCATAAGTGTTACTTCCGATCAACACAGATTCAAGACCTGTAGCCCCTTTTGTTCCCATAATCACGGTTTGGTAGCTGTCTTTTATCTCTTGTTTTTCCAAAGATTCAGCCAAAATCCCGTTTGCAAATCGTGTAGAAATTTTAATTGAAGGATATTTTTGTAGAAGTTCGGCTACAAGGGTTTCCATTTTAAGTTTCGCATCTTCCTCTGAAGGGTCTACTAAATGCTTCGTGTTTGCAAATTTGTTGATGTGCGAAGTGAATGAATGGAAGAGTGTAATTTCGTTATTTGTCGTTATTGCGATTTGGGCAGCATAGTGTGCCGCAACGCTAGCGTTTTCAGAAAAATCTATAGGTATTAATAATTTAGACATAGTTATCGTGTTAAGCTTTGGTGAAAAATATGGGAACTAACGGTTGGCTAAATAAAGCTTTGGCAACCGATCTAGTAAAAAGCCTTTCAAAAAAAGATTTTCTGGATCGTGTCACCAACAGTATTTTAATCTTTTCTTCGTGGATCATTTCGTTGATAACTTCAGGTACAGTATCTAAGTCATCAATATCTCCTTGGATAGAATCGACTTCTATCGCTATATTGGTGACGCCAATATATTTTTTGATCTTATATTTCCAAACTTCCAGCTTGTCCTCAATTCTGCTTTCTGATGAATGATCGTAATGGACATGCATCAGTTTTAATTCGAAGTCTTTACCTATAATGTTGACAAAGTCCTGTACAGTTTGAACTTCTTCTTCCTTAAAATTGGAGAGTAGGCCAACTTTGTCTATCATTTCGAAAGAAGCTTCTTGAGGAATGGCAAGCACAGGGACCTTGGTCTTTTTACTGATCACATAAGTTGTACTACCGATAAGTTGGCTATCATCATTAGTGATGCCCTTTGTACCCATAATCACAAAGTCAAAACGATCTGGCCTTGCAAGTTCAGGAAGCGTTTCTGTGATCATGCCACGTTCACACTGCGTCGTAATTTCAAGATGTGGATGTTTTGATTGGATTGATTCTGCAAGATTTTTGATCAAGATATCAGCCTTAAATGTTGGCGAATTTTCTCCTTTAGAAGTATGCTCTCCTTCAAACACCGTGGAGGCAGACGTGTAGTTGTGATAAAGATGTAGCGAATAGCCTTTTTCTATGGCTAGCTCCACAGCATAATTTACAGCATTATTAGAATGAGCCGAAAAATCTACCGGTAGTAGAATGTTTTTTTTCATTAGAGGGAATTTAATCTACAAAATCTTATCTTAATTGTTTTGCACTTTTAGGAAGCCTGTCCACAAATGATTATGGAACTCCTTTTCTTATATCAAATGTAATAAAACAAATGTAATTGTGCGTGACGATAAGTCAAATAGTTTTTGTTGTTTTACGGGTACAATTTGACACATGTTAGACAAAATTGAGGATTAAATAACACTTTTAAAATGTTCGATTTAATGCCTGTTAGTGATTACTGTCATAGGTGGAAATTGGTTTAACTTCATAGTCTGCAAATGGAGTGTTGATTTTTTTGTTTGAAAAGTCAATAAATACGATTGGAGTGTTTATTGGCTATCGTCTTTTCTAGGTCAATATCTGGAATTCTACATTGCATAACCTACCAATTTTGAGTAAGTTTGCACATATTTTTAGATAATTAAATGACAAGTAGAGAAATTCGTCAAGCCTTTCTGGACTTTTTTAAAAGTAAAGGGCATCAGATAGTACCTTCAGCACCAGTAGTTGTAAAAAATGACCCCACATTAATGTTTACTAATGCTGGGATGAATCAATTTAAGGATTTGTTCCTTGGTGAAGCACCCATAAAATTTCCCCGTGTTGCTGATACACAACGTTGTCTTCGTGTTTCCGGTAAGCATAATGATTTGGAAGAAGTAGGAATAGATACTTACCATCACACCTTGTTTGAGATGTTGGGCAATTGGAGCTTTGGAGACTACTTTAAAAAGGAGGCTATTGCTTGGGCTTGGGAGTTACTGACAGAAGTTTATAAGTTAGATAAGGATCGTTTATATGTGACCATTTTTGAGGGAGATTCAAAAGAAGGCTTGGAGCGTGATACGGAAGCGTTCGATTTTTGGAAAGAATGGATCGCTGAAGATCGGATATTACTAGGTAACAAAAAGGATAACTTTTGGGAGATGGGGGAGACAGGACCTTGTGGGCCTTGTTCTGAAATTCATTTCGATATGCGTACTGCTGAGGAACGGACTCAGGTTGAAGGACAAATTCTAGTCAATGCCGACCACCCACAAGTGATCGAAATTTGGAACCTCGTCTTTATGCAATTTAATCGTTTAAAAGATGGAACCCTTCAGTCCCTACCGGCCAAACATGTTGATACTGGAATGGGGTTCGAACGTTTAGTGAGATGTATTCAGGGTAAAACATCCAATTACGATACAGACGTGTTTACACCGACCATCAATTTTATTTCAGAAAAATCCGGTATTCAATATGGGGTAGATGAAAAGTCTGATATTGCTATGCGGGTGGTGTCCGATCATATTCGTGCTGTTAGCTTTGCCATTGCTGATGGACAATTGCCTTCTAATAATAAAGCGGGTTATGTCATTCGTCGTATTTTACGTCGCGCAGTGCGTTATGCATATACTTTCTTGGGCTTTAAAGCACCATTTATCAATGAGCTTGTTCCTGTATTAGCGGCTCAGTTTGCTGGTGTATTTGATGAATGGATTCAGCAACAGGATTTTGTTCAAAAAGTAATCTTAGAAGAAGAAGTTTCTTTCTTAAGAACTCTATCTACGGGAGTGCAACGTTTCGAAAATTATATTGAAGACCATACCTTAATTAATGGTGACTTCGCTTTTGAACTATACGATACTTATGGCTTCCCGATCGATTTGACAGAATTGTTAGCGCGTGAGAAAGGATTGACAGTTGATATGGAGGGCTTCAATCAAGCACTTCAAATCCAGAAAGATCGTTCCCGTGCTGCTACAGCTATAGATACAGGCGACTGGGTTTTGGTTAATGATGAGGAGGGTTTTGAGTTTGTTGGTTATGATACATTAACAGCCAAAACTGAGGTTGTGAAATACCGTAAAGTTGTTTCGAAAAATAAAGAGCAATTTCAACTAGTGCTTTCTGTTAGTCCTTTTTATGCAGAAGGAGGAGGTCAGGTAGGTGATTCGGGTGAATTGGTTTCCGAAGAAACAGGAGAGAAGATTTACATCACCGACACGAAAAAGGAAAACGGCCTATTTGTACATTTTACAAACAAATTGCCTTTAGAATTAAAAGGAACATTCGTTGCTCAGGTTGATAGCAATAAGCGTATAGATACTGAAAATAACCACTCGGCGACCCATTTGTTGCATGCGGCTCTTAAACAAGTACTCGGAACTCATGTGAATCAGAAAGGATCACTGGTCAACGCTGATATTTTGCGCTTTGATATCTCCCACTTTGCTAAAATGACAGATGAAGAGATCAAGCAGGTGGAAGATATTGTCAATGCAAAAATACGTGAAAATATTCCGTTAAAAGAGGAACGTAACGTGCCCTATCAACAAGCTTTAGATTCAGGTGTAACGGCTCTGTTTGGGGAAAAATATGGAGACTATGTTCGTGTGATTACTTTCGATGATCAATATTCTAAAGAATTATGCGGTGGTACCCATGTTAAAGCAACTGGTCAAATAGGGTTTTTCAAAATTGTTTCTGAGTCTGCTGTAGCAGC
>DKIT01000205.1 GCA_002454415.1 Sphingobacterium sp. UBA6711
CTTTATTTTATTGTGTTAGTTTTTTTTCTTTTCTTATTTGTTGACTCAAAACTACGACACAATACGCCCCTAGCCTATGACCTTTAGACCAACGATCAGGAAAACTCGGTGAATGGCGGGAATGGGAAGGTGAAAGTTATCATTCGAATTAACGATTCAATGAAGCTATAGACTCCGAGATAGATAATTCACTTTAAAATTTTATTATCTTAGCACATGTGGCCACCGATATCAATTGACAAAATAGAACTTCTTATTTTGCAAGCAGAACTAACAATGGATTATAAAGCTTTAAACCTTTGGAATCTCATCAAAGTAACTCCTCATAAGTGGCAAGAAAAATCATTTGGAGATGACAGTGGGGGCTTTTGGGTGGTTGCTTTATTTGGAAATCAAATAATTTACTATAATGACATCGAAGAGGGCTTCAATATATCATCGTTTGAAATCTATGGCGTTATTGATCAATATGATTGTAACCAATCTGAATTGTCCGCCCCCATTAATTATTTAGTTTCACAGTTGAGTCAAATCCCTGACGAGATTATTTAGGATAATAAAGCGAACTAAATAAAAATAGATAAATCATAAAAAAGCCACATCTCACTACGTGGCCTTAATAAATAGATGATTCACTAGTGATTTGCCCTCTTTTACTGGCAAACCACCAGTTGATAACCTTAAGACATCGCTTCTTAAAAGAAGCATCCAAGGCAACCGAAATTGTGAAGTTTTTATATTGTTTTTTTAGTCATTATTCTCTCTTGTTTCAATCAATTTGCGATTGCGCATCGCAATCATTTCTGCCAGTTCCTCTTCGCTAGGCAACACCGTTTTGTACTTCGAAGCAAACAGCTGCTTATTTTCTTTTAAAACGGAATATTTTACGATAGTTTCATCCTTCTCGGCACATAGTATAATGCCAATAGTCGGATTGTCGTCCTCTCCACGCTTCAGCGTATCAAACATTCTAACGTACATATCCATCTGACCGATATCGCCATGACTGAGCTTAGTTGTCTTCAAATCAATTACCACAAAACACTTGAGCAGATAGTTGTAGAAAACTAGATCCACATAAAAATGAGAAGTTTCTGTGCTGATGCGCATCTGGCGCTCGACAAAAGAAAATCCTTTTCCAAGTTCAAGTAGAAACTTTTGCAAATTGTTGATCAATGCTTTTTCTAAAATAGACTCTTTCCCTGTCAGATCTTCGGGCACATCCAGAAACTCGGCAATATAGGGGTCTTTGATAAAGTCCGCTGGATTATATTTCTCTAGATCAGAAAGCGCATGAGCTTGTTGTGTAGAAAGTAATCGACGGTAGTAACCACTCTTGATATTCCGTTCCAATACGCGTGAAGTCCAATTTTGCCCTGAGGCCTCTTTGATATAATATTCGCGTTCCGTGGGATCATCAATCCGCATAATCAGGCGGATATTTGTCCAGCTGAGATTCGTTACGCAGTGCGTAACGGATTGTGAATTCCCTACGCGCTGCGTAGAGGATTGGTCGAAGTCGGGGAAGGTTTGGTAAAAATGCCGCATATTCCGTAAGTTGGCTTCTGAAAAACCTTTACCTAATGCATCTGACAAATACTTAGAAAGGCCTGATACTATGAAATCTCCATAGCCTGCACGGCTACTGCCTTGCTGTTCTTGCTCCACAATACGCTTACCGATCTGCCAATAAGTTTGCACCATAATGGTATTGACAGCACGATACGCTTGGTTCCGTGCCTGTGTAAGTAAGTCTCTGATTTCGCTATAAAAGTTATGTTCGTTATTCGAAAGTTCCATATTCAGACCTGTTAAGTATAATCTTATAATGTCTATTTTTCATAATAAGCTCCGTTCTTAAGCTTAGACTTCTATTTGCTCATAGCAAGCTTTTTAGCTTATCATAATTTATCCACTGATGAAAATGCTCCTAATTATAAAATTTAAAGTGATCTTTTAATCTAGAACGTAGTGTCTTAGGGCGATGATATGCTTGTAAATATACATTTTCATATTTAACTATTCGCCATAATCGCTCAACAAAAATATTATCCTGCGCCCTTAATTTCCCATCCATGCTAATAACTATATTATCACCAAGAAGTTTAAATCCTTGCTCTTCTTTTCAACTAGTTTTTCTAATAGGTCTTCTAATAATTTTACTAATAATGGCCAACCACATTCAAAAAATAAATGACTAATTTTAAATGCTGGGAAAGGCTTTCTATAAGCAGGCAGTCGATTACCGCACTATACTTATTAGTAGACCTATTATTCTTTTATGGAAGATCGAACAACAATTGATGTACCTCAGTCGCATCCAAGAAATCCTTTTATCGCAGGTGTATTTTCTTTAGTTTTTCCTGGTCTAGGGCAGGTCTATAATGGACAGATAAAGAAAGGTATTCTATATTGGGCTCTAAGTTATCTAATTCCTGTAATTTTTGCTGTTACGCGCTGGGTAACCTCCTTTGCCGGAATGTGTATTTTTATGGCAATTGGCATATCATTCCTTTTATTTATGGTAATGGATGCTATACTGAATGCAAAAAGACAAAAATTTTATGTCCTTAAAACTTACAACAAATGGTATTATTATGCCCTGATCGCCTGCCTCATCTTTACAATGACATTTGTGTTTGACAAGAAAAAAATGATAGGCATACAATCTTACATTACTCAAACAACAGCCAATAATCCAACGATTCTGGAAGGCGACTGGATTATAATAGATACAAAAGCCTACGAAGGAAACACACCTAAAACTGGAGATCTGATTACGTTTACTAAAGAAGATGGTCAGTTATTCATGTATCGTATAGTTGGTCTGCCCAAAGACACGATCTCACTTAAAGACAATATTGTATCGATAAATAACAAGCTAAGTAAATCCAAATTTATGGCAGACAGAAATATAGAAGGTATAAACTTTTCTGAATTGGAAGAGACATTTCCAAACGGACACAGTCATCGCATCTATAAAAGTAAAGAAGAGTTCGATAATGGTATGATGAATATGAATGCGTTCGTTGTTCCGACAGATAGTATTTTTGTATTGGGCGATAGCAGAGACAATGCGCTTGACAGCAGATATATAGGCTGCATCGCTAAGGATCAAATTACGGGACAGATTAAATACAGTTATTGGGGTAAGACGGGGTTCAAAAGAATGAATATTAAATTCTGACAAGGAAACACGCCACAGATTGACCTCTTCCCACAAAACACCGCTATTTTTTCATCCTTTAGGACGCTAGTGACTATTGTTCCTAAAAAAATTGGACAGCAATCAAACATTCCCATCATTTAATAATTGACAGGCGATGCTACCTCAATCTGTCCGGAAGTCAGTTTGACCATCGAATTTTCTAATTACCTGTAGGGCTTGTGGAGTAATCTGAGCTATTTTTGTTTTTGAAAGCAATTTTGATTAGGTAAACTTGCTGAATAATATCCTGTACAAAATCCTATCTTCCCTTTATTTTTTTCAAGATTTAACAAAGCTACCCCCAAAGTATCATTTACAAGTTCTGGAAACTTAACTAAATCTCTATCCAAATTTAAAAAATAAGAATGAAAAAAAATTTGACTACCCTCATTTCGCAACTCGTATTTACTTTTAATATTTAACAAGATTTTTTTATTTGTATCGTAAACTTTTCTAAAATAAACACCTCCCTCCAATAATTGAATGGTGTCGTAACAATTTTTATACTCGACAGGAGTATATACACCTACTACATCCTTTTCTACAAAACTGTTCGTACAAGAAAAAATACTAAAAGGGAAGATGAACGTTAATAATAATTTCTTCATTATTTAAAATTTAATTGAAGGAATTCTCTGTTTTTCAGTCACTCTATAGAATTCCTTTGCATTCCGAATACTTTGAATATGATTTTGTTTTATTTGCGCTTTTTGCCTAACTTCTTTTCCAAAAAGAGCTAAAACATAATTTACTTTATCCAAACGAAGAGTTTTCTTACCTTGCTCTAAAGCTCGAACAAAGCGCAATCCAACTCCAGCATTTAATGCTAAGTCCTCTTGCGTTAACTTTAATCCTTTTCTTTTTTGCTTAACGAACTGTCGTAATCAATCCATAACTATACCTTTTCTGATATAAGTATAGATAAATTTTTATAATTATACTATTTCGGGTATAAAAAAGTAAAACAAAGGAAGACATATACTCTTTAGGGTTGATTTTTAGAAAATTATGTATTCTTAAAGGGCGGGTAATGGTTCCGATTTTAAATCGGAACGCTCACAGGGGTATCCTCCCTATGAACTGTAGTTCATAGAGAGGATACTTTTAAACCGTCAATACATGCAACCAGAATAACGAATTAAAGTGCATAAAGCCATCTATTCAGATCATCTTCTACATTTATTGCTTTCTTCTGTGTTAATACAAAGTACCAATGTGCAATAGCTTCTCTGTCCTCGGTATCCAATTCCGCAGTTTTCATTTTTTTCAAACTGATCAGCACTTGATTTTTTAGCGCTACTGTATCGGAATTATTTTCAAAAAATTCTACATCGCTGATCAGGATACCTGTGAGGTATTTGCGTTCCTCTCCCGTGATCATTTCTTCCATCTCCAAGACCTTAAATCGTGTAGTTATTTGGTTTTTCAATTCTGCATAACTTGCTGTATCTGTCATAATAGAATGAGGTTTATGTGAAGTAATTGATTCGATTTCTGTGGTTTTTTCATCTTTTATTTCATTGCTCGTATTGTGGGATCTTATACAAGAAGTAACTATTAAAAGCAGTACTCCCCAACTTACATACAAGCACTTTTTTAATATAAATACATTTTCAATCTCAATTATTTTTTGTTGCGTTGANNTAATCTGAAATTTTACTTAATAAATAGACTTGTCCTTCACATCGAACAACTATCTTTTCGCCAAAGAAATCAAACTCCGGAATTTTAAATTTAGCCCCTATTGTGTTGGTGATAAACTTCTCCAAAAAAAACAGTGCATGCTCTTCTATCTTGTATAGGCCGAAGCCCTGCAAATCATCTTTATCATCAAATAATTGCGGTACCAAAAGGTATATTGCATTTCCTTGTTTATAGAGATATCCGTCTTGACCGACTAGATCTCTATCCGGGATTTCGACTATTTTTAACTGATCACCTTTGCTGAAAAACACATATCCGCCATACGTTGTGATACGCTCGTTATCGCTGCCGCAAACTTCGTTACCTCTAAAAGGGATGGTTGAGGAAATTAAGGTTTGATCTATAGGACGCACTCCCGAAATCGGCTTCCATTGAAAAATCATATGTATGGCAGCATTGGAGGGAAAATGCCCCTTCCCTGCATCTGGATTTTTCATTCCAGGCACAAACAATATTCCTTTGCCCAATTGATGGATCGCCTGTATTCTATTTTCGATCGCGTGATTTTCATAGATCTTTTGCATTGTACGATCTGAAACATTGTACTGATATATAGCCTGATCGCAATAAAAAAATACCTGATCACCAACCACAGCAATTTCTTTTTTTGTTAGCATACCAAATGTTGACTTTTGCTGTTCTTCCTTAATTGTTGTGACCAGGAAATTCTTAAGATTGACCTCAAGTATTCGGCCAGTTGTCTTCGGACCTTTTTTGCTGCGTTCATTTAAGTAGATTGTATGCTGACAATGAACTACAGATCCTATGAGAACAAAATGAATCTTTTCTTCGACATGACCAGTCGCAACATCGATCTCAAACAATGTGTTTTCGTTAAGCGCGTAAAGCTTTTGATTAAAGGGTATGAATTCAAATAGTATAGGATTCTTGAGCTTGACTTCCCATTTCTTGATATTGGTTGTTGTGTCTATACAATAGAGGTTACTTTTCCAGTCTGCGATAAACAGCCGATCCTTTTCATAGTATACTGCACTGACAACATCTTTTGCAGCAGTCGAATAGCACTTTTCAAAATACTTATTATCCACATTTTTCTGTCTTAAATCGATCATAAGCGGCAGTTAATAGACTTTTATTTTTGCCAACAATATAAACACGAGAAATAAAATTCCTATTGCACATAACGCATATATGCCTAGTACAGATTTCCATCTAAAATACTCTTCATAGATAAGAATTGTTGTCGGTTTATGATTGCCGTTATTCACGCCATAAGTGGTAATATACGCTCTTACCACACTTGGAGATCCCTGGTGCACACCTTCAAATTTTTTAGCGATTATTTTATTTTTCGAATGATAATCTTCCAAAAAATGGTTTATGTCATCAGCGATGATAGTAACTTTTGCATCGGTTTCCTCATCGTTGGCATACAAATCAATGCCGCCACTTTTTTTTCCATTTATTTGCATTTCTTTAACCTTAAATCCTGTAAGCTCAAATTTATTCAATTGTATACTGTCAATCGCCGTAATCGGAATCTGATCGTATGTTTGATAATATTTAGTAAAATCATTTTTTATACTTTTCCCTACAAAGAACAGCCCTACGAGCAATATCATCAGCGGCTTAAAAACGCCTGCTATACCTTCCATAAAATCGGCTTTGGTTTTATTTCCCATTCTTTTATTTTGAGTCTTTGCTTTTCTTATTTCTTACTATTGCACTTCATGGTTCATTTGTCGCTTGTGCGACAACACCAATATGCATTTCAATCTACATAATTCTTCTGGTTATATATTTACTTGTTAATATTCGCCTTACA
>DKIT01000053.1:0-373 GCA_002454415.1 Sphingobacterium sp. UBA6711
AAATCCCCGAATCGTATGCTGCGTTTTCCATTTTTACCCACGACATTGACATTCGCATCCAAGGCTGCAAGCGCAACACACATATCGGAAGGAAACACAGCGATGCATTGTTCATTGTGCCCGAGTATGGCAGGAATGCGATTGAATCCGTTTATCGCCGAACACCCCGATCCTGGCTCTCTTTTGTTACAGGGAACCTCCGGATCATAAAAATAGTAGCACCGGGTCCTCTGTAGGAGATTGCCACCATTGGTTGCCATATTTCTAATCTGTGCAGATGCCCCTGCCAAGATCGCTTTGGATAACAGGGGATAATGTTTTTCGATGATTGGATGATAGGCTGTTTCCGCATTCGTAAGTAGTGCACCAATGC
>DKIT01000053.1:395-20343 GCA_002454415.1 Sphingobacterium sp. UBA6711
GTAGATTATTCATACATTTTCCTTTTCACGTCCATGATTGCATCAATAATACCTCTATTGGCCCCACAGCGACATAAATTACCACTCATGAGTTCCTGCACTTCTTCCCGCGTCTGCGCCTTTCCTTCATTGAGCATACCAATTGCACTACAGATTTGGCCCGGAGTACAATAGCCACACTGAAAAGCGTCATATTCGATAAATGCCTGTTGCAATGGGTGGAGCTCGTCTTCTTTGGCAATACCTTCAATGGTCGTTATCGAAGCACCATTTTTCATGACTGCCAGGGTCAGACAGCTTAATATGCGACGCCCATCAATCAAAACTGTACAGGCACCGCACTGTCCATGATCGCAGCCCTTTTTTGTACCGGTTAAACTTAAATTTTCGCGAATTGCGTCAAGTAGAGTCACCCACGGCAAGACAGACAGCCGATGTTCTACTCCATTGATGTTGAATGACAGGTGGTGCTTTTCTCTTTTTTTATTCATGATTTATCCTGGATAGCGTGCCGAATGGCATACCAAGGCCATCGACAAGCTATCGTTTATCTGAAGTCCTCGGTTACTTTACAGAACAGCAGTCACTCCATAAAGGATTTATATATTGTGGAATAATTAGTTAAATGTTTTTTGCCCTATCCCAAATTAAAGCATATCGTAGGCATAAATTATATGACATTTAAACTGATCAGGATAAATATCTTCCTAAATATCTATGCACTTTCAACCGCTGATAAAAATGATGCTTTGAATCCTCTGATCGCGATCAGATTAAGGATTGTAGCTTCGTCCCTTCGTTTTGTTCGAAGCGTAATCGTGCATAGCCTATCCTGTAGGTCGGCTGAAATATATTTCAGATCCGCAATGTGCCGGCCCAGATAGCTTATAAGCTCAGCGCGTTTGGCCAGTACCTGTGCCGAAACAGAAAATGTAAGTAAGTAATATTTCATGTGCTATGTATTTTTGACCTTCCAGTTTATATTCGTTTCCTCGAAGGCGTGAAACAAATATAAAAACTTTTGACCATTATACAATAATAGTCAAAAGTAAAATAGCGTTAATAAATATATTTATAGGATATTAGAAAAATATTAAAATTTTAATAATTTAGTAACGAAAAGCAGACTCGTTTTAACCTGAATGACGAGAGATTTTATTATATACCAATGGGAAAAGTAACGAACATAGCTTTAGCTGAATTTATTTCAAAAAGGATTTCTGAGATTCTTGATTTAACCTCTTTCACACTATCGGGGTTAGCCAATTTTAGTAAGATTCCCGAAAGTCAGATTCGAAGTTATTACAATAAGCGTTTAGTAATATCTGTAGAATCGCTAGCAAAAATATGTGATTCACTAGCGATTGATATGGCTGATTTTTTCAACGCTACAAAAGGTTTGACTATTGCTAAAGATCCGCATAGCGCATTTAATTTGTTCAAAGCTAAGTTTTTCCAATCAGGCCAAAAATTTTTCATCGATGAGCCGGAGAATCGAACGCCTACATCAATGGCTTCACAAGCAGAGCATCGCTATCAGCGCGAAAGTANNAGTATCGATCACCTTATTTTTAATTCAAATTATTTTTCCGAGTATCTTACCATTGAACAAATTATCGCTATTTTTAAAAGAGACTACAATGTTAGCATTGAGCCAAACCGAGTGTCACTGCTCCTGCGAAAATATGTCGTACAAGATTATTTAGAGAAGAAAGTTTTACCGCGTGACTTTAGCCGTTCCCGGCAGTATACCTATCGCCGTACCGCCAAAGCACAGGAAAGTAAGTCCAAGGAGGAGGTCTCCATCATCGAAATTACAAAAGTTTTAAATAGGTAAAGAATCGGCTCATTTGTACCGCTATTCTAAAATCCCTCCTAACGGAACACCTTCTGTATCAATTTACCAATTTCGGCAAAATCCTCATGATTGCTGATAGAACGCTTTTCTGCAGCATCGACATCGCTTTCCGTATATGGATAGATAAGCAGATAGTTGTTCTCAATCCGGTTTTCATTCAGGTATTGCGTTATTGTGTGGATAGGTGATTTATACGAAAAGCGGTTACGATCTGCCATCATAACAATTAGCCCTTGGTCTGATTTTAGCTCGCTAATGACCTGGTCCACTTCTGCCCAGTTAGCTATACTGACAAATGAAGCCTCCACAGCTGACTTTTTAATAATCCGATGGAGAATTTCGATGATATTAGCTGTCGTATGGAACTTTAAAGGCGAGCCTGAATTTCGGGCTATATTCCATATTTTCCACAAAGCCTCAAAAAAACCGGACTCCCGGTAAGCCAGCGGCGGGATTAAAACGACATACTCCTTTACTGTGGAAATCGGCTGAACGGCACGGTATAATAGCAGGTTGACATGTTCATTTTTAAGATAACCATTGTAAAGGTTATACATAAAAGACGTTGACAATCCTTTATCTTTGTCAAGACCAATGATGAGATCCGAAATGGATTTTTCTTTGATTACATTATTAATACCTGCGACTACTTCATTATCATGGCGAGTAATTGCTTGCACCTGGACATCCGCTCCCGCTCCCAGCTTAACAGCAGATTCAAGTTTTTTTTCAGCATTCTTGGCCGATGATTCATTTTTATCCTCGCTGATGATATTTAAGGCAAAGAGTTGATCCTGCTTTGATTTTGTGCGTATCAACATACCCAAATTGATCATCTTTTCGGTCATCTGTTCCGTATTGATCGGCAATAAAATATTGGCATTTGGCATCTTATCGCCCGCTATTGTATCTTCCCGATCCACCTCTGCAATACGTTGCGCATTGGACATCGCCACAAAGGAGGAAATGGTACAGGAAATCAGAATCAGCAAGATACTCCCGTTGAGCACATGTTCATTGAGCAAGCGGATGGGCTCACCGTCTGCCGTCTGCCCAAGTACGATGTTNNCAATGTCGCAGCTGCCGATGCAGCGCTCATTCCAAAAATAAGCATACCCTCTTCCCTGCTTAAACGAAAAGTCTTCTGTGTCAGTATAGCGGCGATATATTTACCACCGATAGATGCGACCAACATGATCGCCGCTACGCCAAGAGTTTCCCAGCTTTTAAAAAACGCGGAAAAATCAATCAGCATACCAACGCTGATCAGAAAAAATGGAATGAAAATCGCATTTCCTACAAATTCAATCCTGTTCATCAGAGAAGAAGTGTGAGGAATTAGTCGATTAAGTGCTAATCCGGCAAAGAATGCACCGATAATGGATTCAATACCCGCCAGTTCGGCCAAAATAGAAGCCAGATAGATCATGACCACCACGAAAATGTATTGCGATATCTTGTCGGCAACATTTTTAAAAAACCAACGCGCTATTAGCGGGAATATAAGCAACACAACCAGTGTAAATGCAAGCATTGAAACACTCAGACGTATCCAAAAGGCAGCCCCAACATCACCTTGGGAGAGTCCAACAATCACCGCCAATACTAGAAGTGAAAGCACATCTGTAATCATCGTGCCACCAACAGTAATATTCACTGCGGTATTTTTTGCTATGCCCAAGTTACTGACCAAAGGATATACGATCAACGTATGAGAAGAGAACAAACTTGCAAATAAAATCGATGTGGGTAGAGAGAAATGTAAGAGGTAATAGCCACCGACAAATCCGAGTATAAAAGGCGCCAAAAAGGTGTATCCAGAGAACGTAATGCTCTTCCATTTATTCTTTTTAAAGTCGCCCATATCAATCTCTAGCCCAGCCAGAAACATGATGTACAACAAACCCGTCGTTCCTGTCACGACGACACTGCTATCCCTCGAAAGTAGATTGAAGCCATAAGGACCAACGATCGCCCCAGCCACCAGCAGACCCAACAAATGTGGAACTTTTATTTTATTGAGTAGCAAGGGAACCAGCAATATAATCAACAACTCAATAAAAAACTTGAGTAGAGGATCTTCAACCGGAAAAGTAACGTGATGAATACTGGCTAGGATCATTTTTCATTAGGAGTTAGTTCAACAGAAAAGTTCGCTTGGCAATCGCCTTTCGTCTGTATCGTCTGCGTTCCTCGCATAAGGTTAGCGCCGATCAGATCAATGTTAATCTGAATTTTGCCCCTACTCCCGCCAATACTATCGCGCTGTTCGACCAAGGTGATTCGATTGTCCTGTAAGGTACCTTTAAACAAGTTCATCGTTTTGTTTTTGGAGGTCGTCTTGAGATTTGGCCCTGTTGAATCAGCCGTAAATTGCCACTGTTCGTTTCGCTGATCACCGATCACATAATTATTACAGGTCGAAGCGCGGCAGATTAACCGGCTATTCCACAGCCCTGCTATGCTGTCGGGCCAAGAACGTACTACAGCACTGGTATCAGCTGCCTTCAACTTTGCGGACCGCAAGCTGTCGCGCATCGCGATAAGCCCCTTGTATTCGTTTTCCTTCAGAGCAAAGTCCTTTTCTTTTTGCGCAAGTAGCGTCTCTCTTTCTTGCAGATCTGCGTTTCCACTCCTATTACATGATGTAATGAGAATAGACAGGAATATTATATATTGTATTTTTTTCACTAAAAAAACAGCTTGTTTAATTGAACCACGTTGTTAGATTACACTCATGGAATGATGAGTTGTATAATATCTTAAACAAAATGGGAGCTGCGAATGTTTGTGAAGTCGTAAAATTTATGAAGAAATTGTACTGCTTCACAAACTTAATTCATGAAGTTGTTGCAAATGAGAATACTGAGCGTCCTTTCCGAACTTCCATATTAATTGCGAAACCGCTCAAAGAATTCATAGGTTCGCAACAACTGATCGAGGCGCTGACCGACGTCTCCAGAGCGCGTGATTTCATGATCTGCGCGCGGGTGCCGGACATATTCCGTATCGCGCCCCANNCGATTGTCCTGCTCGCCATGAAAAATAAGTAAAGGTGTTTTTATCTTCTCGGCATAAGTGGTAGGCGATTGCGCCAAAAGGACATCCCGCACCCCCTTTTCCCATGGAAATCCATCAAAATAGCGTTTCAACATCGGCCATACATTGGCGCTACCAAAAAAGACATACAGGTCATATACCCCACGCTGACTGGATGCAGCACGGAATCGACTGTCATGCGCCAATATCCAGGTCGTTAAATATGCACCATAAGACCCTCCGGTGATAAAGAGCTGTGCACTGTCGACGATACCTGTCGCAAGCGATCGATCCACGGCTTCCAGCACATCGCGTGATGGTCCAGGGCCCCAGTCTTTAAAATTTGCTTTTAAAAATTCTTCACCATAGCCGCTCGAACCACGCGGGTTGGAAAATAATACCGCATACCCTTTCGCACGAAAGTACTGGTACTCGTGCCACATACTGGCGTCCGCAGGCCCAAACATGGAAGCAGGCCCACCATGTATCTCTACCAATAGCGGATACCGCTTTCCCGGTTGGTAATTTGCAGGTTTCAACAACCAATAGTCGACGTTAAGTCCCTTTTCATTACGAAAACTACTTTTCTCCGCCACACCGATATTTTTTCCCGATAACCATCCTGAATTTACTGCACTAATGATTGTACTATTTTTAAAGTTTACATCTGCGCTGTACAGCTCTGATGGATTTCCAAAAGTCGTTTTTGTATAGTAGGCTCTTTGGCGTCCTACCCAGTAATCGCCGATCCCCTCGTCTACGGAACTTAAGACCTGGATACTTCGAGTTTTGATAGCTGCACGATTTATCGTTCGCCCCCCTCTATCCGAGGCAATAAAGTAGACTGATTTTTCATCTACTGAAAACTGTACATTGCTCAGGCTACGGTCTACAGCCAGGCGATTACCTTTCCAGTTGTGGGCATCATAGATAAACAACTCACCGACTGTCAATGAATTTTGTCGGCCGCGACTCACAGCAACCCATTTTCCCGATGCTGATACTGCTGCCACCTGAAAGCGATGTATGTTATCGCCTAAAATTACTTGACTTTTTTTGGTGGACAGGTCGATGAGGACAAGATCCGTCGATGCTACCCGGTCTGGATGAAGGCCATTTTCGGTTTCGACGCTAAACAGCGCCTTGTCGTTTCCTAAAAATTCAGCTCCTGAATAACTCCGGAACCCCTGAGTTAAAGCTACAGGCAATGTTTTCGAAGCGAGGTCCAGGATATACCAATGCGTAAAACGAATTTCGNNAGTTTATTGGTCACTTTGACTATACCCTGCTGTTCATCATGTTTGAGGTAAGCCATTATTTCGGGCAGGCTGCCATCACGATTTTCTTGCGCGGGCCCGGCCAGCAACGAAGCATTACGGTTATCGCCTGGTTTTTCGAACGACCATGGCGGCAGTTGACCCGCAGGATTGAATTCTTTACTCTTTATCAGCTCGCCAAGCGTATAACTACTCGATAAGAGTACTTTCGAACCATCCGGGCTAAATCGTACAGCGCCTAGTCCCTGGGCCAAGGCAGTCACGGGTAAGGGCTTGTGACCGTCTTCAGGAAAAGAAAAGAGCTGCGCATGCTTATTGCTATCTTTTCCAATCGCCCATCTGCGTCCGTCCGGACTATAGAAGATCTGTGTAAACTGCAAATCAGCTTTCAAGGGTTCTGCTTTAGCAGCTGCTGCAATTTTCTCTACATACCAGACCGTTTCATAACGAAACCCAGCATGTTTAGTTGTATCGGCAATAATACCACGAACGGCATAGGCCAATTCACTTCCGTCTGGCTTCACCTGCAGATCAACAATATTTTTTATTTGTGTCAGATCACTTGCCACAATCAAACTATCGGTGGTAGATGCACCAGCAAGAACGGAAGAAGTGCTACCCAACAAGAGCAGAACAATAAATCCCTGCTTCCACTTTTTATATTGACTAGCTTTCATTCAGTTTCTCGATTAGTTTTTGTGCAGAGTAACGAGCTTTGCGTTGGATAAAATCAGCGTCGGTATTGTCGCCAATTTCATAGACCAATGCTTCGGCATGATACGTTTTATACAAATAGCTATAGGCCGTGAAGGTAGGTCCGCCTAAATACAGGGGCTTCACCAACGGTTCATACCCAGGAATAGCTTCCTTGACTGTTGCGATCCAATTGGGGACAAAGCCGGGAAAACGGCTGGGCAAAGTAGGATCGACCGTGTAATAAATATCACTTCCTGTCGAATGGAAATCGATGGCAAAATAAAGGTCGCGGTCCTGCTGCTCAATTTCCCGCTTGAAGTATTCGCGGAGGGCCACCGTCTCGGGCTGATTAAATTCGGCCCAATCCCGATTGAGATCAACTCCATTGGCATTGGTACGCCAGTGCCCTAGATCCACGCCGTCAGGATTTACGACGGGAATCAGATAAATACGATATTTATCGCGAAACTGCTTCGCATCTTCGCTGTTACCCAAGAGGTATTCAACAAAGCTCGCATAAGCATAATGTCCCGTAATTTCGGGTGGATGCTGCCTCCCCAGGACAGCAATAGCCTTTTTGCTTTGGGGATTCCCAGCCACATATCCATATAGTGCTTTGCCCAGAGCCGTTTTGCCCACTTCTGTTTTTTGCAATTGAGCAGCCGGGTTTACCTGTTCTATCCAGCTATAGACGGCTTTTGAAGGGATATTTTCCTGCGCCGAGATCCAGGATCTCTTCTGGGAGATCAGGAGATCAAAAGAAGCTCCGCTNNAGTGCGTTCCGTCTACGCTCACTTTCGGATCGTATCGATGACGCACGCCAGCAGGATAGTCAAGCTGGATTTTTATCGTTGTATCGCGGTTGGACCATACCTGAAAGCCATACCAGGGGCTTGGATTGATCGGTGAGCGTTCCGGAGCAATTTGTATGTGGTAAACGCCATCACTGGATTTGGTGAGGCCATTCAGTCTTGCTCCGTCATAGTCGTTGGAAAAATATACGCGCTGGTCCGCGGTGAAGGTACCCCGTTCCTGTTTGACGATATCTTGGGATTTGGTCGATTCATAGCTAATCGGATTTTGCCCCTTAAAATCCCTTTTTAGGCCTCCGAATTCGGATTTTCCAGGATTGAACAAACTGTCCAAAACTTTGCCAAGCTCCTCGCCACGGACATTTTTGGCAATGATGGTCCCTTTGTCGTCCACCAAAAAATTGGCTGGAATTGCACGGACAGCATACGTTGCGGCAATCTCACTATTCCAGTAGTTCAGTTCGGACACGTGCTGCCATGTCAGGTGGTCGTCCGCAATGCCTTTTAACCAAGCTTCTTTCTTTTTATCCAAGGAAATAGCAAAAATCTCGAAACCCTGGGATTTATATTTTTGATAATTGGCGACAATATTCGGATTCTCCTTCCGGCAAGGAGGGCACCATGAAGCCCAAAAATCAATCAATGTATATTTTCCTAAATGATCGTAGAGCGCCTGCGGTTTGCCATCAGGATCACTGGCGACAATGGCTGGAGCTTTCTTGCCTACGGCTACCTGTCGAGTGACTGCAATAATTTTCCGAAGATCCTGGATATAACGCGATTGCTGTTGTCTCCCGGAGAGCAGGGCGATATGCGCTTCCAGTTCTTCCGGAGACAATCGATAAGACCATTCTCTGTAGAGGAGGTAGCTGGAAACGATATTATCCGGATATTTTTGAATAAAGGATCGTATATCGGGTTTACGCTGCGCCCGATATTCTTCAAAGAGCTCTTGACTTTTCGACCCAGATAAAGATACGACTTGCCTGTTGTCATCTTTTGCATCGATCGTCACTTTATTATCTCCGGGATCCAGAAAAACATAATTTGGAATGACATCCCGCTGTGTAGAAATACCATACAAGTCTGGCAGTGGAAGTTGGCTCCGGAAAGAAAAAGAACCCTTTTTCACCTGAGCAGAATCAATCACTGTAAANNAATATTTTATTTTCAAATCGTTGCAGATAAACAACCGCTACATTGCCGTTCTTAACAGTTCCTTTTAGTGACAGTGTTTGTTGTTGCGCCTGTAGCGTCCCTCCACTGGCCAGCAGTAGCGGAATAATGAGTTTGCTTGTCGTATTCATATTTGGGTAGTTTATTTAAAAAGTTTATTTGTCGCCAATTCCGTGTTGGGCGCTGGAAAAATATAGTTCTGTGCTGTTGTGGTTACCGAAGGGGTCTGAATGTTCGCATCACCCTTTGCAGGCAGCTCTTTTAATTGCCGAAGCAGATCGTGTCCCCGCAATCCCTCTCCGATCAGTTCAATTCGTCGTTCTTTGGCAATGGCTTCCAAAATAGCTGTTTTGCTAGACAGGGATGTACTTGGAAATTCAAAACTCGCATCAGATCGTTGGTGCACAGCCTTTAAAAGTGTTCCTGCGATNNGTAAGCTGATCCGCCTGCGCAGCGGCTTCGGCATAATTTAATAAGACCTCAGCGTAGCGAATAACGGGAATATAGTCTATGTAAGGCGAAGCCTTGGCATACTTTTTCAGGTACTGTTTGTCCGCATTGGCCTGAAGGAGGCTGCGCCGTTTGTCTGCTTGCCCCCACTGTACGTCGTTTAGGATACCATTTGGATTGAGGTAATATTCTTTATTGACCAGATAAACATACCCTATCGCAGACTGTCCTGAAAGCGCATCCGTTGTGCTCGCCGGCATACTGAGAATGGACTCCGTTGTGGTATAATTAGCTCCAAAAATCGTTGTGATATCTGTCTGTAGCTCATGAGCAACACCTTGCTGCGCCTTAAATGGCGCAACCTGCTGCGGCACGATCTTTTTTGCTTCCTCCAGCACCTTTGCATAATTGTTGATAGTTAGGTAAACCCTGGTTTTAAAGGCCCGCGCTGTATTTTTATGCGCCCGCGTCGTATTGAGCAGCGCGGTGGAATAGTTATCTGGCAGATCTTTTTCAGCCTCATCCAGATCGCTTAAGATCTGTTGGTACACCTCAGCTACCGTACTACGTGCCAGGTCATTATTGTTTCCATCGGCTTCAGCCTGCAGGCGTAACGGTAAACCCGGCGATGCACCCTGGTCTTTGTTATAAGGCTGTGCAAATACGGTCACCAGACTAAAATAAGCTACCGCACGTAAGAACTTCGCTTCTGCAATATAAGCTTTGGAAAGTTCAGTACTGATCACTTCAGTACCTGGACTAAGCGCGTCAATCAGAATATTTGCGCCATTGATGGTGGTATAGGCCGCAGACCAGAGATTGTTGATATCATTGGATCCCGAACTGTAGGAATTGTTCCAGCTTTCATAGGCTGTATAACTATTTGCTGTGACATTAATAAAGTCCTCTCCACGGACATCTTGGTAGAGAAGATAACGTCCACCATATAAACTGGCGCCTTTTAAACTTTTATAAATACCATTGACTACACCTTCAATCCGGGCAGGCGTATCGAAGACGTTTTTATCCGATATCGATGTGGTCGGCACAGGAAATAATCCATCCTCCCTTTTACAGGAGTTTAGCGTTAACACCAGTAACGATGCGCTGATCAGGTAGCTCTTTATTTTTGTGTTAATTTTCATGTTTTCAGATTTTTAGAATGAGACATTTAAACCAGCTGCCCAGGTACGCCCTTGCCCGATAGAGTTCTTTTCCACGCCGATGGAAGTATTTGAATTTCCGTTGGAAGAAGACTCGGGGTCCGTACCCGAATAACCCGTGATCAAGAAAAGATTCGATGCCTGACCATAGATCCGGATACTGGAAAGGCCGATTTTATTAAACAGGTTACCACGGAATGTGTAGCCCAATGTTAGCTGTTGCAAACGTAGGAAATCCGCTTTCTCCGCATTTTGGTCGATGGAAAATCCAGCAGAACCGTTTGAGATCACATCGTTATAGACCAGTCGAGGAATGTCAGTCTGTTCGCCTGGTGAAGTCCATCGATTGAGTACTTCGACCGAATTGTTGTAAAACCGCTGGTCAAGAAGCGTACCTCGGGTACCATTCATGATTTTGTTACCACCTGCAAAGGTGAAATTGACCGCGGCATCAAAGGCCTTATAACGGAATGAATTATTAAAGCCGCCATAATATGTTGGCAGTGCTGTTCCCAAGACCTGATAGTCAGCTACCGTGATCGGATTGGCGGCGCTACCGTCTAAATAGGTCCAGTTGCTCTGTCCTGAAGCTACCGCAGCACTATACTGCACACGCTCGCCATTTTTATTGACAAATATCCGCTGGCCATTTTCAGGATTCACACCATCTGTTACGGCACCATACAAGCTGCCCACCGCATACCCCACACGGGTAATATTATTGGCTTCGGTGGTGGTATGCGTATAACCAATGATATCAGCATTGCCATCAGATAAGGAAATGACCTTATTTTTGACATGCGTAAAGTTAAGGGATGAGTTCCAGGTAAAATCTCCTTTTCTGATAAGTTCTCCGCTAATAGCAAACTCAATCCCGCGGTTATACATACTGCCGACATTTTTGAGGATGCTGTTACCAGGAATACCTTTTGATGGCGATTGCGGTACGTCCAAAATAAGTCCATTGACATTATTCCTAAAGTAATCGACATCCACATGGAGACGTTTGTGGGCCAGGTCCAAACTCAGCCCCAAATTGGTCTGTTCGGAAGTCCCCCAGCCTAGGTCCGGGTCGCCCGCCTGCGACATGCTCCAGGTTGGTACCGTTCCGTAGAGCGATGAGCTATACAGATTGAGCGATTCATAAGCCGAGAGATTTCCGTTGCCGACCTTTCCCCAGCTTCCCCGAAAACGCAAGTCGCCCAAGAGGTTTGCCCAACTGCTATTCTTATAGAAGTCCTCTTCAAAAACAGACCATCCCAGCGACACCCCTCCAAAATCACCATATTTACTGTTTGCTCCTAAAGCCGAATTGCCATCCCTTCTAAAATTAGCTGTCAGAAAATAACGCTTGTTGTAGTTGTAGGTGGCGCGAACAAAAGTAGAACGGTAAAAGCGCTCAGTAACACTCCCACCAGCCCCCGATAGCGTTGTCCAATTGCCTTGGAAATTTTCAAAAAATGGATCAGAGGCATTATTTTGCGATGCATTCCAGCTATCGTTGTCGTATTTTTGGATATCGTAGCCCAATAAGAGCGTCAATGCATGCTTTTCGGCAAACACCTGATCATAACTCAGGCTGTTGGTAAAATTCCAATTGTTGCGCAGACTGCTCACGTTGCTGACCGACCCACCATTGGTGTAGCCTGATGAGCCCAGATTGGGACTCAGATACGTTTTGGTGGTCGACAAGTTACGGTCTACCGCATAGGTTGTTGTAAATTTCAAGTTTTTCAACAGGTTGAGCGAGGCATGCACATTTCCCAGGATATGGTCATTGGCAGGCGTGTATTTGCTGTAAGCAAATAACGCCTCAGGATTGTAAAGCGTATTCGTAAATAAGTTGGCTCCAGGCCCCAATAAACCTGTGCTGCTCAAATTGTAGGTACCGTCATCCTTATATGCCGAGACATTGGGTGGCAATACCAGCGCCAGTCGCGCACCACCGATCAACAGCAGCTGGCTGCTGGGCAAGGAGCCTGAATTTTTGGCGTCATTGAAGGTATTGTTATAGGTCAAGTTGCTACCCAGGGAGAACCAATCGTTTACTTTATGTTCTATATTAAACCGTAGACCCTTGCGGTCGAAGCTATTTTTCGCAAAAAAGCCTTCCTGGTCCGAGTAATTTCCCGAAAAATAGTACTGTGTATTGGCATTCGCTCCACTTACGGCGAGGCTATGGTTGTGGCTATAGCCGGTGTTATAAACATGATCGTACCAGTTGGTTTCAACCAGTTTGCCATTGGCATCGTACTGCGGGAAGAAAAGCGCACTCGCTACCTTATCGTTGCTGCCATTTCCTGACAAGATTTTATTGTTCAATACAGCTTCATTTTTGATATCAATGTACTGACTGGCATTCAACAATTTAGGTAAACGTGTCGCCGATACTGCAGATCCCCAGACGTCATAGGTGACTTTAGCGCGGCCTTGTTTACCTTTTTTGGTCGTCACGATCAGAACACCGCCTGCAGCTCTTGANNTACAAACCATTTGGCAGGGATATACTTACCCCCGAGGCTTTACCCGCCAGGGCCTGGTCAAAACTTTGTACAGGAATATCTTTGATCGCTTCTGCCGAAATCGTGGACGCTGCACCGGTAAAATCTTTTCGTTTTTGGGTACCATACCCTACGACGACAACTTCTTCCAGCGTACGGTCCTCTCGCGCCAAGCGTACAGTGTCCCCCTGCTCCTCGATAAGGGCAATCTGCTCCTTATAACCGATGGATGATACGACGACGCGTGCCGGCAGCTTTTGTCCGGTGACAAAAGCGAAGTTCCCCGTCCTGTCCGTGGTTACGGCGTGGGNNGTAGCGCCTTCAATAGGCTGGCCATTCTCGGCATCAATCACCTGTCCTCGAAAAGATGCATTTATAATGGTTTTTGGTGTTTCCTGTGCGTGCGTTAATAAGGGTAGTTCTGCCAGGCTCGCCAATAATAGATAGGCCGAATAGTTTAATATTCTTCTCTTATTCATAGGTAGAATCGTTTAGTTAAAACAAAATAGAGGTACCTGCCATAAACGAATTTATAGCAAAAGGGTAGTACGTAATTTGGAGAATTTTATTAGCTACACATTCGTGACGCAGGGAGCGCCTTAGGAGCTTTTGGAAAAGATCGTGTACTTACTTTGAAAAGATGGTTTAGATAATGCTGTTTCATTTTTTACTTTGTTTAGATAGTGATTTCTCGTCGCCAACGCCAATTGAAACTACGATTAAACAAATGTAAGCAAAAAATAAAATAATGTATACTAATTTAGTAGCTTTTTTACTACTACCCTAAAATATTAGTTTTCATGTTGAACGATTGGATAGTTGACACGACAGGCACCGATATCCTTCTGAAAAATTCTCAGCTCCATAATAGAGAGCAATCTGCTTGCTATATGAACTAGCAAACATCATGATCACTATAGGATACCTAAATAATAGAAATTCGAAAGTCGAGGGGTGTAATTTGTGTTTTTCTTTTGAATAATCTGGTGAGTGACTGTGGCTGTTCAAAGTTCATTCTTTCGGCTATTTCAGCGACCGAAAGATCTGTTTCAGCCAAAAGCTTCTTAGCAATTGTAATTATAAAATTATCAATATGATATTGCGCCGTGCTTTCTGAGATCCTTAAGGACACATCATTTAGAAATCGGGGTGTGCAACAAAGTTTCTTTGATAAAGATGTCAGACTTGGAAATGCCAACATACACATTCTTTGGCTGTCAAAAAGTGTATGCAGCTCATTAAAAAAATGAAGCTGTAGCTGACTGAACTCCTCCAATCGACTGTCCATTGATCGTTGGTAAAACCTTTGCATATGGTATAAAAGCAAATTTAGATACGAACCGATTATTGCTGACTGTGTTTCGCTATGTGGCATTTCAGTTTCATCGACCAACAGCTTAAAGATGTTGGCGATGAGCTTATGGTCATTATCCACTAATGTCAATGACTCCGCCATCGAGTATTCTAAAAATCCAAGGTCTTTTAGTCGGTTACGTAAACTATATCCTTTAAATAGATCCGAACGGAACGCAAAATAAGATCCTTTTTTAAGATATCCTTGTATTTCGGGTACGGGGAAATAATGTTGATTGAAAAATAACAGCTTATGTTTTTCTTCACGGCCATGATCCAAAACTCCAAAGACAATAATGAAATGCTTATCGTCAATCAGTCTTCTAGCAGAATGAAGAAATTGATCTTCATGGTCAAAGTATTCAAAATAGTAAGTATGATTTAATTTAAAAGCGTATTGCAATTCACTCCTCTTGTCGGCACTCAGCATATTTAATCTTTTATTCGGTATAAGCTATTACGATATAATTATACAACATGTTATTATAGCAATAAACCTGTTTATCAGAACGATTGTTTGTATTCTTTTAAAATAGCTTATGATCTCATGCGGGACGCCCCGTGTAATAGTTTAAAGCGCTATCTTTATGCCATGTCATATTTTTTTTGTATATTATCTCACTATGAAAATAGTAGAAATTACAAAAGACACTTTAATCAGTGCGCAGAGAGAAGGGTACACCGTATTAATTACTAAATTTAATTCAGATCCATTGAACCCAATCTGGATCTTTGATAAGGTCGAAAAGGAAAAAATAGAATCCAGTAAAGAAAGGCTGAGTGAAAGCTATCAATTATGCTATTCCATTAAAGAAGCAATCAATACAATAGATAGCCACCCTTTTATCGGAAAATTACAGCTGAGCAATTAGTATTCTTCTACAAAATCAGTTCAATTTGGGCTATAAAATTGTTTAGCTATAAATGGGAAAAGGGAATTTTCAATTGTTGGTTAAAAATTTTCCTTTTCTTATTTAAAACTTGTGATTATTCCCTAGCGTTCCATAAATTTATTGTAGAACGGACTTATGTATTTATTTCTTATAGTAATATTGTTGACAAATATTCTACAGCCGATTTACGACTATATATAGCGCGAATACATATCTTTTGCATAAATTTGTTAAACTATGAACTGCGAAGAAACCCCGATCAATAATACCTTTAGCTCTGATTTGATTATTCAGGCGCTGGCCTCCTCTCCGGCACCTACCGCCATCTATTCAGGAGAAAATATGATTATTCGTTTTGCAAATGAAGGTATGTTAGCGCTTTGGGGGAAAGATTCTGCTATCATAGGTAGACCATTGATGGAGGCCATACCGGAACTGGAAGGTCAACCTTTTTTGGAACTCTTGCAACAGGTTTGGTATACCGGACAAACATATTCCGTATCCGATGCGCCCGCTACATTGATAAAAAATGGGATAGAGACGCTCGATTATTTTGATTATCAATATAAAGCGCTTACTGACCAGTATAATAAAACATGGTGCATACTCAATACAGCACAGGAGGTTACTTCACGCCGGGAGTTTTTACAGCAGATAAAACTGAAGGAAGAAAAGGAGCAGGCGCTTAATGAGGAAATGGCAGCCACACTTGAAGANNTATATATCCGCACGATTATTGAACAGGCTCCTGTCGGTATTGCCATGCTGAATGGCCCAGATCATATTATTGAAATTGCCAATCCTGCGATCCTAAAAATATGGGGACGGAAAGAGTCAGAAGTTATCGGATGCCCGCACGAAGATGCACGTCCGGAATTACGCGGGCAGCCTGTGAACAATTGGCTTAAGGATGTATACAGAAGTGCCAAACCTAAAATAAACACGGAGTTTCTGGTGAGACTACGTGATAATGATAGTTTAAGGGAAGCAATCGTAAATTCTGTGTACCAACCCATATTCTCTAACGATGGCAGTATTTCCGGTGTTTTAGTTATCCTGGAAGAAATAACCGAGCAGGTGTTGCAACGACGAAAGCATGAAAATGACCAACAAATGCTAGCTTTGGCTATTGAGGCGGGCGAATTGGCTACATTTTATTACCAGACCGCAACATNNACTGAAAACCTGGTTCGGACTTTCCTCGGATGAACATCTAGATCTTTCTGTGGCATTAGCCGTTATCGTTCAGGAGGATAGGGATCGGGTAACTGTTGCGATCCAGCAGGCACTGAGTAAAGAATCTGATGGCCACTATTTCATAGAATATAGGATACAAAATAATATAGACAAAAAAATAAGGCTGCTACAAGCCAATGGAAGGGTCTTCTACGATCAACAGGGAAATCCCCTGAGCCTAAATGGTACTTTGAGGGATATAACGAAACAAAAAAAAGAAGAGCAGCGAAAGGATGATTTCATGGGAATGGTTAGCCACGAACTAAAAACACCACTCACCTCCCTCAAGGCCTATCTCCAGATGCTGCAACAGATGGAATTTCATACAAAAGAGGCTGTCCCTCAAAACATGCTCGGGAAATCTGTAAAGCAGGTAGATTATATGAATAATATGATTAATGGTTTCTTAAATGTGTCCAGACTTGAATCGGGACTGATGCATATGGAAAAAAAATCCTTTGATTTTAAATTATTGTTTTCTGAAATTGAGGAAGAAATACGAGCTACTATCAAAACGCATCATTTTACTTTTAATCCATTAGGACAAATNNAGGCTGACCGTGAAAAAATTGCGCAGGTAGTCCATAATCTGATTGGAAACGCTGTTAAATATGCTCCTCATGGAACCACAATAACGGTAGGCTATGAATCTATTGGCATGAAGCTAAAAGTTAGTGTTCGTGATCAGGGAAAAGGGATTGCGGCGGATGATCAGCAGCGTATATTTGAACGCTATTACCGGGTAAAGGAAATTGGCAGCGGAGGAATAGCTGGTTTCGGCATCGGTCTGTATCTCTGTAAAGAAATTGTCGAGCTCCATCATGGAGCGATCGAAGTGAGTAGCGTCGAAAATCAAGGCAGTATATTCTCGTTCCAAATACCATTAGCTTAGTGCCCACAATTCCCTCGTGAAAAGTAGTTAGGGTAAGTGCTTAATTCTGTTGGGCGGTCAGTTTGCCAACCTTTGAAATGATTTCCCCAATGTCAAACGGTTTACTGATAAAATCGTCAGCTTTAGATTGCTCTTCCATTTCTATAATTTTAGCGTGCGCACTCATCAGTAATACAGGAACATGCGACGTTAATGGGTCGCTCTTCAATTGAAGACAGACTTCAGTTCCCAAACCGTCCGGCAGCATAACATCCAGCATAAATAAATCAGGCAATAAAGTAAGATCTCTGCTATTAAACGCTCTAATATTGGAAAAGCTTACAACATTATAATTTTCGGAAGTGAGTAAAAGTTCAAGTACCTCCTGAATACTGACTTGGTCTTCTAGGATAAAAACAGTTTTCATACATTTGTTATTAATACCTAAAAGAGCAGCATAATTCATCGTCCTATTTCATACTTGCAATGTCTGTTTAAAGGTTATCTTTCTTACAACAAAAATAGTGCAATTAGTGACATATACATTAATTAATATTTATTNNCCTTAAATCTTCTTAATTTAAGAATTAGGCACGCTCATTTTTCCATTGAGCTTTTGATTTTTTCCCGATGTATAAGACCCCAACTCACCAAAATTTCTGTGAGTGGGAATACAGATATTCCATATTCTGTAACGGCATAGTTAACCGTGATAGGTTTTGTATCTTGAACAGTCCGTGTCACGAGAAGATTTACTTCGAGCTCCTTGAGTTCTTTACTCAGCATCTTGGCCGAAATCCCTTCAATCCCCCGCTGAAGTTTCTTAAAGTGTATTTGCTGACCTGTACGGTTGCTCAGATAGCGTAGGATCATCAGCTTCCACTTACCACCCAGCAGTTCGAGACTGTCAAGCATAGCAACCAGCTCCTCACTGCATGTTGCCGGTCTTTCGACTCCATTTTCAATAATCCTTGCCATAATAGTTACCCTTTTGTTACTAGTTACCTCTCGTTAACTAATAACAAATATAAACCATTCAAACTATACCTTTGCTTAAACGAAAGTCAATAAATTAAGAAAGATCCATGAAAAAAATACCTAGAAGAATCGTAACAGGAATCAAAAACGGAAAGTCGGTGATTATTGAAGATGAAATTGTTAAAAATGCCATTGAACATTTCCCTAATCTTGTTATTTCTGATGTATGGAATACCCAGCAGATGCCAGCAAGTCTCGATGATGAAAAACTTATCCCAAATAAGGGATTTCCGCAAACACCGAAAAACGGCACTTACCTCCGTTATGTTTCCATTCCTCCCGATAAAGAACTTGGTATAGAGGTTAAAATCGGTAAAACTCATCCCATGATGCATCAGACAGACACACTCGATTATATCATTATTCTTTCCGGACAGCTGTATCTAATTATGGAAGAGGGAGAGACTCTTTTAGAACCTGGCGACATTGTTATTCAAAAAGGTACCAATCATGCTTGGAGTAATCGCTCCGACAACCCATGTATTCAGCTGGCGGTTCTCATCGACGCCTCAAAACAATAGACCGATTTTACTTTCTAAGTGGCAATACTACTGAAATTTGGTTTTTGGGCAACAAAGGGTCTGCAGATAATATAATTGGGCGGTCTTATCTTTTANNAATTGATATCTTTGAGTTATGAATATCAAACACATCAAACAACCTTTCCTCAAAAAGTTTCCTGGAGATTTTTCTAATAACCCTATGCAGAGAAATACGCCAAAAGTTTTATTTGCCACGATTAAACCTGCCGGATTTGAAAAACCTCGATTAATAGCTTTTAACGAGGATCTATCTGAGAAAATAGGATTGGGGAAATTTGAAGAAAAAGATCTCAACTTTCTGGTAGGATCTCTCCTTCCTGAAAATATTCAGACTTACGCAACGGCTTACGCCGGCCATCAATTTGGTAATTGGGCAGGACAGCTGGGTGATGGAAGAGCTATTCTTGCGGGTGAAATTACCGACGCAAACGGTAAGAAAACAGAAATTCAAGGGAAAGGTGCCGGTGCTACCCCCAATTCAAGGCATGCAGACGGGAGAGCTGTATTGAGGTCTTCTGTGCGTGAATATCTCATGAGCGAAGCTATGTATCATTTAGGCATACCCACAACCAGAGCTTTAAGTCTCGCCTTTACAGGTGAAGATGTTATCCGGGATATGATGTACAACGGTAATCCTCAATACGAACAAGGGGCTGTAGTAATAAGAACGGCCGAAAGCTTCCTTCGTTTCGGTCACTTTGAATTGTTGTATGCGCAGGAGGAGTACAAATTATTGCAGGACCTCGTCGACTTTACGATTGAAAATTATTTTCCTGAAATTGTATCTTCTGGCCATCAGAGATATAAAGATTTTTTTGAAAATGTATGTACCCGCACAGCAGACTTAATAGTAGAATGGTGCAGAGTAGGTTTTGTCCATGGAGTGATGAATACCGACAATATGTCTATTTTAGGTTTAACGATTGATTATGGACCATATTCCATGATGGATGAATATAACTTGAGTTTCACTCCGAATACAACGGATCTTCCGGGCAGAAGATACGCATTTGGAAAGCAGGGGCAGATTTCACATTGGAATC
>DKIT01000064.1 GCA_002454415.1 Sphingobacterium sp. UBA6711
ACGCACAATATTGCGTTGTGTTGCTCCCAGTGCTGTCTCCACATCATCCACTGAATTTACCGCTTTTCCATTAACTTCTGTGATCACCAATCCACGCTCAACACCAAAGTAATCAAAGATGCCACCACGATTTACTTGCGTCACCACTACACCAGAGTTTACGCCTAATTCCTTTTTCTTCGCAGCCGAGGCAGGAATNNACCTTATCTCCAGGGCGCAAACGGCCAATTGTTTCTCCTAGGACAGGGGAGCCTGTAATGACTTTGCCATTAATTTTTGTTAAGATATCACCCTTTTTAATGCCTGCAGCCTCTGCTGCACCACCACCAACAACTTCATCAACATATAACCCATTCACATCGGTAATACCTTTTTCCTTTGCTACCTCAGGCGTAATAGGCATATAGCTAACACCAATATAACCACGTTTTACGTTTCCAAACTCAACAAAGTCATCAACGATTTTCTTCACCAAGTTAACTGGGATAGCAAAACCATATCCAGCATATACACCGGTAGGTGAAGCGATTGCAGAATTGATACCGATCAATTCACCTGATGCATTCGTTAACGCACCACCACTATTCCCTTTATTGATCACAGCGTCCGTTTGGATAAACGACTCAATTGCTGAACTGGCAAGAGGTTGATTTGGATTACCACCAAAAGGGTTACCACGTTGTTGCTGTCCCTCTCTCAAGATACCGATATCACGACCTGTAGCACTAACGATACCAGCTGTAACCGTAGATTGAAGACCCAATGGATAACCGAAAGCCAATACCCACTCACCAACATTGACATTATCTGAATTCCCTAATTTTACGACAGGAAGTGCTTTTCCTGCAACTTTCAATAAGGCAATATCTGTATTTGGGTCACGTCCAATCAACTTAGCTTCAAATGTCCGTTTATCCGTTAGTACTACTTCGATCTTATCAGCATCCTCCACCACGTGATTGTTGGTTACAATATAACCATCATCTGAGATAATAACACCTGACCCCGATGCTTGCACGGGCTGTGACTGCATCTGGCGACGTCCGCCGCCTTGTGGCATTCCAAAAAATTCCTCAAACATATCAAATGGAGAGCCCTGTGATTCCTGTGATCCCTTACGGGTATAAGTTGTCTTTATATGCACCACACCAGGGGACACCGCAGCAGCGGCCTGCGTAAAATCAGGATTGCCTGTCGATGACATGACTCCCGTTGGATTGTTTGCAAAATACACCTTCTGTTTTTCCTCGAAGGACATACCATCGTATTTCTTATTCTCAATAAGCTTGTAACCTCCTAATGCTACCGCTCCACCGAAAACAGCTGTTAATAGCGTTAAACCGACCTTATTCATAAACTTATTTATATTTTAAAATGTCTTAATATAAGCTGATAATTCTTGCTCTTAAAATTACCGATTTTATTCGGATATGTTCAAATGTAATACCATTTCAAGGCCTTCGGAAAATCCGACACGTTAAAAAATGTTAATTGATAGACAAATATAATCATTTTAACAAATCTTAACTTTTCACATCATTTTTGTAACAAAAAAACGTATTTTTGTTACTATAAATCAAAGCAATGACATCGAAAGTAAGATTTTCAAAATATCAAGGAGCGGGGAATGATTTTATTTTAGTAGACAATCGCGAGCTGGCATTTGACCGTAGCAATGAATCGTTAGTCGCAAAGCTCTGTGACCGCAGATTTGGTATAGGTGCTGACGGATTAATGCTCCTACAATCTAAAGAAAACTACGATTTTGAGATGATTTATTATAATGCAGATGGCCGGGAAGGGAGTATGTGCGGAAATGGAGGACGTTGTATTGTCGCTTTCGCCCGTGACTTAGGTATCATAACTGACAAAACTGTCTTTTTGGCAGTAGATGGTTTACATCATGCCTCCGTAAAAGCAGACCTCGTTAATCTTCAAATGATTGATGTCAAAGATTTCCATCGCGATGGCAACGCTTATATTCTCCAGACTGGCTCTCCTCACTACGTCGAATTTGTTACAAACCTCAAAGATAAAAACGTATTTCATGATGGCTATACCGTCCGTAATAATGACACTTATGGAAAAGATGGTATTAATGTAAATTTCATCGAGGCTGAGGGAGAGGGTTATTTTTTACGCACATTTGAACGCGGCGTTGAAGATGAGACCTATGCATGTGGTACTGGTGCAACTGCTGCTGCGATGGCCGTTGCGTTACAAAAAGACTTAGAAGGTGATATTACTATTCCTATCCGCGTACTCGGAGGGCAACTTTATATCTCTTTCCATAAAAGTGGCCCTCATTTCACCAATGTTTTCTTAAAGGGACCAGCACAATTTGTTTTCGAAGGAAATTATTAGGTTACCACAATAGACAGAACTATCAAGTCCAATGCCGTCATCAGTAGTGGTAAATCGATATGTTCTGCACCATATTATTTAATAACGAACATACAATATTATCCTTAATTAGATTATGTGTTGGTTTTTAATCAAATCACAGGCAATTTATCAAGATTGATTTTTTAAATTTCACGTTAAAAATTGCTGTTAATGGGATATTTTATTGTATATTAGAAACCTTTATTTATAAGGTCCGCTATTTTGAATGCAACAGTCAACGTCATTTCCAACATATAAAATCGTTTATTCTATTTGTGAACACCCCTATCTTGGCTATCTCATTGAGCCACATGTGGTGAAACTCAATCCAAACGGATCCTATTCCTTACGATATCAGCGCATTTTTAGCAATACCGTCGACGCTTATGCGGCAGAACTTGACGAACTTGACTATAAATTGATTCGATTGCTTGACGAAATTGAACAGACGCATCTGATCAAAAAATATTACAAAAAAGCGATTCGGCCCGTCGATTTCTTCTCTAAAGTATTCGATAAAAAGCTTTACGATCTTCTCCGTCCAAAAATAGATGAAAAGATGATCCAATTTTTTGAAACTGTTGGTCAGAAACCTCTTTTTATGATGAGTAAAGATGGTTATCCGGCAGATCAAGAGATTAAATTGGCACACTCAGCGGCTTCAATCCTATTCCATTTTCGCCGAAATCAGGAAGAAACACGCTATTTTCCGACAATTAAATATGAAGATCAGCGTTTGGAGTTTATGTTTAAAAATGCCATTGTATTAACAAATGGGCAGGCATGGTTGCTTTTAAACAATACATTATATCATTTTGACCAAGCCCTTGAAGGGAAAAAGCTTAGTCCTTTTCTCAATAAGCGCTATATTTCAGTTGGCAGGGCTACCGAAAAAAAATATTTCGAAACCTTTGTCTGCGGCTTAATTGAACGTTACCATGTATATGCTGAAGGCTTCGAAATTCAAACGCACCAACATCTCGCCGTTCCATTATTACACTTGATCTATGTGGAAGATGGCGCATCTCAATTACAACTACAGTTTAAATATGGCCCACATACCTTTACCGCTGGAGCTGAAAACAAGGTCACTGTTCGTATGGAATATGATAAAGAAAAAGATAACTATATATTCCATCGTGTCAAACGTTCCTTACAATGGGAAGAACAGCAACTTGACAGCCTAAAGAAATTGGGATTAGAAGATGTCGACCAACAATTAGGCCTGCTCGCACCCGCCATTCTTGCAGGAAGGAAGCCAACAGTATTTGACTGGATGAACAGTCACCAAGAACAACTTGATAAGCTTGGCTTTCAAATAGTACAAAACAGTGAAGAAAAACGCTTTTTCATAGGACATACCTCTTTGGATATTTCCATCGATGAAGATAATGATTGGTTTGATATCAGCGCTATTGCCAAATTTGGCCCCTATGAAATTCCTTTTATTCAGCTTCGTAACCATATTTTAAATAACATCAAGGAGTTTACGCTTCCAAATGGCGAAATTGCTATGATTCCCGAAGAATGGTTTGCACAATATAATCATCTGTTTCAATTTTCCGCAGATCGTAACGAGCTCAAATTGAACAAAGTCCATATTGGATTACTCTTTGAAATTAGCGAACATACACAACTGGTATTTACACGAAAATTGCAAAACCTGGCTAACTTTGAAGAGATAGCTGATATCCCTGAACCGAAACATTTTAGAGGCAATCTACGTCCATACCAAAAAGCTGGATACAATTGGTTCAATTTTTTAAAACAGTATAAATTTGGCGGTTGCCTTGCTGATGATATGGGATTGGGTAAAACCATACAAACCTTGGCTTTGCTTCAACAACAAAAAGAACAGTTACAAGGCGATCAAGATATACGTACTTCGCTCTTAGTGCTACCTACATCACTTGTTTATAACTGGCAAAAGGAAGCTCAACAATTTGCACCACAGCTCAAGATTCATTTGCACACAGGAAACAATCGCATCAAAGACGCTTCACTTTTCTCCCAATATGATTTAATAGTCACGACGTACGGCATTTCACGTATTGATGAAGAAACCTTAAGTAGCTTTTATTTTAATTACATTATATTGGATGAAAGCCAAAATATCAAAAATCCAACATCCAAATCCTTCAAAGCCGTAAAAAGCTTAAAAAGCAAAAATAAATTAGCCCTAAGTGGTACTCCTGTTGAAAATTCGGTTTCTGATCTTTGGGCCCAAATGCATTTTACAAATCCCGGACTGCTCGGAAGTTATACTTATTTTCAAAAGGAATTTGTACAACCAATAGAAAAGAAAAAGGATGAAGAGAAGGCACATCGTCTTCAGGCAATTGTCAAACCATTTATATTACGTCGCACAAAAGATCAAGTTGCAACAGAACTACCGCCAAAAACTGAACAGGTACTCTATTGTGAAATGACAGAAAAACAGTCCGAATTTTACGAGAAGGTCAAATCCGAATACCGTAATGCGATTCTAGATGGGCAACTTGACAACAAACCCAAATCAACACAAATCGCATTGCTGCAGGGATTGACCAAGCTGCGCCAATTGGCCAACCACCCCAAAATGGTCGACGAAAACTTTTTAGGAGAGTCGGGTAAATTCGAAGCTGTCATCGAGACACTCGAAATGGTGATGCAACGGGGTAATAAAGTGCTTATTTTTTCGCAGTTTGTCAAACAGCTTAACATCTTTCGCCAATATTTTGATAAGAAAGGAACAAATTATGCCTATTTGGATGGTGGCACAAAAAATAGAGATGAAGCTGTCAGTCAATTCCGAAAAGACAATGACACCAAACTTTTTCTCATATCGATCAAAGCAGGTGGTGTCGGACTCAATCTTATTGAAGCAGATTACGTATTTATTTTGGATCCTTGGTGGAATCCNNTTATAAATTTATCAGTAAGGATACGGTAGAAGAGAAAATATTAGCATTACAGAATAAAAAGAAATCAATTGCCCAAAGCCTGATAACAACAGAAGAAAGCTTCATCAAATCATTGTCACAAGAAGATTTACAAGAACTTTTGGCTTAGATTACAGTTTCTACTATTTATACTCATTGATTTTTGCCATGTATATTGATGGGCGAATGCCCGTCACACGTGTAAAAATATTGCTAAAAGACGACAGTTCATCGTATCCTACCAACATAGCTATCTCTAAGATGGAGTATTTATTTTCTGACATCAATTCCAAAGCTTTTGCGATGCGTATCGCCCTCAAAAAACGAATGTAACTGATCCCCATGTCTTCCTTGAAAAGACGCGACAACGATCGGCTACTCATTCCAAACTGCGCAGCAACCTGTTCGATTGTAAATGCCTGATCAATCTTACTGTTCAGATATCTTGCTATACTTCGAAGTTTTTCACTTTTAGGATAGGGATGTTGCATCGGAAAGGCATCTATTGGCGGACTCATCACTGGAATGATGGCCACCATAGCCCTCAAAAGACAATATTTTGAATAATCGATCTCCTTGTTTATCCCCCCGGCCCAATCCTGAGCGAATAAAAACATCTCCCGCATGAGATCATTGCTTAAAAAAATATTCGGTAGCGAAAGCACCTGCGGCATATCCGGCCCATCCTTGAAATAGAAACTGTATAAGTGGATCCGCGAACTTGTACTTTCAAAATGATAAGTTGTGTCAGCTGGAATCCACATATAGAACCTTGCTGGCAGATACCAATGCTTTGTCGCCGTAAATATATGGATAATGCCCCCATCAGCATATAATAAACGAGCCTTCTTATGCCTGTATTCACGCGAATCAATTCGATCTAAATACCTATGGTCCACATAAAAATCAAATTGATCCGAATCGATAGCTATAATTTCCTCTTGTTCCATAACCCAAAATTACGCTTTTTCTATTATTTGGCGTAAATGAACAGATATCAGTCCGACTATACAAAACAACGGTCCAAGATCCCGCTGTATCTTTGTACAGTCTTACTCCCCTGCCCTACATCGAGTCGATTGAACCGGACACTATAGTTTAAGTAACTATGTTAAAGCATGAAGAATTTTTCGGGTAGCGTATATATGACACATGAAAGGCCATATGGGACAGACCAAGCTGTTTGATCCTTTTAAATATCAAACACAATGCAATAAAAAAGAGCAATAAAAAGAATAATGAATAAAGAAGATAAAAAAGACAAAACAAAAGGCTTCAACAAAGTGCTGGTAGTATTTGCTAGCACCTTATTGTTGATAGGTATCGGGCTCTTAGTCCGGCACCTGATTTTCGCCAATCAGCACGTAACG
>DKIT01000206.1 GCA_002454415.1 Sphingobacterium sp. UBA6711
TGCATGCGGCGCTGGACCGGATCAGCGACACGCAGACCGCGGCGCGCGTGCAGGGTGAAAAATTCACCATGGGCGCGCCGGGCATTGGTCTCAACGATGTGATGACCGATTTGCAAAAAGCGTCGGTATCGATGCAGATGGGCATTCAGGTGCGTAATAAACTGATGCAGGCCTATCAGGACGTTATGAGTATGCAGGTTTAGATTTCCTAACCTAATGTAATCTAACCGATTTATAGATCAGATCCTATTGCGTGGGGCACTGATGGGGCAAAGTCGGTTAATTTCTGGTTCAGAATGATCACCTGGTCCCGGTTGTTTTCGGCCATCCAGGATCCGTATACGCGATAAACCATCTGGGCATCTGAGTGGTCCATTTGCTTGGCTATAAAGTTGGGGCTGGCCCCAGAAGTTAATGACCAGCATTGGTAAGTGTGACGAGATTGATATGCTTTGCGGTAGCGAATCCCGGCGCGCCGCATTGCGCCTTCCCAGATTTGGTTTACAGAGCCTACCGCGTAATGATGCCCTGCACGGCCATTGCGCGTTACGATCTGCGGGTTAAAAACGAATGTGCATGGATGCGTTTCAGTTCTTCCATACTCTCTCAGCTTGACCTCTATCTGGTATTGCTTATCAAGTCGCGTAAGTTCTGCCTGATTCTTCAGAACGTCTATTGCTGGTTAGATCAGTTCAACAAGTTTGTTAGTTCCGACGCCAGTTTTTAGTAGTATGTACTCCTTCGTAAGTGTGTGATTGCGGTGAATGTTCATGAATCCAGCCTTGAAATCAAGATCTAGCCACTAACTATCCATACCGTACACCGCTATAAACAGCAAGAGACTACGTATTTTCAGGCTACTGATGCCGACAGGCGTCAATCATCATTATGACCTCCTCATAAGTTAAAAGGGCTGGCTGAGTTCGGGATTATTTTAGGAGCGAAATACCAGAGAATGGGGTCACCTTTATATAACCACTATCAGCGGCGAACTGGAACACAATGGTCGTAATGCCCATGTAGTTTAACAGTCGAATTCCACCTTTCTTTTACTGGTATCTGATGCCCTTGCTTCAGAACGTGATAATCTGTCAGCAAACCCCTTCTTATACACAGTAGGTTTTCCTGAGTAACGAAAAATGCCAGCCTGTTCTCTCCTGTCCATGACACCCTATTACGAATCATAGACTGATATTTCCCAAGGGTTTTGAATCGCCAAGGATTTAACAGACAACTCAGAGTCATATATGATGACTTATAAATAGGTGCCCAAGAGCGGTAAGCGTTATTCCGAAGAGTTTAAAGTTGAAGCAGTCAAACAGGTTGTGAATTGTGGCTATTCTGTTTTCAGTGTTGCACATGTCTCGATATCACCACCCACACTCTTTACACCAAGATAAAGAGGTAGGAGCCGGATTTTTCCACTAACAAAGAATAACCAGATGCTCAAGCAGAGATGCCAAGACTCCAGACGAAATTGCGCTGATACCTCAGCCAGAACGATGCCATTGAGTGGATAGAACTAGACCAGAAATTCTTCGTGGACAAGACTCCTGTCGCTACCAATGACCGTCTGTGGGTGCGCTCCGTAAAATGATGATTGCATTAACATCAAATCCTTCAAGGCAGATCATTAATAGATTAATAAAGATCATTTTTAATTAAAAATGCTTAACCTTAGCTGTTTATTCTTAATCTANNACTCATTGCTTTAAAGTTAATTATATGGTGGGAGTGCCCCACCATATAGAACATTACTTATCCAACGCCCTGAATGTAAATGGCTTTCCTCTCTCATCATTAATGAATATTGTAATGGCTGCGATAGATGCAGTAATAAACAATAGGTATGGAATATAAAGTATCCTATTGCCTGATGCATATACCGTAGGAGAGAATCCTAACATTGAAGCTGATGCTATTGCTCCAGCTATCATTGCCAGTATCAGAAATGATGACAAACTTGTTTTTTGGGATAAGATTACAGGTACTAATATTAAAATGGTAACAACTAATGCAAATAATACTCGATAAATCGACAATGCAGAAAATATAATATCTTCAGAAAGTTTAACTTTTGACAGTGCTTCCGGCGAAGAAGGGATGACATATAAGAATAGCATGATTAAGCCTGCGGCAATGGGAAATGCTCTGGTCTTTTTATCACAAATTAATGCCATAGAAAACGCCATCACTGATGGGACTATCGATTTTTCAGCAATCAACATATCAGCATATAAATTAAGTCCAAGCATGGCTTTCTGTAGTACATTGAAGCTACCATAGCCTTTATACCATGTTGCAATCTCACTATAATACCTTGCTTTATTTCCAGGGCATGTTGCTATGTACACTAGCACTAATAATATAATGCCGACAGCTATCATGATTGATGATGTTTTTTTACCATGGATCTTGCTGTATATAATTAATAATAGCATAATCAGCAGGTTAACAATAGCTAATTGCTCATTGAACGATGACAGGAAAATAGAAGCATAGCACAATAAGGCACGCCATTTTCCATTATCCTTATGAACTATTTTCCCAATAAGTAAGGAGTATCCATAAAAAGCAAGAGCAGAAGGCCATAAATAATTAAATGATCCAGTAATCCATATAGTTCCATTAAAAAATATATCTTTTGGAATACTAAAGATAAGCAAAGATGTTGCAAGTGCTGGAGCTATCTTCCAAGCATCATCCTTAAGGCTACCATTAATTGAATATATGCCAATAATCAGCAGCGAGAACATGCATGAGTTAATTATTGCCCAGATATTGAACTTGTTTATCAGGCTAATAAGAGCATATTCAATTGGCGTACGTGAGGACCAAGAAAAATATCTGCTAATAACCCATTTGATATGATCTGGCTCCGAAAATGATCTTTCAGAAAACCACAAATCATCAGATATCAATGAGTATTTATTGATATATAATATAGCTATTGCAAAAATGAAGCAACATGCAAAAATACCATAATTTGATCTGCTCATTTCTTACCCTTTAGTATGTATTTTGGTCGTTTTTTTGTTTCAAGGTATATCCTTCCTATATATTCGCCAAGAACGCCTATTCCAATTAGTTGAACACCACCCAAGAATAATATTGAGACTAATATGGATGGATATCCTCGTACAGGGTTACCGAGAATCAAGGTGCCGATAATCATATATGCACCATAGATGAATGCTAAACCTGCGACAAGCAGGCCGATGTACGTCCACATTCTTAAGGGAAAAGTTGAGAAACTTGTTATTCCTTCCAATGCAAGATTCCATAATTTCCAACCATTGAATTTGGAATCACCAGCTACTCTTCCTGCTCGAACATACTCAACGACATCTGTACGACCGCCAACCCATGAAAGAATGCCTTTCATAAATAAGTTGCATTCAGGTATAAGTTTAATATTTTCAACAACTTCACGAGACATCAGACGAAAATCGCCAACGTTTTCTTCAATCTTTGGATTGCTGATTTTGTTATGAAGTTTATAGAACCATTCTGCAGTTTTGCGCTTTAGCCGCCCATCAGTTGACCGATCTGATCGTTTTGCAAGCACCATATCAGCACCATTCTGCCATTTATTAATAAGGTGCGGAATAACCTCTATGGGGTCCTGTAGATCAACGTCAATTGGTATTATCGCTTGCCCTGTGGCATGTTCTAGACCGGCAAACAGAGCAGATTCTTTCCCGAAGTTGCGCGTGAATGACAGGGGGATAACAAGCGGGTCAGACACTGCCAGAGCATTGATAATTGATTCTGTTGCGTCTTTACTTCCATCGTTGACAAAGACTAATTCTACTTGAAAATTCTTTAACTCATCAAATTCCCTTACCGTTTTATAAAAAATTGGTATCGTATCCTCTTCGTTAAATACTGGAATTACAAGAGAAATTTTCATTTTCCATCCCTAAAAACAATTAATTTTGAATATATGAATCCGCATATCAGACTAATCACAGAGAAAACAACAAGAGTAATGATCGGCTGCATGCCTGCCTTATCGGCAGTCCAGCCAATAACCACACTTAATATACCCATAAATCCGACGTACATTATATAACGTAGCTTCGATGGAGAGGCATTGAATGTGAATGTCGCATTAGCAAAAAAACTAAATGATACTGCTACAAGGAATCCAAACAGGTTAGCAATAGCCTGAGTTGTCTGTAAAAAATAAATACAGCCCGCAAAAATAACCCAATGCACTAGCGTATTGATAACTCCGATAGATGTGTACTTCGCAAATAACTTCAGCATAATAAAAAAATCAGTAAATTCTGAAAGGTCTGAAGTTTAACATGATTTACAAGCCTGATCGACTACAGGAATTGATTGCTGTTACTGGGACATCCTAAGGGGGCAATCATTCCTTAATTGTTAACTCTCATGTTACCGGTTGGTTAAAAACAATGCGTTTTGTAAGAGCTGTTCGATACTTTTTTACTTGGCTGATTACTTTCTGTACTTAATGATGAGAGAAAAAACATAAGAGCCTATGACTGCAAAAACAACACCCTAACTACGGAAAATGTAGTTGGGCAAGAGATGCGAGGTACTAGTCCAGATACGTTCTCTTAACCTTTCGATATGTTTTTTCTTTTTACTGAAATGCTTCACCACATGATTCTTGCTTAGCTCTATCATCAATGCTGCTGGCGACCCGACCGCTTTAATGCCACACTCTTTT
>DKIT01000044.1 GCA_002454415.1 Sphingobacterium sp. UBA6711
AAAATAGACCAGTGGATGAATTGTACGCTGGTGTTATTGATCTGGTGCGTTGGCCCCGCACGTTATTGGGGCTATTGGCCGGTGCGGCACTTGGAATTAGCGGCGCGGCAATTCAGGCAATTTTTCGCAATCCATTGGCCGAACCCGGACTGATTGGAATATCGGCAGGGGCCTCTTTGGTAGCTTCGTCTATTATTGCTTTTGAATCACTGCTATTTGCATCTTTGGGGCAGCTCTTTGGGCATTATTTACTGGCTATAGGTGCCTTTGCAGGAGCAGGATTTGCGACTTGGGCCGTATATAGAATTTCTCTTTATGAAGGAAAACCACATATTGGAACGATGTTGCTAGCGGGAGTCGCCATTAATGCCTTGGCCGGTTCATTAACTGGATTGGTATCCTTTTACGCAGATGAACAGCAGTTGAGATCCATCACTTTTTGGATGCTGGGNNCAAGCTGGCATACCATTTTAACGATTTTACCTTTTGTTACGTTTGCGCTGATTTGTCTCCCCTTAATGGCAAAATCGATGAATACTTTTGCCTTAGGTGAGCAAGAAGCACAGCAGTTGGGGCAGAATCCGAACAAGATCAAGTTGCGTATTGTGTTAGTGGCCACACTGGCGGTCGGTGCTACAGTATCGGTCAGTGGGATCATAGGTTTTATTGGTCTACTTGTACCGCATGCTGTACGACTTATGGGCGGGGCTGACAACCGATTTGTACTTCCTGCTTCAGCATTATTGGGAAGTATTGTCCTTACTGTCGCTGACCTGATCGCACGGACTATTGCAGTTCCTTCGGAGATACCGATCGGTGTGGTAACGGCTTTGTTGGGAACACCGTTATTTCTTTTTATCCTTATCCGGGACAAGAAGAAAATCGTATTTTAAAATTGATTTAAAAAGCAGGCCGAATGGCCTATATATTATTTAATAGTTTTCTGAATTGAAATATGCTCATTGCTGAAAATCTGTCTTATACCATAAAAAAACATACCGTATTGAAAGGAATAAACTTTGTCATTCGGCCAGGAGAATTGGTGACCATATTGGGCGCTAATGGTGCTGGTAAATCGAGTTTGATCAAGTTGCTCAATGCGGAACAAAAGCCATCCGATGGAAATATTAATTTGTATGGAATGGATCTGATAAAGTACTCAACCCTATCTCTGGCAAAAATCCGTGCGACGATGGCACAGCAACATCATGTGTCTGCTGATTTTACCGTCGAAGAAGTTGTTCTGATGGGAAGATATCCACATTATAGCAACAAACCAACGCGCTTAGATAAGGAAATCGTTGCTGAAACCATGCGACTGTGTGGGGTTGACCATCTTTCAGATCGTTCTATTTTACAATTGTCCGGTGGAGAAAAACAGCGTGCCCATCTGGCGAGGGTGCTGGCGCAGCTCTGGAATCAGCAAAATGCCCTGTTGTTACTCGATGAACCCATTGCGGCTATGGATATCAAATTTCAACATCATACGCTCTCTTTAGCCCGTTCGCTAACCGAAAAAGGTTGGATTGTAGTCGCCGTGCTACACGATATTAATCTTGCTGCGCAGTACGCAGATCGGTTATTTTTGATGAAGAATGGGCGCAAACTGATGGATTGTACCCCTCCTGAAGTACTAAACTCCAGAAATATTTATACCGTTTTTGGTATTGACGCGGAGGTCGTGGTTAATCCGAAAACGCTAGATACTTATATCGTTCCCAAAACCACGAATGTATTATTAGAACAATGAACTTAATCAACGAGAAATGTCAGATTATGTGTATATTATTTAGAATTGTTTTAAATAACGAGATTGAGCTGTATATTTGTGCGGATGTAAGGAATTAAATCATGCTGATTAAATCAAAAATTGAAGGGCTTTCGGGTTGGTTATTTGAGGAGGATGTACCAGATGCCTTCGTGCCCAATTATAACCTGTATGAAAAGAATATTGCCGTCGATCAGCAGGCTATATTTTTGGAAAATAGGCAACTAACATCGGGTGGGCTTTTTTTGATGCATTCAGAAATGCGATTTGATAAGCCAACCTCCATTTATACGGAGGTAGATGGTGAGACCATTAGCAGTCAATTTATTTTCTATAAAAAAGCGAATGAGCAGTTAAAAGGAAAATCGAACGCGCTCTATGGGAGAAGCCGCCATAATATTCATTATATACCAACCACGAAGAGCGAGCATGAAGTAAAAGACGGCATAGATTACATGTACTTTTTGATCGTTTTGAGCAAAGATTATTATTTTAATTTGATCGATAGGCACTCTTTGTTGCATGAGGATTTTGTGCGGGAGATCGAACAGGGTAATTATACATCCTTCACTTCGGAAGATTTTTTTGTTACGCTTGAGATGCGTCGCGTTATCGATGATATGATCAATTGTAGACAGAAAGGCGAATTGAAGCGCATGCATACCGAGGCACGAATATTAGAGCTGTTGATGTATCAGCTTGAGCAACTAGGTGGTAATGGACAGGAGCAAGAGCTGATCAAGGGGGATGATATTTTTAAGTTAGAACAAGCACGGGAAGTGTTAAAGTCGCGCTACTTTTACCCACCAACACAGCGCGACCTATCGCGGGAAGTAGGTCTCAATGAATTTAAATTAAGAAGAGGTTTTAAGGAATATTTTGGCATTACTGTCTATGACTATATTACCCGATTACGCATGGAAAAAGCACGAAAATTACTAGTCGATGAACAGATGTCAATTAGTGAGGTCAGTGCTACTGTAGGATTTTCACACCAAAATAACTTTAGTATTGCCTTTAAAAAATATTTTGGATTACCTCCGAGCGAGTTCAAAATTTAATGCTAATTTACGCGTATGACTTTTCTTATGATATTGAATAATACTAAAATTCTTTTGTAAAAAAGAAATACCATATAAAATAAAATCTACTAATCTTGTAGATTTTATTTTATGTTTAGTATATTTGTGCATCAACCTAGAAGATAGGCTTTCGAAAAAGGGGCTACAATTGATTTTGAACTTCTCTAAAAGCAGATTCTTCCATGATTAATTATCAAAATCTTTAACTTAATTTGTTAATTATGAACTACAATCTTTATGCAATCTTTTCAGATCTTAGCGCTAGTCAGCGCTCCAGCAAATCCTATTACTCCAATTTAAGCAGACGAATGTGTAGCTGCGAATAAAGGGAAGTATCTTTTTTCCCAATTTGCAGCTTTTCTGACAAGTAATCAATTGGCGTTGGCACTTGTAAATATTCACTGTTAAATTTTTATCTATGAAAAATAGCGTATGGAAGTACGCCGTGACGATTTTTCTGTCACATGGTTTGCTATTGCCCGTATTTTCACAGCAATCTGAGCCAATTATTAACGCAACTTTAAAAGGGGTAGTATTGGATTCTATAACCCATCAACCTATCGAAGGCGTAACAATACAGCTCGAAGGGGTTACCCACCAAGTAAAGACGGATGCTTCTGGAAGATTCCAATTTGTTACGGGACAAAGGCTCCCGCTGACTTTCTCAACCTCCTTTTTGGGTTACAAAGCTCGTAAGATTACCGCACGTGATGCGCAGATTCAGATCTTGCTTCAACCCAGTGTTTCCGATCTGGATGAGGTGGTCGTTGTGGGCTATGGTGTACAAAAGCGAAGGAACTTGACCGGAGCTGTTGCCAAAATTGAAGCATCAGAAGTAAATAAGATACCCGTAGCAAGTTTTGATGCCCAGTTGCAGGGTAAACTTTCCGGGGTGCAGGTTTCCACCAACTCGGGTGTGCCCGGCGAAAGCATCTTTCTACGGGTTCGCGGAACGACTTCTATCAACTCCAGTAGCGATCCATTGTATATCATTGATGGGGTATTCCTAAATAACACCTCGCTACAAAATATAGGTCTGGGAGGAAGGACGAGTTCGCCGCTCACGGATATCAACCCAGCCGATATCGAATCGATAGAAGTGCTCAAGGACGCCTCGGCTACAGCAATCTATGGCTCCCGTGGAGCTAATGGCGTCATCATCATCACCACAAAAAAAGGAAGCTATGGCAGCCGAACCAAAATTGATCTCAACTTGCAGGGCGGATGGGCCGAGGCTAATAAATCCTTGTTACCCAAATTGGCAACAGGCCCCGAAACGGCGACCTTGGCCAACGAGTGGTGGATAAACTCGGGGCTGGACAACCCCGCACTAAAACAAACCTATGCCAACCGACCTTACCGCCCTGTTTCAGAAGGAGGAAAGGGAAATCCTGAAGATCAACCTACTTATGATCGCCTGNNGCTTCCTGTTACGCCGAGGTAAACTGCAGGACTATAACATCGGTATTCAGGGGGGTGGCGACAAATCCAGGTTTTACATTGGTGCTGGATATACAGGACAGGAAGCCTACATCAAAGTCATCGATTTTTCAAGAACTAACCTCAAATTTAATTTTGACCATCAGATCAATAACAGGGTGAAGATTGGGCTGACGAATAATTTTTCCAGAACCTACCGAAATCAGGCCCGAACAGGAGATGGACCACAAGTAAGTCTCTTTAATTCGGCAGTTTCTTCGGCAACGAATGTCCCAATATTCAATACCGATGGATCGCTCAACGGGACAGATAATACTTATACGCTTATAGATAATTATGATGTCAATACGACCAGCCTGCGTTATGTCGGGAGTGCTTTTGCAGAAATTGATCTTTGGAAAGGGTTGAAGTTTAAATCTAGTTTCAGTGCCGACTACAATGTGTACGATGAGTCTCAATATTGGAATAGCAAAACGAGCATCGGTATCGCTAATAACAATCAGGCGACCTCAGGTATATCAAGAAACGGTACCTGGATCAATGAACAGACGTTAACGTACCAGACGACGTATGGAAAGCATGACCTCAATGCTATTTTGGGAAATACATTTCAAAGCAATGTACTCGACTATAAATACCTGGAGGGAAATGGTTTTGCCAATGACTCATTCAAGCAGATCTCATCGGCGGCCAACATTCTGGGTAGTGACAATTGGACTAAATATACCATCGCTTCCTTTTTTGGCAGGGTAGCTTATAGCTATGCCGACCGTTATTTTGCGGAAGCTACCTTGCGCGCTGACGGATCGTCCAAATTTGGTTCCAATAATCGATGGGGCTATTTCCCTGCTTTCTCGGCAGGCTGGCGTATCAGTCAGGAAGCA
>DKIT01000126.1 GCA_002454415.1 Sphingobacterium sp. UBA6711
TTAACAAGGGTATAACAGGGGGTTTACCCGGGTAAATCCCTGTAAACCCCCTGTTATACCGCTATAAAAGTAGTGTTTAGTCACTGTTAATATAGAAAATGGTATAGAGACATTCATACGATGGGAACAAATAATAAGTTCGCTAAAAAAAATAGCCTAAAAACGAAGTGATTAAACAGCATATATAACAGGGATAATAACCAAAAAATGACAAGACGACCACTTAAAAGCCACAAGACAAATTGAGCATCTCATTAATATTTGCTACCTTTGCAGACTGAAATTTTAACTATGTCAAATCAGGTACCAGAAGACGGAACACTATTACCCTTAATGGAAGAATTTTATACCATACAGGGAGAGGGGTACCACACCGGGACTGCTGCTTATTTCATACGATTGGGCGGCTGTGATGTGGGCTGCCATTGGTGCGATGTAAAAGAAAGCTGGGATGCATCTATCCATCCCCTTACGACAGCAGATGCTATTATTGAAAATGCAAAGAAATATCCTGCAAAAACAGTTGTCATTACTGGGGGAGAACCACTTATTTATAATTTAGATTACCTAACAAAGGGTCTACATCATGCTGGCATCAAAACCTTTATAGAAACATCTGGCGCCTACCCTTTGAGTGGTGAATGGGACTGGATATGCTTGTCTCCAAAAAAATTTAAGGCACCTCGTAAAGATGTTTTAGAAGCCGCAGGCGAACTTAAAGTTATCGTTTTCAATAAAAGCGATTTCGCTTGGGGAGAGGAGTACGCACAGTTAGTGGGACCATANNAACTATTATTGATTACGTAAAGGAAAATCCTAAATGGGACATTTCGCTTCAAACGCATAAGTTCCTTAACATTCCTTAGCGTATAAGCCCTAACATATCTTACAAAAAATGCCTTCTAAAATATTTTAGGAGGCATTTTTTGTAAAAATCTAATCCGAACTTATTTTACTTACTTCATATATTCCCTCAAGAAGGTTTCTAATTCTAGTATCTTCGTTTCCTCACCTTCGTTTTCCTTCAACAGGACTTTCCCAGAGCTGTCAACATCCAGAAATGATAAATTTGCTTTAATGGCTACCTTTCCATTTTCATCCAGCAATCCTACTTTCCCATTTTCAGAAAACATCAGATAACGATCCAAGAATTTACTAATATTTTCTTTCTTCTCAAGTATTACCTTCCCGCTTTGATTTACCAAGCCGAAAGTGCCATCTTTTTGAAAAATAGCCAAATGTTCATTCGCAGGAGTAAGCCAGTCAAACCCTTCCCGATTTACCTTATTTCCCTTTTTGTCCAATAGCCAAAAATAATTATCCTTGTCTGAAACAATAGCAATCTCATCGTTGAAATATGCTAACGAAAAGAGTGAACAAGGCAAAACTTCTTCTCCATCCAAATTTTTGATTCCATAATACTCGTCCCCAGTTTCTTTATCTTTTACCACTGTCCATTTTAAAGATTTATCCATCGGAAAAGAATCTTCAAACAAACTAACATCCTCCCCTTCCTTGGCACTATCACCGCCCGATATATCCACCACTTTGGCATGTTGTGGTAATTGAAAATCAGCGACAGAAGAGACATTGATTACCTTTGTCGTCTCGAATCCCAAATCACTATTGTTGCCTAAAGATAATTTAAGCACAGCTCCCGGAAGATCGTTCACAAATGGAAAAGCAGTTAAATAATAAGTAGGAACCGCCTCCGAATACCAAACGGTTAATTCAGCTGAATCTGCCTGGTTCTTTACTAATAATTGCGCTTTTTTACAGGTAATACCAGCGACATCCTCTATTTCCCCCAAATCTTGCACCAACACATAAGGCTCTTCCGAATCTTTTAACTTACTGGATACTACTTTATAGGATGGTCGATAAGACTCCGCTGTAACAATATCATCCCCAAGTGCATAGGAATAGGTTTTAGCCAATTTTCGGTTCAAAATCGAATACTCTTTCTTATTAACAACAGTTGAAGAATAATCTGCATCAGCTAATATCTCTACATTTTGGTAAGACATCTTACCTTTTAAAAAGGGTTCATAAAACTCTTTCGCAAATTCAGGAATTTCATTTTCAAATTTTTCAGGTGAAATTTCGCCTTTGAACACCAATTCCATTTGCCATTGCTTATCTTGGCCATAGACAAACTGAATTGACATCCCTAAAAACAATGCTACTTTGAATAAATTCTTCATAAGAATGATAAATATGAAGCTAAATAACAAAAGATAGACCAAAAAGCCTATCTTTCCCTTACTATTTTTATTTATTTAACTTTTGCTGGATCTATTCGCTATTAAATAATCATAAAATTTTCAAAACTTATAGTTCGACTGTCTGTTTTGTTCTCACAGCTTCATCACAGGCGAGTGCAATACGCAAACTATTGATAGCTTCTTCCATTGAAACCGAAAGATCCAAATTTTCACAAATAGCTTTTTGAAAAAATAATTGTTCTCGATTACATAATTCCTGATGATCAGGCTCATCAGAAAGATTTATCCATTCGTCGGCCCTAACGAATTCATTGTGGCCGTCGAGTTCTCCATAGTGCACCCGAAGACTTTCAGTCTGTGTGTGGGCGGCCACGGAGTCAGATTTACCTTCATTACTCGCTTTATTGGCCACAATTGAAACCGCACCTTTTGGTCCAAAGACATCCTTCACGAAAAATGCATTTTGGCTTATCATAGGCCCCCATCCCGCTTCATACCAGCCAACAGACCCGTCCTCAAAATGTAGTTGTAATTGTCCATAATTATAATTCCAATTCGGAATCTCATCCGTCAAACGGGCCCCAATGGCAGATACTCTTACGGGCTTAGCGCCCACCATCTGACACATTACGTCAATATAATGAACACCGCAATCAACAATTGGACTTAAACTAGACATCAGATTTCTGTGAACATCCCACATATAGCCATGACTCTGCTGATTTAAATTCATGCGCATCACCAAAGGCTTTCCCATTGTCTGAGCAACCTCAATAAATTTAACCCATGAAGGGTGATAACGCAAAATATAACCTACAACCAGCTTTTTTCCATATCTTTTTGCAACGTCAACGACCTCCTGGGCAGAAATTACATCCTCAGCCAACGGCTTTTCAATAAAAACATGAGCTCCACTTTGAAACGCTTTAATTGCATAATCTTTGTGTGTATCCGGGTAGGTTGCAATGCACACAGCGTCAGGTTTCGTCTGCTCCAGCGCTTGCTCATAAGATTCAAAAAGTATGTAGTCAGCGTCCAATTCTTTATTAAGCTTCCTTTTGCTTTCTCCTCTAGCAACTAAACCTACAATCTCAAATCCATCTAAATTATGGTATGCCTTCGCATGGGAGGCTCCCATATTACCGCATCCGACAACGAGTATTCGTATAACTTGCATCAGCTTTTTATATTTATTATAATTTTATTTCTTTAATCCATCCAAAGCAAACGAAGAACCAGCGCCCAGTAACGCTCCAGCCAGGACATCGGAAGGAAAATGTACCCCCAAATACATCCTTGAATAACCGACACTACTCGCCCACAGCAACGAAGGTGCTACAACATACCATTTGGAATAAGCACGCGATAAGGCTGAAGCTGTCGCAAAGGCCGACGAAGTATGGCCCGAAGGAAATGAATATCCGCCTACCGTACGAACAGCTATAAAATTAGGATATTTTTTAAACNNAATGTTTAATCCCAACATTCACCAAAGCTGTAACTGCCGTACTACTAGCTACATAAAGGGCATTCTGACGCATGGCTTTATCATCATTAACAGCACCGGCGACCAATAACCCGACGGGCACAGCAATCTGTACATAGTTATTTATATCGGAGAGGACCTTGAACGTTTGAGTCTGCGGTCCCGTCCTTGTCTCAGCGATAGACTCCAATATTCGAATATCCAATGTCGACGTAGGATTTTCCTGCGCCATGATATTGCTGGTCAAAAATGCGGACCAGCATATAAAAATAAAAAGTATCTCTTTCATCACACTAAATTATTTTTTCCATGTTATTTCCCTAATCATTCACTGGCCTATCGACCGATATTCCATCTTTTGCTGATCAGAAACTATACATGGAATTACATCCTAATATTCCCATACGATCAGATTCCATGTGCTAAAAATAAGGAAATTTAAATGAGATGAAGACGATCCTCCCACTAAAGATCAGAATTTTTAAATTGTTAATCTTGCATATGCCATTAATTTGCTATACATTTGTTTCCAGTTATTAATACAAACATGGTCTATACCTACGTACATCATTTTCATTTGCATCATCGCCATTGTGGCGATATGTTAATTTAATGTGTTCTTACGTAGAATACCTTCCCTCTTGTTTGATTTCTTATTATTAATAATTTACTGCTAACATTTATAAAGCGTTGAAAAATCTTAAAATTGCTATCCAAAAATCGGGTAGGTTAAACGAAAAATCTGTTCAATTACTGAAAAATTGTGGTTTGGATTTCGAAAACTACAAAAGCTCCTTAATTACGACTGTAGGAAATTTCCCATTGGAAATATTATTTCTGAGAGACGATGATATTCCTGGGTATGTTGAACAAGGCATCGCCGACTTAGGTATCGTAGGCGAAAACATCATCGACGAGACTGAATCCAAAGTCGAATATATCAAACGGCTTGGATTTGGGAAGTGTACGTTAAAGCTTGCGATCCCAAAAGATAGTAGCATAACAGATATTCAAGACCTCAATGGCAAAGCAATCGCAACCTCCTACCCCAACATTCTAAAAAATTTTCTAACTGAATACAAAATTGACGCTGACATCCGTTTAATCTCCGGTT
>DKIT01000141.1:0-268 GCA_002454415.1 Sphingobacterium sp. UBA6711
TTTCACATTTCTTTAACACATTCCTGAGATTTAGATGACGAAGGGATAGGAAACGCTCGCTAGACTATTGAAAAAAGGCTATTAGACTTTATCTTCTCATACAACATGTCCGGTTCTGCAGCAACAAACGACATACGTTCTTTTGATAAAAAGTGTATTTTATTTGGATATTTTTCGGCACATTGCCTGACAAGTTCCTCCATATAATAATTACTGCGATATTTTTCGACTTGCGCCCTAATATCTTCAAATCCGCCAGATTGGCAAT
>DKIT01000141.1:313-36996 GCA_002454415.1 Sphingobacterium sp. UBA6711
TTTCCCGATAGCCAAATGTAGATAACCGTTTTGATCTTCGTAGGAAAACAGGCTGAATTTTGGTTCATATCTCTTCAAAGCTCTATTGTACTTAGGCCAAAATTTCTTGATCTCGGCACACTCCAGTAGTAGGGACATTAGCTCTGTCCCACAACGCTCATAACTTATGTGGTGAATATCTTTTAAAAAATGTTGACGCTGTGCTTGAATATTATTCCCCGTAAAATGCGATAATACTCTTTTTTTTATATTTACGGCCTTCCCTACATAGATTATCTTTCCGGTTTTATCGTGAAAGTAATAAACACCGATCTCCTCAGGTAATTGTTCAAATTCAATGGGATTCAAATGTGGGGGAAAGCGCTGATCTACTGATTTATGTTTAATCATCTCTTGGAACACCTGACCTGTGTCAAGCGCTCTCAAATAGGCAAAAAGGATCGCTGTCGCATCTGCGTCTCCCCCTGCCCGATGCCTATTTTCAAGAGGGATATCTAGATAATCACATAATCGCCCAAGGCTATAAGATAGTAATCCTGGTTTTATCTTGCGTGCGTAGCGAACAGTACACAGTTTAATAGTAGACCATTCAAAACCCGATTCATGTAACTGAAAACGGACAAAAGAATAATCAAAATTAACATTATGGGCTACAAAAATTCGGTCTTTGAGCAACTCATAAACCTGTTCGGCAACCTCCTCAAAAAAGGGGGCATCTTTGACCATTTCATTATCAATTCCCGTAAGTGCAAAAATAGAAGTAGGAATTTCTTTACCCGGATTAACCAAGGTCTCCCATCGTTGCAATACCTTATTACCATCATGTATAACAATTGCAATCTCAGTAATCCTACTTGATTTTGCATTGCCGCCCGTAGTCTCTATGTCCACAATGGCGAATTCCTGTCTTTTGTTCCTATCCATACAAATTACTTAGAACAAATATACTAAATTTATTAGTACAAAGAAGCAAAAAAAATCCCCATACCTCTAACGGCGCATGGGGAAACCAATTATTAAACTAAATTATGAAAATAGACTTTCTACTAGGATCCGTTTAATATACGATAATATTTATTTGAATGGATAAAACAACAGATTTATTACAAAACGCTCCATCCAATTTGATCTTACAAGACATTCCATTTTGTTAAAATCGTTACAAAAACCAAAATTTGGGGGAATTTGTTTAANNAATTTTATTCTAATGGAAGTAATACAAAAAAATGGAGATAAGCATGGAAGCTTTGAGGTTATCGATCAAAATAAATCTGTTGCACAAATGACTTATACCTGGGCTGGCCCGACCAAATTTATCATTGATCATACCGAAGTAAACGAAGCTTACGGGGGTAAAGGTCTTGGTAAACAATTGTTGATGGCTGCAGTCGATTTTGCACGTGCTCAACAACTAAAAATTATGCCTTTATGCCCTTTTGCAAAATCGGTATTCGATAAGGAACCGAGTTTAGCAGATGTGCTTTTTTAATAGTATTGCCAAAAAACTGGACAGGTTAGTTTGCTCCTCAGATCACTAACCTGTTTTTACATAAACCCAAAAGTATTTTTATTTATTCGTTTCTTGCGTTAAGATTTATTTACTAAAATCTATTTACAAACCTAAATATCAGATCGGAAGCTAATTTGGCTGTACGTGAATCGATATCGAAATACGGATTCAATTCCGCTAGATCCATAGACACACAATTTGGAAGGGATAAAATGCTTTCGTATAGCCTAAAAAACAACGCATCAGGAACGATCCCATTAAACGCTGGAGCGCTAACACCTGGTGCATAAGGAGCAGCAAAAACATCGAGGTCAATCGTTAGGTAAACATAATCGACAGAATGCGAAAAATCCTGGATCTCCTTTTGTATTGCGGAAAGTCTTTCATTGCAGATATTTTTTCGTTCGATAATCTGAGCATTTTTTTCACGCGCATAAGCAAATAGTCCCTTTGTATTACTTATTTCTTGAATCCCTATCGCTAAATACCGAAATTGATGGTTATTTTGGGATCGATCTTGCGCGATCTGATAAAAACCTGTACCGGAATTGCCTTTTACCTCGTTCAGATTGCGAATATCCAAATGCGCGTCCAAATTAATAATGCCCAGAGATTCGTTGCGATCCTTTAAAAAATCCCGAATTCCCAAGTAATGCCCATAGGTTACTTCATGTCCTCCCCCTAACACAATGGGAAATCCTCCTTGCTCAAGAATAATTTTCAAAGCCCTACCTAATACCTCCTGAGTAGCCTCTAAATCATTATCATTTATTGAAATATCACCAGCGTCCTTAAGTTTAAGTTCATCTGAGAAATGTACCGGAAGATTTGCTAATACCCTGCGTATCGCTGCGGGTCCATCTTTGGCACCTAAGCGTCCTCGATTACGGCTCACACCTTTGTCACTACAAAAACCGAGCAAGGTCACCGCTTGATGGAGATCAGGTCGTACGGACAAATCGACACAATCAATTAATTGATGCCAACGCATCCACTCGCGTTCAATACCGTCAACACGCCCCTTCCACACTTGCTGATCCCCCCTGCTGTATATTTCCGATTGATTCAATATACTGGTCATTCTTTTGAATTAAATAATTGGTCTATAATATTATCGTCAACATTTTGTGCTCGCGTTATCTGCAATCTATTATTTCTTTCCAAGGCTCGATTCAACGCATTGTTCGCTTCTCTATTTCTAGCCCAAGCACGTCGAGCAATTCCATTATTCACGTCAAAATACAACATGTTTTCTAATTTACTGTCAGCATCCTCAGAACCATCCAATAACAGACCAAACCCGCCATTGATCACCTCCCCCCAGCCAACACCACCACCATTGTGAATAGATACCCATGTAGCTCCCCTAAAACTATCACCAATCACATTGTGTATCGCCATATCAGCTGTAAACTGACTTCCATCATAAATATTGCTGGTCTCTCTGTAAGGTGAATCGGTGCCACTTACATCATGATGATCCCGCCCTAACACAATTGGCCCCTCGAATATACCTACCTTCACCGCTTGATTGAATGCCCGTGCTATCGCTATGCGTCCATTTGAATCCGCATAAAGGATACGCGCCTGGGAACCTACAACTAGCTCTTTCTTACCTGCTTCCTTAATCCATTCGATATTATCTGCCATCTGTTGTTGAATCTCCGCAGGTGCTTCTGCTCGAAGCTCTTCTAAAACTTCTTTGGCTATTTCATCAGATTTTTGAAGATCCGAAGCCTTTCCTGATGTACAAACCCATCGAAAAGGTCCAAAACCATAGTCAAAACACATTGGGCCTAGGATATCCTGTACGTAAGATGGGTAACGGAATTGATCTTTTTTATCATTCCACACGGCTGCGCCGGCACGGCTGCTTTCCAAAAGAAATGCATTACCGTAATCAAAGAAATAAGTTCCTTTAACGACATGTCTATTGATAGCATCAACATGTCGTGTCAAGCTTTCTTGTACACATTTCTTAAACCTTTCAGGATTGGTTACTAATAATGCATTAGATTCCTCAAAGGTTAGTCCAATGGGATAATAACCTCCAGACCAAGGATTATGCAATGATGTCTGATCAGATCCTACTGTGACGGGGATATCTTCTCGGTCAAAAGTTTCCCAAACTTCTACAACATTGCCGATATAGGCAAAAGAAATAACTTCCATTTTGACTATTGCATCACGCACTTGTTCGACCAGCTCATACATGTCATCGATCAATATATCTACCCAGCCTTGCTCAAACCTTTTTTTGGCCGCTGCTGCATTAATTTCGGCACATACGGTAATACATCCTGCTATATTACCAGCCTTGGACTGTGCGCCGCTCATCCCTCCGAGCCCCGAAGTTAGAAAGACTTTTCCTTTTATTGTATCCTCTTGTGGTAAGTGCTTGCGAAAAGCATTCATGACTGTAATTGTCGTCCCGTGTACAATACCTTGCGGACCAATATACATGTAGGAGCCAGCAGTCATTTGTCCATACTGCGTTACCCCCAATGCATTATAGCGCTCCCAGTCGTCTGGTTTTTGATAGTTAGGAATTATCATGCCATTTGTAATGACAACACGTGGAGCGTGTACTGAGGACGGAAAAAGACCCATCGGGTGCCCACTATACATATGAAGCGTTTGCTCATCGGTCATTTCTGAAAGATACTGCATGGTAAGCCTATACTGCACCCAGTTTTGGAAGACTGCTCCATTTCCTCCATATGTGATCAATTCATGTGGGTGTTGAGCAACAGCTGGATCCAAATTATTCTGTATCATCAGCATAATCGCAGCAGCTTGTTTACTTTTAGCTGGATAATCGTCAATTGAACGTGCGTACATCGCATATTTTGGCCTAAAACGATACATATATATTCGACCATAATCATGTAGCTCCCGCAAAAACTCCGGTGCTAATGTGTTATGCCAAAGTTTTGGGAAGTAACGTAATGCATTGCACAGTGCCAACTTTTCCTCTGCCTCAGTGAGTATATCCTTGCGTCGCGGCGCATGACTTACGGACAAATCTCGATCTGTTGCCGGCGGCAAAACCCTCGGAATACCTTCTGAAACCTCCTTGCTAAATGTATTTTTCATCTTTTAAACGTGCTTCTTACCGATTGACTTATTTAAATTTTTCGTTAATTTATTCTATTATACTGTCCTTGAAAAAACTTCGCTACCATCTTTCCATACTGCCACAGGTTGCATGCTCCCTTGATAATATGTAATATTTTGATAATTATCTGTTTGGAATATGCTAAAGTCTGCACGCATACCTTCGGCTAACTGACCTCTATCGGACAGACTTAGTGCTGCTGCAGCTCGATATGTCAATGCAGCCAATACTTCAGCATTGGTTAACTTTTCCATCGTAGCTAACATACTCGCACTCGTCAACAGTTGCCCCATCGGAGCGGAACCAGGGTTCCAGTCACTTCCAATGGCCAAACAGGCGCCTGCATCTAGTAGCCTTCTTGCCGGNNCAGGCAGCGCGACTGCGACAGTATCTGAATGCGCTATTAAATCGATTTCGTTAGAGGTAGATGCTTCAAGGTGGTCGGCGGATATCGCACCCAATTCTACCGCGATCCGACTTCCCGATGTTGTGAACTGGTCGGCATGAATAGTGAGATCAAAGCCCATTTCCTTAGCTTTGCGTAAATACGGTTGAATATCCTCCTCATCGAATGCTGTCTTTTCAATGAATGCATCAATACGATTCGACAAATTATTTGTTTTCAATATTGGGAAAAGAACTTGTGCCATGAGATCAAGATACATTTTTGCCGATCCATCAAAATCTCTAGGCAACATATGTGCAGCCAGGCAAGTTGAAATCAAATCTGCGGCTGTTGTATGATTCGCCTGCTGTATCGCTCGTAAAATCTTCAGTTCCTCTTCCACAGTCAAACCATAACCACTTTTAACCTCAATTGTCGTAATTCCCTGTTGAGTTAACAGATTCGCCCGTTGTGCCGTTAACTTAATTAAATCGGTCTCTTTACACAATCTAGTGTGAGATACCGTATTCCAGATACCTCCGCCTGCTGCCGCAATATCAAGATATGACGAACCTGAATTTCGAAGAGCAAAGTCATTTGCACGATTACCGGCATAAGCAATATGGGTATGGCAATCAATGAATCCAGGCAATGCAATGTGATCCGCTGCAACAGGAATCACCTTTGCATCACTGCTCCATTTCTTCAGTAAGGTATTGAAAACTCCAACTTCATATATTCGATCTCCTAACATTAAGATTCCGCCTTCGGCAATAATCGGCAACTGTTGATCATTTATTGCTCCCTTTAGCGGCATTTTATTCATTGTCAGAACCTGCTTAAAGGGGCCTAGGAGTTTTAGATCGTTTTCCATTACGATATCGTTTAAAATAAATCAAACTGCTGTTTTAAATCCCTGTCTATATCTTCTGATCCATATTGATGGTAAAGCTCGATTAGCTCAAGTGATTTTACAAGTTTTAATGCTNNTAATGCTTCATCCATCAATTCTTCCATAGGTTGATCCATTTCAATGTGCGGTATTGACTGCCTTACTCTATCATGCACCGCTTCCAACGCGGCTGTTGATTTTAGCGGACGGTGATAATCTTTTGCTTGTGCCGCGCAGAGGAGCTCTATACTCAATATTTTATCGACGTTATCGATCACCTGCAACAATTTACGCCCAGAAATAGACCCCATACTTACATGATCCTCCTGCCCCAATGAGGTTGGAATGCTATCAGCACTTGCAGGAAAACACAGTCCCTTATTTTCACTTGCAATTGCCGCTGTACAATATTGCAAAATCATAAATCCAGAATTTAACCCAGTTGATTTCATCAACAACTTGGGCACGCCATTGGTTTGCCCCTCCAACGATAAATAGACTCGACGATCCGAAATATTGCCGATCTCTGATGTAGCTAGCGTTGCATAATCCAAAGGCAATGCGATGGATTGACCGTGAAAACTACCACCGCTAATCGTTAGCTCATCATGAATAATGACTGGATTGTCAGTGACAGAATTGATCTCAACTTCTATGGTTTCCTTTAAATGGAACCAAGCGTTACGTGAAGCACCATGGACCTGCGGGATACAACGCAATGAATATGGATCTTGCACACGTGAACAATCCTTATGACTTTCTAATATTGCGGATCCATGGAGCATATTGAAAATACATGAAGCCACAAAACGATTACCGGCATGTGGACGCAATTGGTGCAACTCAGTTAAAAAAGGTTTGATGGAACCATTAAGCCCTTCAATCATCAGTGCCGCAATAATATCGGCATTTTGAAGTACCCTATTTAATTCAGCTACCGCTTTGACGCCATGTGCCGCCATAAACTGTGTTCCGTTAATGAGAGCCAATCCTTCTTTGGCGCCCAACTGAATTGGACGCAGATCACNNACAGACCCCTGTTTGGGTACGACTGGAATAATGTCGTTCTCTATATGCCACATAATACGCTCAATGGTTTCATACTGCACGCCAGAAAAACCTTTTGCTAACGCATGAACTTTCAATATAAGCATCAGTTTGGCCAAATCATTTCCTATAGGCTCACCAACTCCATCAGCATGACTCTTTAAAATATTCTCTTGTAATAACTGCGTCTGATCGGCATCAATGCGGGTTGTACAAAGTGGGCCAAAGCCTGTATTGATTCCGTACACAACCGCTCCTTTAGCAACGATTTTCTTTACATAATTAGCGCTTCTTTCAATCACCTCCCGAGTAGATATGGAGATCTCCCCCAAAACCTTCCCCTTAGCTATTGCTAAAGCCATTGAACATGTCAATCGCTCAGTGCCATATAAGAATTTTTCCATTTTTTAGACTCCTTTGTCCAAATGTACTTGCTATATTTGATAATTAGAAATACCATTTTTATCATGAATTGATAACCATGAATTATCAGATAGAATTACGCCATTTATTATATTTTAAGGTGTTGGCGGAAGAACTTCACTTTAGAAAAGCAGCTGAGAGATTGTTTATAGCCCAGCCTGGATTAAGTCGGCAAATCAAGCAGCTGGAAGAATCTTATGGTGTAATTCTCTTTGAACGCAGTAAACGAAATGTTCAGATGACTGAGGCTGGGCAGTATCTTTTTACGGAAGTCAAAGAAATGTTCAGGCATTTGGATCAAATAGAAACTCAATTAAGAAGTTTTGCAAACGGAAAAATCTGTACCTTAAAATTAGGATTCATAGGTTCGGCTGTGCAAACTATTTTACCTCAACTACTTGTCAATTTGAAACGCGAACAACCAGATATTGAGTTATCTCTCCATGAGTTGGCGAACGAAACACAACTGGATCTAATACAGAAAAAAGAACTTGATCTAGGCTTCGTTAGGCTTTCCGAAGCTCCTACCGGATTATCCAGCCTTCCAATTTATACCGAGCATTTCAGTTTGGTGCTTCCGAATGACCATCCTCTGCTCCGACAACAAACTCTCGCTTTTGAGACGTTGAAAGATGAACCTTTTATTCTGTTTTCCAAAAATTATAGTCATTCCTATTATGATCTGGTGATGAGTATATTTAGCGACCATCAATTTACGCCGAAAGTAACACTACGAACTGTCAATGCACTTACTATATTTAATATGGTGGCACAGGGGCTTGGTGTCGCTATCGTTCCTTCTTCATTAAAAAATGGCTATCACATTGATGTAACCTTTCTGGAACTAAATACATTACCTCAACGGACAACACTATCTCTAGTATGGAATGTTGAAAATCGAAATCCCGGTATTCCATTGGTTGTTAATATCATCACTTCTCAAGATCGATCAGCTGTGGACTATAAATAGATCTATTTATTGCTTTTATTCGGACAATGATTTATTGCAAATGAAAAACAATTTATCTAAGTTTGAACTATATACAAAACTGTAAATTTACTAAACTCTAAAAAATAAATTATGATCTTAGAAGTAGCTGTATTACAAATTATAGAAGGGCAACAGTCTAATTTTGAAAGGGACTATCAAACAGCATGTCAGTACATCAGTGCAAGTAAAGGTTATATAACCCATTCGCTTCGCAAGTGCATTGAAAAAAACAATCAATATATTCTACTTGTTGAGTGGGAAACGTTGGAGGATCACACCGTAGGCTTTAGAGAATCAGCCTTATTCAAGGAGTGGGAAAAGCTTTTGCATCATTACTACGACCCATTCCCAACTGTTGAACACTATGAAGTATTAAAATAATCTACTATCTTTGTAGAAATTTTAGATATTCAACTTTTAACTCCTATAAAACCACCAGTTTTATAGCACTGAACGGAACAAGATGTATACAAAAGAAAAAGCAAAAGTAAATAGTTTTACTGTAGACCATACCAAGTTGAAACAAGGTATCTACGCAAAGGCCTCCGCAACTAATAAAAGTGGATTGGAAAATTATACTACTTACGATATTCGTATGATTAGACCAAATTCACCAGAGCGTATGTTATCTCCTGAAGTAATGCATACTTTAGAACATTGCTTTGCGACAGAAATTAGAACGATTTTAGGCGATGAGGTGATATACGTAGGACCTATGGGCTGTTGCACAGGTTTTTATGTTGTGTTAGCAGGAACAGAAAGGACACCTGAAAATGTTGCTGAACTGATGAAAGAGGTGTTAGAAACAGTTCTTAGTGAAGGATATGAAGTACCTTTCCAAAATCCTATCAGCTGTGGAAATTATACATTTATGGATTTTTCGTCATCAAAACAAGCCTGTGTCAATTTTCTGAATTTAATAACAGCTGGAGAATTAGCATTTGAGTATCCATATATTGAAGAGAATTAAATGATCCTGAATAAAGATATTGAAACAATTATCTTGGTAGCCAATAAGAATGAGCTATCTTTTACACCATCGAATGCCTCAATTTTCGTTCACGAAATAGGTGTGGGAAAAGTAAACGCACTCTTATCGTTAGCTTCACTTTACGAGGACATCAAGGAACTAGGGATTACCCCCCTCCTTCTCAATGTGGGTACAGTGGGATGTACTAGATATCCAATTGGCCATGTACTTTATCCTGCCTACTATGCGCAAGGAGATGCTTACACGGATGGTTTTTTCTTAGAAAACACCCTATTTTTAAGGGGTCAGGGATTGATTGAAGCAATATCGCTTGATGAGTTTCGCTACGAGGATGCACTTTTAACATCGGATCGTTTTATTAACGTCAATACGGCTTTTTATCAAGATATTACACACTTAAATCCATTGGCATTTGACATGGAATCTTACGCGCTTGCAAATTTCTGTTTTCAAAAAAAACTTACTTTTCATAGCATTAAAATTGTCTCCGATAATTGCGATGGTACAGTGAAAGATTGGGAATGCATACTTAGTGAGATTTCGGGAAGACTAGGCAATATCTTGGATCAATTTATGAAAGACCTAAGTGAAGAAAAAATGATCGCCTCCAGCGTTTCATAAAATAAACAACTTCTGACGAAAGGCCTGTAAAAATACAGGCCTTTCTTTTTTTAAAATCTTTTATCGCTACGGTCCTCCTTGTTCATAATCCCAAGATGAGGTTGGTCCATCCCCAATGGATCATCAGTTATTCAATTTTATCCAAACTATTCTTTGTTTAGGTTGTTCAAATACTGGATTGCGTCCCCATCGTTATATTCAATATAACATTTCTACACTGCAAACAAATCGATCTCTTACTTAATATGAAGAAGAAAATAATTATTTCAAATAGATTGCCGATACAAATAGAACGAAAAAAGGAGAAGCTTATCATCAAGCCAAGTGCTGGTGGATTAGCCACAGGGCTAAATTCTGCTTTCGATGCAGACGAAATTCTTTGGGTCGGGTGGCCCGGAATCATCCCTAAAGACGACGAAGAGCAAGAAAAAATTGTAGAACTCCTTCGTCCGATGAATTTACTTCCGGTCTTTCTGTCCGAAGAAGAAATTCGTAATTTCTATGAAGGCTATTCCAATGAAGTTCTTTGGCCAATTTGCCATTATCAACCTAGCTATATACATTTTGATCGTGAATATTGGTCAACTTATGTTGCTGTTAATAAAAAATTCTGTGCCGCAGCACTTTCTATCCATCAAACAACCTCCGATTTTATTTGGGTACAAGATTATCAATTAATGCTGTTACCGCAATTTTTGCGCAAGGAGAACCAAGAGCTCAATATTGGTTATTTTCATCATATACCTTTTCCTTCCGAGGAACTATTCATGAATATTCCACAACGTAAGGAGCTTGTCGAGGGCTTATTGGGAGCTGACCTTGTGGGCTTTCATACGTTCGCGGACAGTCAAAATTTCTTGAATGCCTGTAAAAAAATATTAAATGTACCTTCTGGACATAATCAGTTAAAATACGCTGATCGTCATATTTTTGTCGAATCATTCCCGATGGGAATTGATTATACCAAATTTGTGCAGGCTAGTTCCCAACCGAAAGTCCGTTCTATTGCAGCACAATTTCGCAGTCATTTCCCTGAGCAGAAAATTATAATTTCTGTAGACCGTTTGGATTATAGCAAAGGTATTTTAGAACGATTGCGTGCTTACTTAACCTTTTTGGAAAAATACCCCGAATGGCATAGTAAAGTCGTGCTTTATATGTTAATTGTTCCTTCTCGAGACAAAGTATCACAGTACAAGAAACTTAAAGACGAAATTAACCGCAAAGTGAGTGAGATCAATTCTATTTACGGCACCCTCAGCTGGACTCCTGTCGTCTATTTCTACAAATCACTTCCTTTTGAGGAACTGGTTGGTATGTATGTTGCGTCAGATATCTGTATGATCACATCAACTAGAGACGGAATGAATCTCGTCAGTAAGGAATATATAGCTAGCAAGACGCATGNNGGTTCAGCTCTTTACAACTCGACTGTCCGAAACAAAAGCAATTCAACGAGATGAATGGGCAAGACGCATTTCAGATAAAGTTTTCAATAGTATTTCCGAACGGTACAAGAAAAGCAATAACAGACTGTTTTTCTTAGACTACGATGGCACCTTGGTCAAATTCCAAAATCACGCGCAAAAAGCGACACCTACCGTACTTCTCTATAATTTATTGGATAGTATCATTTCCGACCCTTTAAACACCTTAGTTATTATTAGTGGGCGGTCACAGGAAAGTCTTTCTACCTGGTTTGATGGACGGTCCTATTATTTAGTCGCGGAACATGGCATATGGTCAAATTTCCCACATTTCAACTGGTCCTACAAGAAAGGCCTAGCCTTGCACTGGATGCCGGAAGTTAAAAAACTAATGGAAAAATTAGCCGATCAAACTCCAGGATCATACATAGAAGCCAAGCCATACTCCCTTGCCTGGCATTATCGAAAAGTCGAGCTTGGTCTTGGCGAACTCAAGGCAGCGGAGCTTAAGGAAATAGTAAATCCAATGTTGAACGACTATGGGCTCCAATTACTTGATGGTAACGCAGTGATAGAAGTAAAAAACACCGAAGTCAATAAGGGGAAAGCAGCACTTGAAATCGCGGGACATATAAAAGCAGACTTCATGTTGGCTATTGGAGATGATATCACAGATGAAGATTTATTTAGATATCTTCCAAACTCAACCATTAGTATCAAAGTCGGTAGCAACAAATCGGCAGCAAAATATTACTTAGACCAGCAAGAAGATGTGCTCCAATTTTTAAATCAACTTATTCTTAAACAATGAGCGAAAACAACTCAAAAAACAGACATGTATATCAATCAGGGATTATCGGAAACTGCTCTTATATAGCACATGTAGGAACAGACAGCAACATTTCCTGGTTATGTTGGCCATCCTTTGAAGATAGTTTTATATTTGGTGGCCTTATTGACCAAAATCAAGGTGGAAAGTTCATTATAAGTCCGGAAGAGGATATCTTAGAGACGAAGCAATACTACATCAAAAATTCAAATATACTCTGTACCGAAATTCATACAGCATCTTATGCCTATCGTATCACCGATTTTGCTCCTCGCTTCGAACAATTTGGGCGATACTTTAAGCCTCTTATGCTAATAAGAAAAATTGAACCTCTCTATGGGGCCCCAAGTGTCAATATAAAGTGTCAACCAACAGGCAACTATGGAAGTATACCACTGAAGGCTACCCGAGGAAGCAATCACATTATGTACAGCAACGATCAGATCGGAGAACGTGTACGACTAACCACTGATGTGCCCATTTCTCATTTTTTTCAAGACGAAAATCCAACGATCATTAGTGAAAATAAGTACCTCATTTTGACCTATGATGCAGCTTTTGAATCTGCGATTGCCAGTACATGTGAAGACTTTCTTGTCAAAACCCTGAGCTATTGGCAACGCTGGATTAAACACTGCAGTATCCCTAATATTTACCAAACGGAAGTGATACGTTCGGCTCTAGTCCTTAAACTCCATCAGTACGAAGACACTGGCGCCATTATAGCTGCTTCAACAACCAGTCTTCCAGNNGGTCTGGAAGAAATTGGGACTATCGTTATTGCTGGGTACGTGATAGTTATTACGTTCTGACAGCATTAACCCACATTGGTCAATTTGAAGAGATGGAAAGCTTCGCAAATTATATTGCCGGGATCACGCATCATAATCCTGGTAGACTTCAACCACTGTATGGTATACTAGGCACATCGGAACTCACAGAGCATATTTTACCACATTTAGACGGTTACCAAGGAAGCGGTCCTGTTCGAATAGGCAACCAAGCTTTCGAACATATTCAGAATGACGTTTACGGACAGGCAATGATCGCACTATTACCTTTATTCACTGACCAGCGTTTTAAAATCCATGAAAATAAAAATGTATTGGGCTGGGTAAATTTCATATTAGAAAAAATTGAGGCAACGATTGATGAAAAAGATGCGGGAATATGGGAATTCCGGAACTTTGCCAATCATCATTGCTATTCCAATCTTTTTCAGTGGGTGGGATGCAAAGCGGCATTATTGATCGCAAGACAAAATGGCTATCAAGACATGGAAGAAAGAGCGAATATCCTCTTAAAAAAAGCTGAGACATATATAGAAGCCTGTTACGATGAAGAAAGAAAGGTATACCAAAATGCGTTGGATAGTCAAAATTTGGATGCGAGCACCTTACAATTGATTGTTATGGATTACCTGGATCCGAAATCTGAGCGCGCTCGAAACCATTTGGAGATGCTAGAGAAAGAACTGAAGGGCGAAAACGGTTTATTCTATCGCTATAAACATCAAGATGACTTTGGCCGTCCTAAATCTACCTTTTTAGTGTGTGCATTTTGGTATGTGGAAGCATTAGCTTGTGTGGGAAGAGTTGACGAGGCAAGAGAAATTCTTGAAAGATTGCTGACCTATAGTAACCATTTAGGACTATTTAGTGAAGATGTGACAGAAGATAACGGAAGCCAGTGGGGAAATTTTCCACAGGCATATAGTCACGTAGGACTAATGAATGCAGTCTACCGATTGGCTATTAAACTAGATAAGCCCATATTTTCGTTTACTTAAAAACAAGATGCGATCAATGGAATTTGATCGCATCTTGTTTATATACCTTAGACTATTTTTTATTCTTATCACACGCTGGTTATGTTAATTTGTTTAGCATAACTTTTTAGCTTAAAAATAATTATGCCTATATTAATGTCTGCTTATACCTATCAAAATGTTCGCAGATCTCTTCCATTCCAATTCTTTTTCCCATGAGATCAATAAACTTATTTTTATATAAAGAAAAAATATACAGACAAGTAGATAAACTTCCGATCACAAAAATACCCTCTAATTCGTTACTTTTAACTAATCGATTGTTAAGATGGCATTCGTTAAGCAATGGTATATCATAGGATGACCATTTTCCCATTTTATCTTTAAGTATCAACCCTATATTTTTTGTCCTTGTCATTATTATGCTCCTTTCTAAAAACAGAACACTCATTATCTCCAAATGTTTTTACATTTGTTGGGTTTTCGGAATAAACAGTCTTTCATGCAAACCATCAGTACTTATACGTTCACCACCCTTTTACTGATCGAAAATGAAATATATAGCCTATAAACTATAGCATTTAAGAACAGTAAAGACAAAAAAAATGTTTCTGACCGTTCAGTCAGAAACATTTTTTTAACTTGGATATCCATACTATCGCCTACCGGGCAGATAAATTTGAAAACCTACGCCCACACCTAGCCCGCTTGCACCGCCACTGGTATTGATATTTGCTTTACTGTAGTTATAGCCAAAAGTAGCTTCTAATGCTACAGTCCTTGTAATGAAATGAGCATAACCTAAATTAGCTCCAACTGCCAGTGCCACATCTTTACCGACTGAACTGCCTGAAATACCTACATCTCCTTGTCCGAAAAATCTGCCTGTAGTAGAGCCCGCATTCGGAAAATAATAACGGACAAATGGTGCGATACCATAAGTCCACACATTATCTGCATCTTTAACAGTAGCCAAACCAAGATTAGCTTGCGCTCCTATTGCCAAGCCATCAGAAACAAAATAACCTGCTCTAGGTTGAAGTGATACATTGAAGGACTCTGCTTCGAAACTATAACCAAGATTACCAATCGATCCACCGACCATCCAATTGCCTTGTCGTATCGGCTCAATTCCAACTTCGGATGACATTTGCGGTGTAGTCTCAATTTTTTGAGCGTAGGCTTGACTGCCAACACCCGTTGCTATCAATAAAAGTAGTGCTAATTTTCTCATAGTATATTTGTTATATAAATTACTTTGATGTAATAACAAGGTCGACAAATGAAAAGTTTTAAATTTATTATTAAAATCAGGATTTATTGATTTTTTGTAAAAATCACAACTAAATAGATCGAACAGACGTTCCAATAGAAAATAAGAAGCTATGAATAATATGATTCGAACAAACGATTTTATCGCAACAAACCACGGGAGAATATCCGTGTTGTTCAATGAGATAGACCCAATAGGCAACAATCCATCAACCGATGATGGAAGTCGTACTTATAATCCGCCAAAGCTTCCAGAACTAGAGGAAGTAACTCCAGACTTATATTATCCTGAAAATGCGGAGGGGCCAGATCCTACCGAAGAGGAACAAAGAGATCGTCACGAGAAGGACGAAATCGATACAGAAGAGGATGTGCACAAAGAAAAGCCCGATCATACAGAAGATGATATTTATAATCCANNGGTGTTTGTTTTATCCTATTTTACCTTCCGCGCAGTAAATGAAAATGTATTTGATCTTTACTTTTTCACGGTATCATGTTGAACTGAATCCAATAAGGTTGTATCCTTCTGCATCGTCATTTTTTGCTGTTCACTCAAGTTATACCTCGTCTCGTCAGCGTCGCTTGGGGCAATATTATCTGTTTGACCACTACCTTCTGAAGTGTTGTTAGGAGAATTTTGGCATGATAGAAATGTTATGCTGAAGAATAATAACGCGCCAATTAGTGATGTGCNNGAATGTTCTGTTCTTTTTCATAATCTACTCTAATTTATGTGTGTTTATTTATGAACTATACTCAAGCGACTTTAGTTCAAATAAATTGACAATAAGGAATTCAAGATTATGCCGCCTATAAAAATAGACAGGCTACAGTCCCATTTTAAACTCCGAGTTTCCGTAGTTAAAACATTTCTTAGGGGAACAAATACCTGTTCGAAAATATAGCATCTTTACATCATATTTTATTGAACTGCTATTTAAAGCTGTATTTCGGATTATTGGCGCAGCATTTCACCAAGAAAAGATATACGTATTTTTCCCAATTCCCTGTTTAAACAAGTTATTAAGAAGATTTTTCTAAAAAATTAGCACTTTAATTGTATTAAAAGTCTGTAAAATAAACATTCAATTTAACAAATAATATTATGAGCAATTCCAATTTAAACGTCTTAGTTGATGAGAAAAGAAGTCTTTTAAAACATTTTGCTGGAAAATTCACTACCGATCCAGATGAGAAAGAGGATCTTATTCAAGAGACACTCATACGCGCACTAAAATCGATCGATGACTTTATTAAGCATCCTAAATTGATGTCATGGCTTTATGTTATTATGAAAAATGTATATATCAATCAATATCGTAAAACCAAACGTATCAGCGAGATTCATGAGACCTACATTAACGCGGAGAGTCCTAATTCTGTTGAGCGAAATAAGAGTGAAAATAAGTTTATTTCAGATGATATTGAAAAGGCAATGTGCAGTCTCTCAGAAGAAAATTATCAAGTATTTCAGCTATTTCTCGAAGGATATAAATATCATGAAATCGCCACATATTTCGATATGCCTGAAGGTACAGTAAAGACAAGAATACACATGACCCGAAAAAAGCTTCAAAAACAGCTTAAAGTTTACCAGCTAAAATAAACAACAGTTCTTGAGTTGATAAAAAGTGAAGTAACTAAATATTTAATCATACTTTAAATTTGAACATATGAAATCGAAAACAAAGAGCGCTCGCCAACAATATCTGCTAATTTCGCTTCTTATCTGTGGCGGTCCAATAGGAAAAGGAAATGATAAATCCATTATTCAATCGGAGGCTTCCGAGTCGTCAAACAAAAAAACAAGCAAGACCAATAGGGATAACGACAAAAAAGTCGTCTATGCTAACAAGTCAAAGTAAATAATAAAAGACGGATAAAAAAGCCATGTTCAATATTGAATGTGGCTTTTTGTATTTCTATTATAGTTTTTAAAACAGAAATGAACTTAACGTAGTTCTATTATAAACTACTTTAAATAGTAAAAAACGATGGAAAATACAGTAGTAAACGACAGTACTTTGATCAATGACCTTATACAGATTAATAACGATCGAATTGCAGGTTATCAAAAAGCAAAAGAAATTGCAAAACACTATAAAATTGAAGACTACAATGGAATATTCAATGAATATATCAACCAATCAGAAATATTTATACAAGAGCTAAAGCCATATCTTGAAATACAGGGTGAAACTAAGCCACATGATACGATGATCAGTGGAAAATTATTTAGAATCTGGATGGAAATAAGAACTGCTATATCAGGAAATGACAAGAAAAGTTTGCTAGCGAGCTGTGAGCAAGGTGAAGATGCTTTCAAAAAAACTTATAAAGAAGTTGTGGAAAATGAAGGCTGGGAGATTACCCATGATTTGCTCTTATTAATAGAGAAGCAGCTTGCTATTCAATTGGACGCTCACGGATACATCAAAACGTTACGTGATCAGGCTTGAGGTTATAATAGAATTGAGGTCAAATTTTCCCTAGATATTCATGAAAAAAAAAGCTGGTTACACACGACGAAAAGTAAAAAAATCGTTTAAGTATTACGACATCGATGGCGAAGAAGTCATCGATCAAAAGGTCATAGAAAGAATTCAGAAACTTGTCATCCCTCCCAATTGGGATAACGTATGGATTGCGAAAAGTTCACGAAATAATCTGCAGGCTTTCGGCTTTGATCAAAAAGGTCGTAAACAATATATTTATCACACTAACTTCGTTAATCAACAACAGGCAGCAAAGTTTAGCCACATATTATATATGGGTAAACACCTCCAAGAATTAAGGAAAATTACAACCAAACATCTCAAAAATAAGATTTGGGATATGGAAAAACTATGTGCTATTGCTTTTAAGATTATGGATGTAACCTTGATTCGTATTGGCAATAAGCGTTATCCCCTAACCAATAAATCCTATGGCCTAAGTACTTTAGAGAGACGACATGTGACTATAGAAAATGATACAATATCACTTGCTTATAAGGGTAAAAAGGGTGTTTTTCAACAGAAATCATGGTCTAATAAGCCGGTGGCAAAAATGCTTGAAGAACTCTTGGCAATCAAGGGAAAAAGGATATTTCAGGTTGATCCTAGAACTTGCGAAAAGGCGTTTTGCGGTTCAATTTTTAACCACTACCTGCGTGAACATTGCAATGGTCAGATCAGCTGTAAAAGTATTCGTATTTGGGCNNGGGGTGCCAGTAGGGAGGCATTTTCCTTACTCTCACAAACAAAGCAGGCGGATACTGAAAATGATCGAAAAAAACAGCTCAATAGCGTGATAAAAAAGGTAGCTCAGCAATTAGGGAATACAAAGACTGTATCCCAAACCTATTATATACATCCAGCTATACAACACACATTCTTAAATGGTAAATTCCCCTTTATAGCAAAAAAGCTCCCCTTGGCGAGTCTAGAAGACAAGCTATTTCGTTTTTTATTAAAAAATAGCTAATGTACTTTTTGCTACCGTCCAAACTTAAACCATTGATCTAAACGATGTCCATGTCCATTGATCCAATTTGATACCATATCCATAGCCGCAACTGAAAATGTGATACCATTACCCCCAAATCCACAAACGAAATAAGAATTCTTAAACTTTTTGTGCTCACCTATATACGGTAAACCGTCTTTGGTTACCCCGAATGTACCTGCCCAAGTGAAATCAGTATGAAATATCTGATCCGGAAAACTTTTATTGAATAATATTTTAAGACGTTGGGCTTTTTTTTCAATCATACGATCCCTCCTTTCGGCATTTTGAAACTCTTCATCCTCTCCTCCAATTAAAAACCTGTTATCGTCCGTCGTGCGCATATAGAGATAAGGTTGTGAGGTATTCCAAATTAAAAGGTCTTTATATACCTTATATTGCTCAGTGTTTATTTCAGAGACAATAGCAAACGTACTCAATAAGTCTACAAATCTTTCGGGAATGAGATTAACTGTTTCAAATCCGGTACAATAAATAATCTTTCTGCTCTTGATCTTCGCCCCTGTTGAAGTGAGAACTACGTTATGGGCCGTATCATAACGGACGCTTTCCAGCCCTGTCTTATCAAATATGGTTAGTCCTCTTTCAACATTATAAGCCAACAGCTCATGTGTAAAGCAAAATGCATCAATACTGGCGCCTTGTGCAGAAAGAATCCCACCATAGCCACCTTTGAGGGCATATCGTTCCCATATCTCATCCTGAGAAAGCCATTGAACTCTAAACCCGGCTTTTAAGCGTGCCGCAAACTCCAGTTCTAGCCGGATAGTATCCTTTTTTCTTGCAGCGTAATACAACGAATCTTTGGCGCGAAAACCGGCTTTAGATTGAATCTTTTCAGCAAGTTTCCCCAGTTTGTTGATCGCTTCGTTGCATGCGGTATAGCTTGCTATTGCACCTTCGGTCCCTATAAGTTCCTGTAATTCAAATAGCGGCACATCAATCTCATATTGCAACATCGAAGTGGTTGCCGCAGAACTTCCGTTTACAATTTCACGTTTATCTATAAGGATACATTTCTTTCCCTCAGATACACATTGATATGCTATCAATGCTCCAGTTATACCTCCACCGACAATTAATATATCACAATTAGCGTCCTCCTGTAAAGAAGGATAACTAGTAAGAAGACCATTTTTAATTAGCCAAAAGGGTTCGTGCGACTTTAAATCCATTGTAACATCATTTATCTGATGCCATTATAACCAATTTACAAATGAATAGTTTGCGAGTTATTTTATTAAACATCAAACTATTTTTACGTATAGGAGGTTATTCTATTAGTTTTAAAATAAAGATTATATATGCGTGCTATTTGGACAGGAGCGATTGGTTTTGGCTTAGTCAATATTCCTATAAAATTATATAGTGCTACCGAAAGTGCAAGTCTCGATTTGGATATGCTTGATCGCAAAGATCTTTCCAATATTAAGTTCAAACGAGTGAATGAAAAAACAGGTAAAGAAGTAAAATGGGACAATATTGTAAAAGGTTATTTCATGAAAGACCATTATATTGTTCTGGAAGACGCAGATTTTGAAGATGCTAGTCCTGAAAAAACCAAACTGATCAATCTTCACGCCTTTGTAAAACTTGCGGATATTGATAGTGTATATTTTGAGACCCCCTATTATTTGGAACCACAGAAAGGTGGAGAGAAAGCTTATCAGTTATTATTAAAAGCTTTAGAAAAAACAAAAATGGCAGGGTTGGGCGCATTTGTCATGCGGAATATTGAACATTTAACCATAATTAAACCCTATAAAAATGCATTGGTACTCAACAAAATTCGATACCAACAAGAAATCAGATCTGCCGATGAGCTCAAATTGCCAGACACGATCAAGATCCAAAAGGAAGAAATGGATATGGCTACACAACTAATTAAACAACATAGTAAGACTTTTGACATTAGTAAATATAAAAATGAATACATTGATGATCTCCTGAAGATCATTAAACAAAAAGATAAAGGAAAAAGACCTACTATACGTAAAATAAAAATTGAAAATACGAAAGGTGATGACCTATTAGCAAAACTTAGAGCAAGCTTGGGTTAGGTAGGTGACATATAGATTTTAGCAAACCAAACCAGCTTTAACAATGTTCTCTTTAAAAAGATGAAAAATATCATTCCAGAACAAAAAGATGGTAAAAGGCTCGATTGCTTTGAATCAATTGATTTTGAAAGCGAAACGATAGCCAGTCTAGCCTTTGATGCGGCCAAAGAAAATCTACTCGCTGTAAATAAATGGTTTGAACTAGCCGACATCCCAGCAACAATATTCCAATTAACAGATGGCTATGGGAATCCAATAGATCGTACACTCCGGCTGCATGACTACATCAGATTGGATATACCTGGTCCGGGGCTCCCCAGTAGTGATGGATATGATTGGGTAAACGTTGTAAACGTGCTCTTTGATAATTCAGCTGACCATAAGAGTTTTGCCATAACTTTAAAGCCTTGTCCAGATCCTCGAAATCCTGAACAAAAAGATACAGCACACTTTTTCGAAGGTATATCTTCATCGACATTCTTGATTGAGCAACGCAGAAACAGCTTATTGTTTCAATATGCAGGACGAAATGAAGTTATCAATGTCGAAAACGAGCATCTCGCTGATAATATCAGAAACTACATCATCGGCCTGGGAGCCAAAATTGGAGCTTCGTATCCGCAATGGAAGTTACTTCTAAAAGGTATGGCAGATCGTGTTGCTAAAGTTTTCAATAAAGAAGACCAACGCTAGAATACTGTTAATCTTCCATCCATTTTTTAATTTTAAGATAAATAAAAAAAACAAGATTTATTCGTAACTCATTTTTATTACTTCGGATTCTATTCATATTGTCGTGATTTTTTCATATATTTAAATGTATATAAGGAGTTTATGGACGCTATGGACATTACCAGTCAACCTAATAGTCAAAACAACGTCAAGCTTCAACATTTTGGCAGTATAGTCGTATTGGATAAAGAATTTACTGTTGTTGGAGTAAGTGAATCTGTTTTAACGAAAGAATATCTAAATACAGAAATAATACTAGGAACATATTTCTTCGAAAGCTTTAAAGAAGTATTTGGGGAAGCTATTTCCAAAATTAAAAGCGCGTTGACAGAGATTTTGGAAAACGGTCATTCTCGTCATATTTTACCCATTAAAATTAAAAAGAATCGTATATACGTTAAACTTCGGATTTATGAAGGACACTTCCATGTTGAGTGGGAGCAACAACACAAAAAATATATCTCTGCCAAGAAAATCAATGAGTTTAATTTTCTGTTAGATACTATTCAACCGAATAATTGGGACCGGGTTTGTCTCGCAATTAATAGGTTGCTAAACTATGACCGTGTCTTTGTCCTTAAAATTCAGGAAACCGGTTATAGCTCTGTTATAGCGGAACATACGGCGAATGGCCTTCCTTTTTTTAAGGGGAAGGAATTTTCAAAGGATTATATGCCGGCGGATGCAATATCTTATTACCGGGGATATTCTTACCGCTATTCTCCAAATGTAGATGCAGACTACCAAAATTTTATTTCTATAAATAATAATATAGACCCTTTATCCAGCTTACTATCTCCTATTCCAGATCTTCATAAATTATTTTTAAAAAAAATTAATACTAAAAGTTCTCTATTTTTTCGAATCTGTATTGACGGCGAATTTTGGGGACTTGTTATTGCTCAAAATGAACGAGAGCGTCCCATCGATTTACAACAACGCAAATTATGTACTTTTGCCATTCAAGCAGCGAGTAGCAAGTATGAAAGCCATGTCAAACAGAATCTACTTGAAAGAAACGAACTGCTTAATTTGGCAGAAGAAAATCTAAAGAAAAGCCTTTCTGAAAATAAGATGGTAAATTGTGCTCTAGTACAGCACATGGATATTTTAACTGATCTTGTGAACGCTGATGGTTTAGCGATCTTCAACCAGGGTGATGTCTTTAATTATGGGCACGCACCGCAAAAAGCACAATTTTATGAAATTATTCATTTCCTCCAACAACATACTGATAAAGTACTTTTTAAGGATTATAACTTTCGATTAAACCACCAAATTAACTTTAAGGATAGCTTGAATTTTGCAGGTCTGATGTATCTCAAAGTCGGATTAGAAAATGACTATTATTTAGTTTGGTTTCGAAAAGAAAGTCTTAGCCAAGTCATGCAAATGGATCTAAAAAGTGATGAATACGATAATCTACATCTCAAAATTTGGGACGAAGTTCGGTATGATGTTTCTAAACCTTGGAATGACGCGGAGATCAATTTCGTCCTGCGGCTAAACCAAATTATTAAGGAATCCATCTTAACAAAACTTAAAGAACGTCAGTTATTAAATGAGGAGCTCCTAAGTCTGAATAATGAATTGGAAATGTTTACGCATACACTTTCTCATGATTTAAAAAATCCCTTGTCAATATTGAAAATGGGCATACAATTTCTGCAACAACACTCAGATGATGTAGACTTTACCAAGATGAATAAGTGGTATCAGAACTTTAGCAGAAGCGTTTCTAATATTGAAGATATTATTAATAATATGGTACAACTAAGCCAACATCGCACCAGTGCTTTGGATAAGGAACCGCTACCGATGGCGTATACAATTAAACGTATATTTCAGGAAAATAGCATTTTGTATAATGCCATTAACTGTCGTTTTTACGCTGGCCAACTATTGCCAATATGGGGTGAAAAAAGCGCCGCATATCAAATATTTACCAATATTATTGCCAATGCAATTAAGTATTCATCCAATGCCGATAATCCGGCGATTGAAATAGAGAGTTCGAATGAGGAAGACCTGATTCACTACCGAATAAAGGACAACGGTATTGGCATACCAACTTAACATTTACCGCATATATATGAAATGTTTTCGCGAGCAGACAATGTTGGACCCATTCCTGGTACAGGCATAGGTTTGTCTCTGGTCAAAAGGATAATGGAAAGACTGGGCGGAAATATAGTAATAGAATCTGAAGTAGGATCAGGTACTACAGTACACCTTTATTTTCCTATTGTCCAGGATTTCCCGGACCACATGCTACACGATTAAAAGCGTTTATCTTTCTTTAAAACTATGCTTTCAAACCATTTTTAATTTATAATTGTTCTATAACTAAGAATTACAACCGTCAATGGCATATGCCTCTAATAGCTTTTATAAAATGGAAAAGATATCGCAACATGCAGTAGTAAAACAAGGTTTAATTATTGCCTATTATTTTAGCAACGTTTGGTATCGCAAAGGCTTATTCGGAGAAAGTCAAATCCCAGATCCAAATGACACCGATCCTATTGAGCACCCTGAACCAGATGATTTAGATGAAACTGACCCTGAGGAAGAGGATATAAAATACTTACGTGTCCAACCACAAGAAGTTGATCGACAGAAAAACATTCATGACGAAGAAGCAAAAACAAACTGGGACGAGGATGTTGAAAATCCAGCTATTCCGAAAAAGACAGATTGACTCAAAGGTCAGTCTGTGTTAATTTCCAATTCGTTGTTATCACTGAAGCGTACATCACTGATAAACACCATACGTTCATCGCCTGTTTTAGTTGTCCGTCCATGATATACACAGCGGAGCTGCCCTTTTCTATCCTTAAATAGACTATTATGTCCTGTACCAGAAATTACACCACCTTTATGTGTGTTTTTTTCAATGATAGGGTTAGCGGTGGATTTCCGGTAATTTCCCAGTGGAGAATTTGCAGTTGCATAACCAACAGCATAGTTCGCTCCAGCAAAATAATTCGCTGAATACATCATATAATATATTCCATTTTCTTTCATCAAATAAGAGCCTTCTGTCCACCGTCTATTGATCTCACCAGAAGTAACTGACCTACTCTCCCANNTGTGCATCATTGATTGCTACCGGGGGACGTATCAATAGCACCGGTTTTCCGATAACTTTAGTCATGCTCTTATCCAGTTCGACTCCGTATACCCAACTTTCTTCAATATCTTTATAGCTGAGCTTTTCTTTTGCCCATCGTGCTATTTCCGAATCCACAGGATGCTCATAACAGCACCTTGAATAAAATAGATAGTTTCTATGGTCTGAATCCTGAAATATGTTTGCATCAATAATTGGATATCCTGGATCAAAAATTGGCTTACCATTGAGATCTTCGAATGGCCCCAATGGGTTGTCTGCTACTGCTACACCAATACGGTAGTTCTCTACGTGGTTTTGGGGATTATTTTTCCAGTGCGCACTGTAATACATATAATACTTATCGTTCACGCGATAAACCTCTGGAGCCCAAAAATCTTTCACCCCCCAAGCTTTAGCCTGCTTTGAATCATACACTTTGCCTTCTTTCTTCCATGTAAGCAGATCTTTCGAACTATAGGCTATAAATCCATTTTGTGTACCACCTGTGCCATAGAGATAGTATTGATCTGTGGGTTGATCGAATAGGATGAATGGATCCCCAAAAGCTACATCAATCTGGTATGAACTTCCTGTCTTAGCGGATTCTTCATCGATTTCCAGTAAACGAAATTTGGAGCTATTGAATTTAGGAATAAAAATACCAGCATTATTTTTATTAAAATCAACAGGTACAATAGCTGTTCTCCGTGGAGCGACTTTTTCATTTGAAAAATGAGTATGGCAGATGTAATAAAATTGATTATCCATTAGAAACAGGTCTCCATGGCCAGTGCCTGCGAACCCACTATCTTTCTGGCTTAGTACGGGCTGATCACCCAATTTAGTCCAAGGTCCGTAAATATTATTGGCAATAGCTACACCCACTGCATAATTTTGATTTCTAAAATCATTCGCCGAGTAGAGCATGTAATAGTGGTTTCCCTTTCGTATTACAGTGGGCCCTTCACTGACACTCCATTTTGCATTCGCAGTATTTTCCCAAGATAAATCGGCATGAATACATTCCCTCAAAGTTTCTTGCTTAATTCCTGAATAATCATCTTGCAATTCAGCAACGAAAATCCTGTTACCATCCCGTAGTCTCACATGAAAGAGATATTTTTTTCCATCGTCGTCGGTGAATACAAATGGATCGATCTGTTTGCCATCGACTATAATTGGCCTTTTTTCTGTCTGCGTGAAAGGGCCCACTGGAGAATCACTAACCGCAATTGCTATATTTTCATCAGCGGTGTAAGCCATATAAAATTTACCATTTTCTAACCAAACTTGTGGTGCCCAAAAGCCACTTGCCCCAAAGCTATCTTCCTTTCTCAGGGCAAAACCTGAATGACCGTTCTCAGCCAGCTTCCAATGTTGCAAATCTTTAGATTGATAAACTTTAAATCCAAGTTGCTCATCATGATCACCATTTGTACCATATAAATAGTAATAACCGTCATAAAAAAAAACGGTCGGATCAGCTTGGAAAATACCATTTAGATGGTTACCGCCGATTTCAGCGCTAACACGCTTCTTTTGCGCAATACTTCTCCCGGGAAATAAGGTAGAGAAACAGACATAAAGACTACAGAATAACAAAAAGATATTGTTCATTTGGTTTAATTGTATACAAGTTGAGCGAAGCGCTAAAATTGAAAAAATATTTGCTCAATCTGAGATATAATTGTATCAATTGCCTGCTATTTTGTATCATATTATAGGTTTCCAATATTTCGGGCTTTATCGTTCTTTGTTATTCCCAATTTATGTGACTGGTAGCTTAACTCTTAAATCATTTTCTATGCTTATCTGATTTATTTTAAAAAATTCATCTACATTAAGATACCACGTTCAAAAGCAAACTTAACGAGGTGTGCCGTATTCTTTACACCTGCTTTTTCAATAAGGTTTTGCCTGTGTCCTTCTACTGTTCGCTTGCTTAAAAAGATTTTGTCGGCAATTTCAATATTTGTATACCCCTCAGCAATTAGCTGTAAGACTTCAAGTTCCCGTTCAGAAATATCAAAATTTGCTTGCAGGCCTTCCGGTAACGCTTGTGCATAGCTTTGTCCAGATTTTACCTGATCTAAAAGTATCATGGCTATTTCCTCACTCATATATTTGCCACCATTTGCAATATGATTTAATCCAAACAGCAATTCATTATAGCCGACATTTTTAACTAAATAGCCCGCAAGTCCGTATTCAAAAGCCTCAATAACATAATTAATCTGGTTCAGCATTGATAGAATAACAACTTTTATGGAACTATATTGCTTATTCAATATTTGCAATAATTCAATGCCATCCATTTCATCCATACTAATATCTGTTAGAACAATATCCGGTACTGGATTGGCAGCGAGATAATCTAAAGCTTCTTTCCCGTTTGATGCCTCACCTACAACCTCAAATCCGTCCTGAGATTCCAGTAGCAATTTTATTCCATTAAGTACAACCATGTGGTCCTCAACCAATAGCACTTTTATCATTATTCTTTTTGTTAAGTAGTCAATTTTAGTAAAATACCTGCAGACAAGGTATCGTTAATAATTCGAGCATTATAAAGCTCTGCAATTTTGATCAATCGCATAGGGCTCCCTTCGCTTTTTTCCGAAACAGCCGCTTCTCCCCCCCTAAAGTAAGGCAAAACATTCACAAAAACTTCAAATTCTATGATTTGAACTGACATCGAAATTGCTTGTGAAGGAAATTCATCGCTCAAATATTGGAACATTGCGTTCAAGAACTTAAAGAGATGAACCTGCGAATTATGGTTTAGTTCCTTCAAGCTAGGGTCCAGAACGGTATCAATAGTAAACCCAGATCGCTTCTTATAGGTAGATAAAACCTCGTCGACAGCATGAAAAATTCCCAGATCGTTCAAAATAGGATTATAGAGAGAAACCGCTTTGTTGCGTATTTCAATGACTAATGTACTTAAAGAATCTCTTAAACAACGTAATTCTTCAAAATCACCGTAACGATTAGTGAAATTCTGCAATGAAATGCGCATGCCATATAGCTCCTGAGCCAACTCATCCCGAAAGTAACGACCAATTTTCCCCATGTCATCCTGTTGATTTCTAATAATTGATTTATAGAAATCCTCTTGACTCCCATCCCAGCTTTCCTTTAATCCGCTCTCCTCCTGATTACCATGTGCATGCTCGATAAATATTTTTTTGTTATCGTCCCCCATATTATTGTCTGTTTCATGTTGTAACTAATAACCATTATCAAGCCTGAACTGTTTTTAAAATTTACATCAATTTCAAACGCCAGTGTATTATTTTACACACTACGTATAAATACGGGTATATGAAAGATAAGTGAGGGAATTTGTTGGGGAAAACACTTGTTATTAAAAGCCATTAAATGCGATAAAAGTCACTAAACCGACGTTTAATAAAAACCAAAACACTGAATATCAATTAAATATGATTTATACGTAAAAATATATTTTGATGCAGTTTTAGAACTAATAGTCTCATTTTACTTTTTTCTAGCATTCTAATTGTAGTTACCTAAGCACTGATAGACACTTAAAAATTTGGTAATATGGAAAATACAACAATCGATCAACTGTTTAAGGAAAAAAGACCTTCGTTAAAATATTTAGCAGCTCAGTTTACAAATGATCCCGATGAGCGAGAAGATTTGGTTCAAGAAACTATGGTAAGATCATTATCTTCTATTGAAAAATTCCTCAAACATCCAAAATTGATGTCATGGTTATATATTATCATGAAGAATACCTATATCAATCAATATACACGCAACAAGCGCTTGGAAAATTATCGTAACGAATATGCGAGTACAGGCTACTTGAACGAGATAACGACAAATCGCGGTGAGAATAATTTCGTAGCCTCTGATATTCAACATGCTTTAAATAGCTTATCAAAGGATTACTATAATGCCTTTGCCATGTTTTTGGAAGGCTTCAAATACTACGAAATTGCTGAGCATTTACAAATTCCAGAAGGAACAGTAAAAACGCGTATTCACATGGCGCGAAAATCGTTACAAAAGCAGCTTAAAACTTACTCAAAAACTATTTATTAGTAAATAGTCATGCATAGGAAAAAGCAGGCATTTTAAAATGCCTGTTTTTTTTATGCATGACCATTAGACATCGGACAGTTTATTAAAATAAGAACTTATTATATAAAATTATTATTTTTAAACGGCTTGACTCAGAATAAAGAATCAACTGTTTTATTTATATTCAATTATGAAAAAAAAATCCATTAAACTGTTTATAGCATGCTTCAGTAGTATTATACTGATTACATCTTGCCAATCCTTATCAAATGAAAACCCAAATCGAATACGTGTAAGCGGTGAAGGAAAAGTCAGGGTTATGCCTGATCAGGTTACATTAACAATCAATACGACCTTTACAAAGACGAGAATGGTTGATGCTGTTCGGGAAACCCAAGCGACTGTTGATACCGTAATTACCTTACTCGAAAAATACGGGAACAAGCAAAAAGATATTAAAACGAGCAGTGTATCGGCAAATAAAGATTACCAATACATAGGCAACACCAATAAATTTATTGGTTATCAAGCTCAACAAACGATTGACTTTGTCCTCCATGACTTATCCAAATTTACTGAGTTAACGGGAAAACTACTTGAGACTAAAATTAGTGGAATAGGGTCTATTTCCTTTGACCATTCTAAAGCAGATAGCATTTTAAGAGAGGCGGATTTAATTGCTTACGATGACGCCTTAAAATCTGCAAAGAAACTTGCTTCAAGAGCTGATGTCAAAATTGGCAAGTTGTTATTTTTATCAAATGATGGCAGTTCGTCAAATCAATCGACACAAAATAGAACAGGCATGGCCTTGGAAACATTCAATAAAGCTTATGGTGGCGAAGGATTTAAAATAGCTCCTGAGGTTCTTGAATTCAAAAGGACGCTATACACCGAATTTGAAATTAAATAATTAACGATGGTAATTCCATTCTGACAATATCTATATTTAATATACAGTTCATCTCTAGGTAATATATGTTTCGTTTCTTTATAATGCGATAGTTAATGTAGTCAACGGAGTTAATGTATCAATTATGAAAACGATAAACTATTTTTTCCAGCGGATTATATTCAGGATTTTTTTAGTTCGATTCAGTTCGTTCTACTCACCATTAAGATTCCACAAAACTTAATTGTTGTAAAGCGGCATCTGAATCCTGTAAAATATTTAATAAATGCTTTTAACCAAGGATGCCTTTGGCAAAGATTTCGTTTGGGGCGTATCCACAGCTGCCTATCAAATTGAAGGAGCTCATGACGCGCATGGGAAAGGCCCATCAATCTGGGATGTCTTTGTGCAAAAGAGGAATCGAATATTTAAAAATCAACACGGTAATGAGGCATGCGACTTTTATAATCGCTATGTTGAAGACTTATATTTGATGAAGGGAATGCACATTCCCAATTATCGATTTACATTATCCTGGAGCCGTATCTTTCCGGAAGGCATTGGGCAGATTAATAAATCTGGAATAGATTTTTACGACCGTTTGATTGACTTATCATTGGAACTGGGCATCACGCCTTGGGTTACATTATATCATTGGGATCTGCCTCATGCATTAGAAAAGAAAGGTGGTTGGGTAAACCGCGATGTGAAAGAGTGGTTCTCAGAATTCATTTCAAAATGTGTGGTTCTGTATGGTGATCGCGTTAAAAATTGGATGGTTCTTAATGAACCGACAGTGTTCACCGCAGCCGGTTACTTTTTTGGTGTACACGCACCAGAAAGGAAAGGTCTAGGTAATTTTCTTGCCGCCACGCATCATGCTGCCCTCGCACAAGCTCAAGGAGGTAGAATCATCAAATCTTTACAGCGCGACAGCCAGGTAGGAACTACTTTTTCCTGTTCTCATGTAGAACCATATACTTCCAAAGAAAGAGATATCATCGCGGCGAAAAAAGCTGATGTATTACTCAATCGTTTCTTTATTGAACCTCTTTTAGGTATGGGATATCCAACGCAAGAAATTAAAATCCTCAATAGAATTGAAAAGTATATTAAACCGAATGATGAAAATGAGTTGCAGTTTAACATGGACTTTATTGGCGTACAAAATTATACACGTGAAATAATACGATATGCCATGTTTGTCCCCTACCTTCAGGCAAAAATTGTATCTGCCAAAGAACGTAAAGTTGAGATGACTGAAATGAATTGGGAAGTTTATCCAGCTTCAATTTACTATGTGCTTAAAAAATTTAGTTCCTATCAAAATATTCCACCATTAATTGTCACCGAAAATGGTGCGGCTTTTCCGGACCAAATAGAAAACGGCCTGGTAGACGATCCAGAAAGAACGAGTTACCTACAGCAAGCATTGAAACAGGTCCATCGAGCACAACAAGAAGGCGTGAATGTAAAAGGGTATTTTGTATGGACATTTTTAGATAACTTTGAATGGGCAGAGGGATATCGTCCAAGGTTTGGATTGGTTTATGTAAACTTTAGAAACCAAGAACGTACCATAAAATCTTCAGGTCATTGGTATACAAGCTTCTTAAAATGATTTTTCAAAACATTAGCTCTTACGACGATAAAGTAAATTAATTATTTTTGATAAAATGAATCCTAAGCCTATTGCGCCCAATAGACTAATCGAGGTAATCCCTATATTCCGACCATTGTCTCCCAAAAAATAAGTTACCCCTCCACCCAAAATACAAGGAATAACGATTACAATAAGCTTAGCCCTGTATAAACGATCTTCTTCCTTACGAATGCCTTGAGCTTCAATTGCAGCTATAGTTTCCGTATGATTTTGTCTAAAATAGTTTAAAATTATTTCGATTTCATCCAATTTCAATTCACGAGGACGGATAATCTCTTGCTTTAACACAAAAAGTAGATTGTTCCGATCTCGCTGAACAGAAACAATATCTTCCATTTTAAAGTATTTTTTATAACCCATAGGATTCAGAGCATACCCTTTGTATTCATTATTTTCAGGACATAAACACGAAAAATTATTTGAATTTAAGGAGAAGATAATATCAATTTCCTTATGTTTTAAATCCTTGAATAAACTTATTATTGGCATTATAAGCGAAAATAGAACACATTGAAGAATGAATATTCCCAGAGACAAATTCAATATCCAGGAAATAAAAAATGAAAGACTGATAAACCCAACTATACACCACATCAGCTGTGACCATATAGGTATCTTATGTTGAAAAAGATAAAAAAGAAAAACAAAGATCAGAGAAGGAATGCTTGCTTTCCAATCCCAGCATATACTCAGGACACCTAAGCCAAAAAGCAAAATACAGAAAAGCAATTGTAAATATTTCGATTTCTGCTGAAAGTTAGTTCGTTTGATTTCAATGATATTCTTCAATTCCTGCACAAATGAAATAAAAAATCTTATTGACAATATATCTCTGATTACATAAATATAAATATCTTTATTAATAAATAAGTTAGAAAATAGAAAATATGGCGCATATGAGGACTTTTCAATTTAAATCCCATAATATTAAAAAGGGACTTATCTTCGGATTTGGGTACTTAATGGTTGTTTTTCTAGTGCTCTGTATTGTTTTCGACGGAGTGAATGGATTGGCTGATACAATAAACAATTTTGGCTCAGCAAAGGGGTTGGGTCTTCTGGTTGCAGTAGTGGTCATCGGTCCACTCGTTATACTACTACAATATATTAATCCTAAAGTTGACATACTGATTGACAATGATTATTTACATATCAGGCAGGCAAAACGAAATGATCAAATAATTGCTTTAGCTGTCATTGATCGTATGGAAATAAATCAAAAATTGGTTAATCAACTCCAATTATTTGATCAGAATAAACAATTACTTGCTAATATCCATCCCCAAAGTGATACAACTGTAATATTTCTGATTGCAAATGCAATTTCGCAGCAGGAAAAATTGAAACAATCAAAAGGAAATAAAAAAATCTTTGGAAATACTATTGAAACAGTTTCCTATTATAGGCACTAACCAAGATAGCCTTCCGTATAATGAAATTAAGAAAAATTCAATATCTCCTATTCACTTTTTTGACGATATGCTTTGGTTTGTTGTCACGTAAAATAGCATCCATTCCATTAGTCGTTGGTGATATACTTTACGCTGTAATGATCTATTGGATATCCCGCTTTTTATTTACCAGCAAATCGCTATTATTTTCCTGCTATCTTACAATAACATGCTGCTTTACCATCGAATTTTTGCAACTGGTACAACATCCTCTATTTGTGTGGATAAGAAACAATCCGCTTTTACGTTTAGTATTTGGACAAGGTTTTCTTTGGTTGGATTTAATTGCTTATTGTATTGGAGCCATAGTAGCTAGCGTACTCGACTATTATAAACATTCCAAAGTTAACCATTAACATACTACTTTGTAGTTTTGGCTCCCATATCCTTTCCCATTTTTTCATATGCCAGATCATTAGGTTGCCAAAGCTCTATTTTATTGCCTTCAATATCTATAATATGAACAAGTTTGCCATAATCAAATGATTCAATCTCGTCAAGCACTGTCACTCCTTCGTTTTTCAATGCTGAAACCAACTTTTCAATATCGTGTACGCGATAATTGATCATAAAATCTTTAGATGAAGGTTCAAAATAAGTTGTGCTTTCTTTGAATGGACTCCACTGCGTAAACCCTTTTTGTGTACTATCGCCACCTTGATACCATTCAAAAACGGCACCATAAGCATTTTTCACTAGACCTAAATGTTCGGCATACCATACCCTCATTTTTTTCGGATCTTTGCACTTGAAAAAGATTCCTCCGATTCCAGTAACTCTTTTCAATGGAGTCGATCTATTCTCGTGGCTAACCGTGTTAAAAGCGTATCCCATTCCAAATGCTAAAACTATACTTCCAATAAATACTATTCTTTTCATATCAAGCGTAAATTAGTTTTTAGATATCTCGATCGAATTTACTCATTAGTTTGGAAAAAATGAGCCCTGTGATGATAAGTTGATCTATTCATAGACCGGATCTTTTTGTATTAAAGAAAAGTTTTCTCTCTATAAATTGCAATTGAATAATCTCTTTCGAATATTTAACAATCTTTTTCATTCGGAGTTGTAAGAAACAAGATTGTATTTCTACATTTGATATAATCAAAATTTACTAAAGAATATTTAGTCAACAGTAATCACATTCAACAAGTATAACTCTTGCTTTAGAAAAATTAAATCTCATGTATAACTTCAAAAACGATTATTCAGAAGGCGCTCATCCGAAGGTTTTAGATAAGCTTATCGAAACAAATCTCATACAACAATTAGGCTACGGCGAAGACGAATATGCATTACAAGCTAGAGATCTTCTAAGAAAAAAACTAGTTAAACAAGATGCTATTATCCACTTTTTATCCGGGGGAACCCAAACAAATTTGTTGGTCATATCTTTTTTATTGCGTGTGCATGAAGCTGTCATAAGTGCCAAAACGGGACATATATCAGCAAATGAGACTGGCGCTATTGAAGCAACCGGCCATAAGGTAATCACTATTGACACAGATAACGGTAAATTGAGCCCAAATGATATTACCCACATTCTGCAAGAATATGCTCTAGCTCCACATGTAGTCAAGCCGAGAATAGTTTACATTTCTAATTCGACCGAGATAGGAACAGTATATACACTTGCAGAATTGGAAGCCTTATATTTAAGCTGTCAGAAAAATGATCTTTTACTTTATATGGACGGAGCCCGCTTAGGCCACGCACTTACCGCTGATAACAGTGATTTAACATTGGCAGCTATAGCTAGGCTTACGGATGTTTTTTATATAGGTGGAACAAAAAACGGCGCTCTTTTGGGTGAAGCAATTGTATTTAATAAACCAGAGCTTGCTGTGGACTTTGAATATGCTATAAAACAAAAGGGGGCTATGTTAGCAAAAGGACGGATCTTGTCCATTCAATTTCTAGTATTGTTTACGGGTGACCTATATTTCGAATTAGCTCGAAGGGCCAATGCACTGGCCATGCAGATAGCGCGCGCTGTGAAAGACCAAGGATATTCATTTCTAACAGAATCTACAACAAATCAGATTTTCCCGATATTACCCAAGTCCATCATCCATACCTTAAGCCTACGTTATCAATTTTATGTATGGAAAGAGATTGACCAAGATCATGCTGCAATTCGTTTAATAACATCCTGGGCTACCAACCCAGATCAAGTCGACGCTTTCATAAGCGATTTACAACGAGCTTAATTAGCTATCTTGCAGTTACAGAGACAAAAAAAGCCCACCATAACCGCCATACAAATATTGTGGGCTTTTTTAAAAGACTTTAGCCATGTTCTTTCTGTTCCATGGCTTTCCAAAATCCTAGAGCTAATGCTGCTAATTTATCCAAATTTCATCACACGCGATAAGGGCTTTACGTGTTGGACTGTAGCGCCAATCTGGTAATTTCGGAAATGGCATAGCAGAGATATGAACAGCTCTGATGTAATCATTAATTATGGCCTTAAACTGTACCTTCTCNNGATTTTATGGGTAAATATATCATAGAAATCTATCCCATTTTTTGACACGGCAATCCGTAACTCTTTCGGTGGGAAAATCCAATCCCTTGCGTCCTGAAGAAAATTAAGTTCGACTGTATCAATATGCCTATCATTCTCGAAATGCACTTTCACATCCATCGGTTGAGCATTCCAAAGTAACCAGTTATAACTATAATCCAGATAGCCTGGAACACTATCCGTCAATGTTTCTATACCATTTGCAGGGAATGAAGGATCAAAAGAATATTTTAAGATGATTTTTCCTTCGCTAGCCTTATTCGTACGAACGCCATAATTATATATATCCGCCCATTCTTGCGCATATTTATCGGGTGAAATCCCAGCTTCAGCCAATTCTATCACACCTAACTTTTTAGCATCCTCAACAAATTGATCTACCTTACGGCGTACATTGGGTCTCACTTTCCACTGACCGTTTTCTTGGGAAAATATGCCGTGCTGATGTGCACCATAAAATCTTGCTTGCTGTAGATAAGTATAATCTAATCCCAATCCTATCCTACGTATACGAGACTCCAAAATCGGATTACCTTCGCTTGCAATTTCAGCTTTTTCCAACAATGTACTATATTGATCCATAGCTAAAGGGCTCAAAAAATCATTTCTATTGTCTATTGGATTGCCATAAATTGATAAAGCCGATGACGGCCCTGGCAAATTATTTCTTCGTGCCTCGAGATAATCTTTAATGAAGGGAGCAGCCTTCCCATAATAACCTTCTACAAATTCATTGATCAATCCTTCTTCAGAGATCTCACTGTCCCAAATCAAATTAGCCGTGACATAAGCATTTAATTCGGCNNTGCAAAAAAACACCTTCAACACCTTTCGCCTTCAAGTATCGCAAGCTTTTTTGCATTGTACCTTGGATCGGGAATGGTGTAAGGTAATTGGTGAACTGCGTTAAATAGTCCCATACAAACACATGTTTTGCTTTCAATTTCCAGTCCCGTAGTTGTCGTCGGAAAGTTGCCGCCGAGGGCTCATTTTCTATATCATTTTTTCTATAAGCGTCGATATTGCTTAATATCAGGGAGACATTATTTGCGACATGGGTATGTATTGGAGCATTAGCGGTTTGCATGTAGGCCAATGTTGTGAATTTTTTGTTCGGAAATTTGGCAGCTACTTTGTTAACGAAACGAATCAACGAGCCCTGTGGTCCACCTTCATAACGATCAATAACTTGGCAACGGTTACAGGTACAGCTCCCTAAGTCGTCGTTCGCCGCAATTGACCAATAGGTAGCTGCTGGATTTTCAAGCATCCTTCGCTTAAAATAGTTAACTGTGTGCGCAAAAACTTCCTCATTTGACAAACAAAGTTGTAGAGGTTGCCGCTTCCCATCATACAGTGAATAATATTCGGGATGTTCTTTAAAATAGATTGAAGGCGGTAGAATTTTG
>DKIT01000223.1 GCA_002454415.1 Sphingobacterium sp. UBA6711
GCAAAATAGAAAAGGGAAAACATACTGTTTTCCCTTTTCTATTTTGCTATAAGCTATTCATTATTCGTTGCCCAGTGCCAAGATCCGATCAAATTCCTCCGATTTAAGCGGCATGACAGACAACCGTCCTTGTCTAACCAAAGCGATATCTTGCAGTTGTTCGTCGGCTTTAATTGTCTCCAGCGTAACCGACTTCTTCAAGGTTTCAACCGGAGCTAGATCAACAACCACCCAACGCTCATCGTCGGTGGTAGGATCTTGATAAAATTCCTTCACAACTTTTGCTACTCCAACGACTTCCTTACCCTCATTGCTGTGATAAAACAAAACCAAATCGCCTTCTTTCATGGCTTTTATATTATTCCTAGCTTGATAATTGCGGACACCATCCCAAAATGTGCGTCCATCTTTATTAAATTGTTCCCAGCTGTATTTAAAAGGTTCGGATTTTACTAAGAAATATTGCATAGTCAAATTTATTGTTAAAGCGTTATCAATTATTGTTGCGGCATTAATACTTCCATTTTATCAGCAAAATGTGCGCAGTAATCACGCAAGTCGCCAATGACTTTTTCGGCCATAGGATCACCACCAGAGGAACGGATAAACGAATCACCTAGCGTCTGTAACGTTTCGTAGAAAAATCGCTTCATTTCATCATAAGGCATATCTTTAGTCCATAGGTCTATACGCATTGAGTTTTTATAATGCGAATCCCATAATGCCAAAAACATCGCTTTTGCAGGCAATTCTTCCGCATTGTTTCCATCTGTAGAAGACCACATAATGTTTTCCGGAACATTGCTTTCGTCCAATTCTACCTGTAATTTTATTTCTGCTTTTTTCATTTTAGTATTGTGTATTGAGATATGCCTCTTGAGACTCGCATAATCTCTGTTTTTTGATTTTAATTTTTTAACTTATCAACTGAATATTACTTTCAATAGCAGGCTGGTGATACAAACTACGACCAAAAAGCCCAATTGCAACAACCACATTTTTCTATTTTGTTTTATCAAGATCCGAAAAGCAATATCTATACCTATCAGCACCAACATCAGCAAGATAAATGCTCCCCAATTAAAAAGCACCTTTTCGTCCCTGGGATCTTCCATGACAAACCAAGCAACAAGGCAAGCGCTAGCTATATTTAGCGGTGTAAAACGCATAATACACTAACGTTTTTTAAAACTACGATTGGTACCTGTCGATTTAGAGCCACCTGATTTGGCCTTATTTTTCCCTTTTGGTTTAAAACCCGAGGCACGTTGTGCTTCCCGAACTTCCTTTTGTTTTATAACATACTTTTTCTCATGGAAAGCCCCTTGATAATCGGGATTGTCTTTCCGCTTTTGATTGTCGATCTCGCGGGCAATATCCTGTTTTTCATGAAACGGAGTTTTCTCGACAAAAACTTCCTCTGGAATTGGATTGACAGGTATACTCTGTTTAATCAGCTTTTCAATCTTACGGACATAATATTTTTCAGCATCATTACAAAACGTGATGGCATCCCCTTCATTGAAAGCGCGTCCAGTACGTCCGATACGATGCACATAGTCCTCTATAACAATAGGAACTTCAAAATTAATTACATGACTGACGTTGGAAACATCAAGCCCTCGAGCAGCGACATCAGTTGCGACAAGGATACGAATGTTCCCTTCCTTAAACGCATTGATTGAATTGATCCGTGTATTTTGTCCCTTATTCGCATGAATTACCCTTACTTCATCTTTACCATATTTACGCTCCAAAAAATGAAATACGTTATCTGCAACCTGTTTTGTTTTACAAAAAACGATTAATCGGCTAAATGCTTCATCATCTTTCAAAAGGTGTTGAAGCAAATTCAATTTTGTTTTTTGATTGGGTACCATATAGAGGGTCTGGCTAACTGTCTTCGCCGGTGTCGCCTGTTCGGACACTTCAATAACAGTAGGAAAAGCTAAAAAATCTCCCGCTATCTTACGAACGAGCTCACTCATCGTTGCCGAGAACAATAAATTCTGGCGTTTACGAGGAACAATTTCCAGTACACGGTGGATCTTGCTGATAAATCCCATATCCATCATCTTGTCCGCTTCGTCCAAAACTAAAAACTTAAGCGATTTAACGACAATATGTCCTTCTAAATAAAGATCTAAAAATCTTCCTGGTGTGGCAACAATAATATCTACCCCTTTTTCAAGAGCTTCGATTTGTGTTTTTGGCCCAAGTCCACCATATAATACAATGGAACGCAAATCGAGATATGTAGAAAACAGTTTAATATTTTCTTCGATCTGCATAGCTAATTCTCTTGTTGGCGTCAAAATCAAGGCACGCGCATCATTCCCTTGCGCATACTTTAATTTCATTAACATAGGCAATACAAATGCAGCCGTTTTTCCAGTTCCTGTTTGGGCAATTCCCATCACGTCCTGTCCCGCCAATATGGGTGTAATTGCTTTTTCTTGGATCTCAGTAGGATGTTCATATCCCGCTTCTGCTATCGCATTTAAGATCTGTTTATTGAATTTAAAATTTTCAAATGATTGCTGCATTCTGCAAAGATAAGGAAAAGAGTCCATTTGAATTTCCTTGATCAGTAATCGGGTACACATTTACTTTCAATTGACATAAAAATTGGCTAATACTGCAATATAAAGTCTAATATTTTGGTTTTTAAGAGAATTAAAGCATTTTTGTACTGTATAAACAAACTTTTTATCAGGTTGATATGAAAAAATTATGGATGTGCTTGTTGTTGGTTACGACAAGCTTCGCTGCATTTGCCGATGAGGGAATGTGGTTTTTAATGTATCTAAAGCGTCTGAATGAGGCGGATATGCAGAAAAAGGGACTTCGTTTAACTGCCGAAGAGATCTACAGCATTAACCATTCTAGCTTAAAAGATGCTATTGTACAGTTCAATGGTGGCTGCACAGCCGAGATTGTTTCCGATCAAGGATTGGTATTCACAAACCACCACTGTGGTTACGGAGCGATTGCTGAGCTCTCTACACCAGAGAACGATCATTTAACAAACGGTTTTTGGGCTAAATCTAAAAATGAAGAATTGAAACCAAAATCTTTATCTGTACGTTTTTTTGTACGCATGGACGATGTTTCAAAACGGATCTTAGGTTTAGTAAACAACAAGATGTCTGAAGATGAGCGCAAAAAAATTATTGCTGCTGAGACCGCTAAAATCCAAAAAGAGAATAGTGAAAATGGTAAGTACGTGGTGGAAGTGAAATCCTTTTACCAAGGGAATGAGTACTATTTCTTTGTTTATCAAGATTACAATGATGTACGTTTGGTGGGAACTCCGCCAAATAGCATAGGTAAATTTGGTGGTGATACGGACAATTGGGAATGGCCGCGCCATACAGGAGACTTCTCTATTTTCCGTGTTTACGCTGATAAAAACGGTAATCCTGCCGAATATGCGGAGGACAACGTTCCGTTGAAACCTAAACATTTTCTCCCTGTTAGCTTGAAAGGCGTTCAAGAAGGAGATTTTGCTATGATTTTAGGTTATCCTGGCCGTACGAATCGCTGGATGCCTGCTGGGGGAATCAATCAAAATGTAAAATTTGCATATCCTGCTTGGGTTGAAGCTTCAAAAACAGGTATGGATGCGATGAAAAAATTCATGGACCAAGATCAAGCTGTAAAATTAAATTATGCTTCGAAATATTCACAGGTAGCCAATTATTGGAAAAACCGTCAAGGTATGATTGATGCACTGACATTGCATAAAACAGCTGAATCAAAAGCTAAAGATGAAGCTAAATTCGACAAATGGGCCAATAAAGCTGCGAATAAAGCGGAATATGGTGACGTCATCAATACAATCAATGCATTTTATGCTGCAACTAATGAGAAAGCCAGACATGACAACTATTTAACAGGCATGTTGCGTTCTAGTGCAATCGCAGCCTTACCTTATTCCATCGGTTCTGGTTTGGAGATTTATGCTGCCGGGGACGAAGCAAGAAGAAAAGATATCCTACCGCGTTTAAAGTCAGCTATCGATGCGGGGTATGAGAAAATATACATGCCTTTGGAAGAGCAAGTATTGATCGATGAACTGAATCTTTATGCCAAAAAAGCGGGCAATATAGCACCATATATTGCTGAGCTAGCCAGTAAAAACAATAACGATTTCACGGCTTACATCAAAGAGGCTATGAAGAATAGTATATTTGCTTCTACTGAACGTCTAAACAATTACCTCGAAAATCCTAACACGGAAATTCTGGCGAATGATCCCTTATATAAACTTTCTACGGCATTATTAAATAGGTACCGTCAGGTAGATCCGAATTGGAAAGTTCAAGATGATAAATTTGAAGCTGCTTATCGCAAATATGTTGCGGGTGTGTTAGCTTCCAACCCTAAAGGTAAATTTTACCCGGATGCAAATAGCACCTTACGTTTGTCTTATGGGTCGATCAAAGGTTTACCAAAAGACCCTCGAAATGACGCTGACAAAAATTTCTATACTACACTAAAAGGTACGATTGCGAAGTACAAAAAAGGTGATGAAGAGTTCGATTTGCCACAACGTTTGATGGATTTGTACAATAATAAGGACTATGGTCGATATGCTGACAAAAAAGGACATTTACCAGTAAACTTCCTGAGCAACAATGACATAACAGGAGGAAACTCGGGTTCCCCAGTAATAAATGGCAAAGGCGAATTAATTGGCCTAGCTTTTGATGGTAACATTGAGGCAATGGCTGGTGATGTGATCTTCGACCATAAGCTACAACGTACAATTTCAGTTGATATTCGCTATGTGTTATTTATCATTGATAAATTTGCAGGAGCAACTAATATTATTGAAGAACTTAAGATTGTTGAATAGTTTTTTTTAAGCTTTTTCGATAAAAAAAAACGAAATTTATTTTCTATTTGATTCGTTTTTGTATATTTAAGGAGTGTTTAGGAAAAACCATAAAAACTAAAATTATAATTATAAAAAAATGGAAAACTACGTAAAATTAAAAGAGTTAGTAGCTTCTATCGAAGCTGATGCAGACAAGTTCTTCAACAATGGTAATTCTGCAGCTGGTACACGTGTACGTAAAGGATTACAAGACATCAAAACTTTAGCACAAGAAATTCGTAACGAAGTTACTGCTAAGAAAAACGACGGAAAATAGTCTTTTCGAAGTTATCATAAAAAAGGCCTTTCTAAACGAAAGGCCTTTTTTGTTGCATTTTATAAAAAAGTAAAAAAGCTCTCTTTCGAAAAGCTTTTTTATCTAACAAGCCATCAATAGCTTCTATAGCTTACCCATACTATACCGAAAAAATTATAAATTTCCCAGTTCCATGATAAATTCTACAGTTTCTTTATTCATATGTTGCGATAATACACTGGTAATCTGATCCGTCATTGACTTTCTAGTCATTCGTTTAACCTTGGTATTGTCAAACTTCTTTTTGTCCATGGCAACTACGTTACTAAGCTCGACCTTTGTCGCAAAATAGGAGACGTGCTGACTAGGCACAACTAAACCTAAAATCATTCCTGGAAGCCCATTTATAGATTCGGGACCACCACTTACGGGAATTTCATTACAGTAGTATCCAATGACATAAATAGAATCCGGAGTGATGCCATTAGCTCTTCTACAATTGTAACCTGCGATATCGCGATATTCATCCGTAATTTTCCATTTAATTCGTTTCATTGTATCTTCAACGATGATCTTTTCCCCAACAATATCATTATAGCGTAAGAAAGATCGACTGGTCATATTGGATAGTGTTGCTGCATCAAAATCTAAAGCGAACATCATAATATATTGCTTAATTTCTGCGTCCAGATTGTCTTCTTTCAAGGACTCAAACAGAGTTTCCGTAGCGTTGAACTTCAGTATTTTTTTCAACACGGCATTTTCGGGTAGCTTCGGTAATATTCGTTCGAAGAACTGTTTTGAGTCGTCATCGGCCTTACTTATGAACTTTTTGCTCACGATATTTTTCATATACATGGTTTTGTCATAAGAGATACTACCCGATCTGCCAAATAAAGTATATTGCGCCTTTAAGCAAAAAACTGAGCAGGAGAAAAAGATAAAAAAGATATATTTTAACATTGTATTGAGCTTAAATTTTATAAAAACATTTTGGTAAAATCCCATGATAGTTTAAGCATGTAATATCTGCGTATTGTATCATATCGCCGTTGCGTAAACACTGAGGTAGAAGCCGAACGGCTAAAACCTTTGTTCTGATTGAGAATATCATTAACCGTAAAATCCAACATTAAAGATTCATTCTTCAAAAACTTTTTGCTTACTCCCGGATGCAGCAAAAACTGTTCAAACTTCTCATCAAAAGCTTTGGTAGCGGCTTCGTATGAATAACTATAATTTGTGTATATTTTTAATGTTTTACTAAAGAAATACTCTACACTACCATTTGAAGCAAATACAAATCCATTACTATTGGTGTTTTGTTCCAAACTGGATTTCATCAAACGGTATTGTGGGCTAAAGTTTAGATCAAAATTTAGTCCTGTTTTAGTATCTCTCTTGAAATTATAAGTAAAATTAAAATTCGTCGTATTGACTTTGTTCAATTGATGATTGAACATATTATAATTGTCACTCAGGTTTACGTAAAACTGAGGTGAGTTTGACAGACCCAATTTTTTGCTCAGCTTAAAATATAGACCAGACCATACATTGACCGACGTATTTGTTTTGCCATTAACGTT
>DKIT01000084.1 GCA_002454415.1 Sphingobacterium sp. UBA6711
GTTCGATTTAAAAAAAACAGCTACTGGATTATAACAAAAATACATCGACGTAGTGGCGAGGGCGAATATGTAAATGAGTACGTTGGGTTGAATAACAATCAAGACGACATCTATTTTAGTGACGGAGTCGATTTTACCTGTGCTTTACATACTATAAATAGGGAAAAAGTAACGCTTTTACCGCAAAGTAATATCTGTAAGTTTGGTCATAAGCGATATAAGCTGACCTATACTGAATTGCAGACCGTCGTTTATGCTGAGGGATTTGTATTTGAAGATCTGGAATCGGAGTCGACGACCAATACGTATATTCATACCATAAATGAAGATTGGTTTATTTCACAAGAATTTATCGACGAAGACGTACAATATTACCAAGGAAAATATTTAGAAGAAAATGAATACTATAAACTATTTCATTCGTATAGTAATTTTCTCGAAAAGAGAGCGGATGCTGCAATAAAGGTTAGGAATATTGGTCTTTGTGTTGTATTACTGCTTGCTGCATTATTTTGGGCGTTAAATTGGGGGCAGATCGGGAATGATGTATATACCTTTGATGAAAAATATTTTGGTAAAAAGACGAACGCAGAGTTTGTCGGTTCTTCCTTCGAGCTTAAGGGGACTGAATCAAGAAAACTTATTTTGGAAGGTATATCTGAATCGAAAAACTATCCGATTGAATTAAAAATTAAATTGGTAAATGAAAAAACAAATGAGGTAATACAAACAAGTCCGGTCGTTCATGAAAATAATGATATTAATTACGCGAGGGGTTTTACGGTAGACTTCTGTCGTGTGCAACCAGGTATTTATCACTTGGTCTTTGTGACTTCATCTCCCAATTCATTGAATGATATGGCTGTTGATTTTGAACTTAATGAGGATTATAAATTGACCTATGGTGGTAAGAGTTACTTTATCTTAATCGTCTCCTTGTTGGGCTTAGTTTTTCTCCTCGGTGTTTTTAGATACAACATGTTATCAGTAAAGAATAGAGGGTTCGTCGTAAGCAAAGACAGGTTAAGTTATATAGATGTTTTAAAGTTTAATTTGTTGGGCGTGATTTTAATCTTGTTTTTTGGGGGATTTTCCGCTGTTAATATTTTTGTAAATTCTTTAACAAATTGCAAAACTACATTGCGAACAAGTTCATTGGAAGATCACACCTACACGGGTTCGAGAAGCCATTATTATGGCTCTTACCGTACATACGATGGTTCAGGACATAAATAAACAATATAAAGATGAATTACGAATTATTTTATAAAGGAATTGCAGCATCATTACTTTATTCGATTATTGGGATCGTAGTATTGCTGTTGGCTTATTGGTTAATTGAGCGTTTGACTCCTGAGAAATCATGGCAGGAGATAGTGCAAAATAAAAATATGGCTTTGGCTATTGTCTTCGCTGCTTTTATTCTTGGGATATCCATAATTATAGCAGCAGCAATACATGGATAAGAGGAATAATTTGCCTATTTTTCTCTTATTGGCTGTATTTATTATAGCAACTTGTGGTTTAATCTATGAGCTTGTTGCCGGAGCCTTGGCTAGTTATTTATTAGGTGATTCAGTTAAGCAGTTTTCATTTATTATAGGTACTTACCTGTTTTCGATGGGGGTAGGGTCATTTTTAGCGAAGTACATTACCAAAAATCTCTTTGACCGCTTTATTGACATCGAACTACTGATCGGTCTTATCGGTGGCTGCAGTTCTGTCATCTTGTTTTTATTGTTTCAACAAGTTGAACATTTCCAATTTGTACTCTATTTTTTTGTTTTTCTGACCGGTTGTCTTTGTGGAATGGAAATTCCATTGCTAATGAATATTTTGAAAGATAGAGTTCAGTTTAAAGACTTAGTTTCCAATGTTTTTGCCTTCGATTATATCGGTGCGTTAATTGCGTCGGTATTATTTCCTATCGTATTGATTCCTAAGCTTGGCGTCATGGGGACATCTTTATTTTTTGGAATAATTAACATTTTAGTCGGTGTTTTTCTTGCTTTTTACCTTGCTAAACGATTGAAAAATCCTACTTGGATAAAAGTCAAATCCGTCTCTTGTTTAGCTTTGCTAGCTGTCGTCTTTGTATTTTCGGATGACTTGTTAAAATATTCGGAGAGCCAATTGTATGGAAATAACATCATATACAAGCATTCCACGACCTATCAGCGCATCGTTCTAACGGAAAGTAAAGGGGAATATCAGCTGTTTCTAAACAATAATTTACAATTTAATACCAAAGACGAATATCGCTATCATGAAGTATTAGTGCATCCCGCCATGTCGATGGCTAAACAGATTTCAAATGTATTGGTGTTAGGAGGTGGTGACGGATTGGCGGTTAGGGAAATCTTAAAATATCCAGGGGTGCAGAAGGTGACACTTGTAGATTTAGATGAAGGGATGACGAAATTATTTCAGACCAATGAACTATTGGTTCGGCATAACCGTGGAGCATTGAACGATCCTAGAGTAGACATCATTAATCAAGATGCCTTTATTTGGGCGAAGTCTGCCAATAGTAAGTATGATGTCATGATCATCGATTTTCCAGATCCGTCCAATTATAGCTTAGGGAAATTGTTTACAAACAGCTTTTATCAAACGCTTATGCCCTTAATGACGGAGCAAACGATGGTATCGGTACAAACAACTTCGCCTTATTTTGCGCCAAAATCTTATTGGTGTATTCATGAGACAATTACTTCTGTATTTCCAAACACAGTGGCTTATCACACTTATGTACCTTCTTTTGGCGAATGGGGGTTTTGCCTGTTTTCGGCAGATATGACCCAACATTTTAAACGGCCGATTCGTCGTGTAGGTCAATTGCGTTTTTACAATTATAAGTTTGAGGAGCTGACCGATTTTCCATTAGATATGCGCGCTGCCGACGTACAGATTAATCGATTGGACAATCAAATTTTAGTACGTTATTTTGATGAAGAATGGAGTAAAATTTAAACAATCGAGACGACGGTTCCTGAAGGTCACTTTTTTTGCGGCTCTTGGTTTACAATTTATTCAGTCCTGCAGGAAAAAAATCAATCACATATTTTTACGTTTGACCGGGACAAATCACATTTTAGGGCATCGATTAAGGTTTCCTGACTTTCCAAGTCCAACAGAAGTCCTGGAGATACCAGTTTTAATACTTGGCGCTGGCGTCACTGGACTATCGGCTGCCTATAGATTGCAAAAGCGGGGACAAGAGGATTTTTTAATTATAGATTTGGAATCTGAGGTTGGAGGTAATGCGCGAAGTGGTCAGAATAACCATAGCAGTTATCCCTTAGGAGCTCACTATCTTCCGCTTCCAAATGCTTCAAATACCGAATTACTCGAGTTTTTGGAGGAATCAAAAATTATTACCGGTTGGACACAAGAGAATATGCCTATATTCGATGAAGAACAGTTGTCATTTGCGCCACAGGAAAGACTATTTATTCATAATGTTTGGCAAGAAGGAATAATACCCAATTATGGCTTATCTCTTGAAGATTCTGCTCAAATAGAGCGTTTCGTAACCCATATGACTCGGTTTAGGCAAATGAAAGATGCCCAAGGGAAGTATATTTTTGATATCCCTATGCGTAACGCGGCTCTGTCTTCAGATTTTAAGCAATTAGATTCCATTACCATGGAAGCATGGATGAGATCGCAAGGTTATCAGGCGGAACCTCTTATTGAATATGTTAACTATTGCTGTCGTGATGATTACGGAACAGGTATTGTGACAACTTCGGCTTTTGCTGGTATCCACTATTTTGCAGGACGTAAACATAATTGGACTAATTATCAGGATTTGGTACTAACTTGGCAGGAGGGGAATGGCCGATTGGTCAGTCATTTAAAAAAATATGTGCTTGGAAAAGTAGTAAACCGGCAGCTGGCGTTTGGATTGAGAGTAAAACAGGGGCATGTTGAAGTGGAGGTGTTTGATGATCATAAAAAGATAACAAAGATCATTAGAGCGAATCAGGTGATCAACTGTTGCCCCCAGTTTATCAATCAATACTTGTTACCCGAGCGGGCTTCGCTGACCAATGAATTTCATTATGCACCATGGATAGTCGCTACGATTGTTTTGCGACGTTTTCCTTTTGCGGACGGAGCACCGCTTTCATGGGAAAATATTATTTATAAAGGGAAAGGTTTAGGCTATGTTTATGATCAACATCAAAGTCTGAAGCAATTTCAAAGTCCATTTGTAATCACCTATTACCATAGTTTAGGTGAAGGAAATTTAAGAGAAAACCGAAAGCAGGTATTTAGCTGGACAGATCAGCAATGGAAAGATTTTATTTTAAAGGATCTTGGAAAAGCGCATTATGGGATAGAAGAGGAAGTTATTAGCATCGAAATATTTAGGCATGGGCACGGGATGATTAGTCCCGTGCGTGGATTTCTATCATCCCAAGCCCGTATAGAGCTTGGAAAATCTATCGAAGGGAAGTTGCATTTTGCTCATTCTGATCTGAGCGGTATCTCAATTTTTGAAGAATCTTTTTATCAAGGTATATACGCTGCGGATAAAGTGATTGCGCAACTCCATAAATAATGTTTTATAGAGGTGTGTTTATTTTATATAGAATTCTACTTCACGCTACTGTAGTAAGAAGTGGCGAAAACACTTTAATATGGGGTAAATTAGCTGCTCAATAGTATTTGCCAAGCTTTATCCAGTTGGCCTGCATCCAGCAGTTTATNNCCAGTTTACCCGCGTATTCGTGAACCTTTTGTGTAAGCTTGGCTGAGTCTCCTTCAAAATTTAGTTTAAGGTATTTTATGTATTTGTCATTTTTTTGTGTTTCATTTATTGTTGGGAGTGTTTCTACGTTGGCCAGTAGCCCCAGATGATTTCCAGTCAATACATTGGAGAATCTGATTTTTTCAGGAAGTTGATCTAGACCTATTCCCAGGCTTCGAAGAGGTTTCGGAACGATAAACAGATTTTCATCAGTTACTCGACAGTACCAATCGCCACCGAGTCTTGCGACCAAATCCAAATCTTTTTGTTGAATGGTATTGTCTTCACCTAGTAAATGCTTGTGGACATGCATGTAGAGAATCTCGGCAATAACTAGATTTCCTGCTCCGGGTTCGTCACTTAAAGCGACGATTTCTCGGACGCTACATTCCAACTGCACTGGCGATTCGGCAACTCTTGGTGGCGCTATTTGAATAGAAGGGATGGCGGTAAAACCAGACTTATCGAATTCATTTATTTCCTTGCCATACTCGGTACTTGCAAGAGACTGTTGTTGCACCATATCGTAGTTTACAATGTTAATGACAACTTCATTGACTTCATGTATATTATCCAATGTATGTTTAGTACTGCCATCACGCATTCTCCGCAGTGGCGAAAAAACGCAGATTGGTGGTTGATGAGACATGAGATTAAAGTAGCTGAAAGGACTTAAATTGACTTTTCCTGCACCGTCTATCGTGCTTGCGAAGCAAATTGGTCGTGGAGCGACAGCGTACTTAATGAGGTTATCAATGATAGCTTTGTCTGCNNCTGCAACAGATTCAAAAGTGACTGTTTCGAAAGTGGAGTTCATATACGATTGATTTATGATTGGTATAATTGTATAGAGTTGGAAAGTTTTCCTAGTGCCGTTATCTCCAATTCAATTTCATCACCAAGGTTAAGCCATTGATCTCTGTGGTTAGGATTCTCTATGCGTGAAGTGCCATTAAGTTCGAGAAAGCAGCCTGTCCCTACCGTGCCCGAACCGATCACATCGCCGGGGAAGATCTGTGCACCATAAGAAACCCGCTCAATAATTTCTGCAAACGTCCAATGCATAGTTGAAAAATTGCCGGCGGAAACTTCTATGCCATTTACTTTGCAGGACATATCAAGATTATAACAGTCGCCAATATGTCCGTTTGGTGGTTGAATTTTATAGGGTTCCAGCTCATCTTTTGTGACAAGCCAAGGGCCAGTTGCAGTAGCGAAATCCTTGCCTTTTGCTGGTCCCAAACTCAATTTCATCTCTTCCATCTGAAGTTTTCTAGCACTGAAATCATTCATGATCATGTATCCCGCAATATAATCATCAGCCTTCGATGCTGGAATATTGATTCCAGCCTTATTGATCACTATTGCGATCTCTAGTTCGAAATCTAATTGATCCAAATGTAAAGGCATACATTTTACTGGACCCGAACCTTGTATTGCCTGATGGTTGGAGAAATAGAAAACAGGGAATTCATCAAATTCGGCGATCATATCCAATCCAGNNCAGCGTCGCGGACAGATGCCGGGTGCGGTACTGGCGCAATAAGCTCTACTTGATCAAGTGAAAGAGAAGGACTGTCAATAAGTCCCGCTGTCAAAGCAATTTCATAATTCTTTAACGTATTCATTGTCACTTCCCCACCTTTCAAGAACGCAGACATATTAGCTGGAAGATGCTGATCTAAAGCTGAGCAACTATAAAATCGGTTGTCTATGACAATGCCCAATTCCTCTTTGCCGTTTTTAGTGCTAGTGACGATTCTCATAATGGCCTATTCTGTTTGGTTATTCAATGTTTGTTCGAATGCGATACAAATATATTGTATAAGATTTGAAAAAAAATATTTCTTCTCTTGAAGATAGAAAAATTTTTTTATCTTTATTAAAGCATTATAAACTATAAAAAATGATCAATCCTGGTATAAGCCGCTTTGCGTTCTCCATGCCCTATATTGCTTTTAATAGAGCAATTATAGCCGATATCATTTTTGCACAATACTAACCTTTTCTTATGCTATTTTGCCGATGGTCTATTGGCAACTTTGATAATCATATAAATTTATAACCGTTTAAATCGTAGAATTATGCCATTTTATGTCAAACAAGGGCAAATTCCAATGCAGCGACATACTGTTTTTAGAAAGCCCGATAATACGCTTTATGCTGAGGAACTCGTATCTACCCATGGTTTTTCCAGTCTTTATTCTTTGGTGTATCATTGCCAACCGCCTACATTAGTGAAGCAAATTAGGGAGCCTTACGATGTGGCGCCCAAGATTGCGCGGGATAAACATCTTAAGCATACTAGTTTAAAAGGATTTCAGATACAGGCAAAAGATGATTATCTCCAGAGCCGAACGCCTGTGCTGGTTAATCAGGACCTACACATATCCTTAGCAGCTCCTCGTCACTCAATGGATGATTATTTTTACAAAAACAGTCAAGCTGATGAGATTGTCTTTATCCATGAAGGAAAAGGAAAACTTAAGACAGGTTATGGCAGTATTCCATTCCGATATGGAGATTATTTGGTTATTCCAAGAGGAACAATCTACCAAATGGAATTTGAAGGTACAGCTAATCGTTTATTTATTGTTGAATCTTTTTCACCGGTTCGTACACCCAAGCGTTATCGCAACGAGTTTGGTCAATTGATGGAGCACGCCCCATTTTTTGAACGCGATATCAGAGCTCCGCAAGACTTAGTTACTTTTGATCTGCTGGGTGACTTCGAAGTCAAAATCAAGAAGCAGGGAATGATATATCCTTATGTTTACGGGAGCCATCCATTTGATTTTATTGGGTGGGACGGTTATCATTTTCCATGGGCATTGCCTATTCATGATTTTATGCCAATTACCGGTAAATTAAATCAACCCCCTCCGGTTCATCAAACTTTTGAGACTGACAATTTTGTGTTGTGCAGTTTCTGCCCGCGAATGTATGATTATCATCCGCATTCGATTCCTGCACCCTAAACCATAGCAATGTCGATTCTGATGAGGTGTTGTATTATGTCGATGGCGATTTTATGAGCCGAAAATCTGTTGAAAGGGGACAAATTACATTGCATCCTGGTGGTATACCTCATGGTCCACATCCTGGAACAGTAGAAAAAAGCATTGGCCAGGTAAAAACCGAGGAACTTGCTGTGATGATTGATCCTTTTCGGCCATTGATGCTTACAGAAGATGCACTAAAAATAGAAGATCCAGATTATTATAAATCGTGGATGAGTTAGGTGGAATAATAGAATAACNNACAGAAAAGATTGCCCAAGCGCAAGATTTTCTACCGATCAATGGCACAGACTATATTGAATTTTATGTTGGTAATGCCAAACAGGCGGCACATTACTATAAAACCGCATTCGGTTTTCAGTCGGATGCGTATGCAGGACCTGAGACCGGGGTGCGCGATCGCGTATCCTATGTGCTCAAACAAAATAAAATACGTCTGGTGCTAACAACCGCGTTAAAATCTGATCATCCTGTAGCAGAACATGTAAAAAAGCATGGCGATGGTGTAAAAATACTTGCTCTCTGGGTAGATGATGCCCGCAAATCGTTTGAGGAAACAACAAAAAGAGGAGCGAAGGNNAGCTAAAAGATGAACATGGAGAAGTCTGGACCGCTGGTATTTATACCTATGGTGAAACGGTGCATCTATTCGTCGAACGAAGAAACTATTCAGGTGCATTTATGCCGGGTTACGAAATCTGGGAAAGTGATTATAACCCTACGGAGACCGGCCTTCTTTACGTTGACCATTGTGTTGGTAATGTGGGTGGGAATAAAATGAATGAGACGGTAAAGTGGTACCAGGATGTCATGGGATTTGTGAATATCTTATCTTTTGATGATAAACAAATCAATACTGAATATTCTGCCTTAATGAGCAAAGTAATGAGTAACGGAAATGGATATGTTAAGTTTCCGATCAATGAACCAGCTGAGGGTAAAAAAAAGTCACAGATTGAAGAATATTTAGATTTTTACGAAGGAGAAGGTGTACAACATTCTGCACTTGCAACAAAGGATATTGTCAGTACAGTGCGAGAACTTAAGGCGCGAGGAGTAGAATTTTTGGGATCACCTCCCGAAGCCTACTATGACATGCTGCCAGAAAGGGTCGGAAAAATTGACGAAGAAATACGGATAATACAAGAGCTAGGGATTCTGGTAGATCGCGATGAAGAAGGATACTTGCTTCAAATTTTTACAAAACCTGTTGAAGATAGGCCGACATTATTTTATGAAATAATACAGCGAAAAGGCGCCCAAAGTTTTGGTGCAGGGAATTTTAAAGCTCTTTTTGAAGCTATAGAACGTGAACAGGAACGTCGAGGAAATTTATAGGAATATGGAGGGGATGAAAGAATTATTACGGGCATTTGAGCATAAAAACCCGGAANNCAGAGGTTGGGTTGTTATCAATTCTCTGCGTGGAGGTGCAGCAGGAGGGGGTACTCGCATGCGTGCGGGATTGGATAGGCATGAGGTCGAATCCTTAGCAAAAACTATGGAGGTCAAATTTACTGTATCGGGGCCAGCGATTGGTGGAGCAAAATCTGGAATTGATTTCGATCCACATGATCCAAGGAAAAATGAAGTTTTGGATCGTTGGTTTAAGGTAGTCACGCCGTTGTTGAAAAACTATTATGGAACTGGTGGAGATCTTAATATAGACGAAATTCATGACGTTATTCCGCTTACAGAAGAATACGGGCTCTGGCATCCGCAAGAAGGAATTTTAAATGGTCATTTTAAGGTAAGTGAAAGCAACCGTATACATCAAATCGGACAATTGCGGTATGGTGTCTCCAAAGTGCTAGAGGACAACTCCTATAGTCCAGACTTGAAACGAAAGTACAAAGTAGCAGATATGATAACTGGCTATGGTGTGTCGGAGTCTATTCGTCACTACTATCATCTTTTTGGATCAAATTGTATTGGAAAATGTGCTGTGATTCAAGGCTGGGGAAATGTGGCCGCGGCAGCAGCTTTTTATCTTTCTAAAATTGGCGTGAAAATCGTTGGAATTATTGACCGTAGGGGGGGGCTGATTAATCGTGATGGGTTTGATGAAGAAGATATTACCCGTTTATTTTTGGAAAGAAAAGGAAATGAGCTTAACTCTCCGGACTTGATTTCTTTCGAGCAAGTGCAAAAAGAAATATGGGAACTGGAAACTGACATTTTTGTGCCTGCAGCAGCATCTCGTTTAGTGTCAAAAGAGCAGATTCAAAAAATGATGGATCATGGACTCGAGGTGATTGCTTCTGGTGCAAATGTACCTTTTGCTGACCAAGAGATATTTTATGGGCCAGTTATGGAATTTGCCGACCAACATGTGGCTGTAATACCTGATTTTATCGCTAATTGCGGGATGGCTAGAGTATTTGCCTATCTTATGCAACGTAATATTGAAATAAGCGATGATGCAATATTCTCGGATGTTTCCGATATCATTTTTGCAGCACTGAGAAAGATTAGGGAGCTATCGCCAGAGAGAACCCATCTTTCATCTAGAGCATACGAAATTGCATTAAAACAGTTGGTCGAAACAACAAACTAAATAGACATGTAAGGCTCGGTTAGTTGAAATATACCCAACATATATGTTCAAAAAAAAACACTTGAAGTGGGGAACTTCAAGTGTTTTAACTAACCAATTATTAACCTAAATTTATGAATGTCTAAGACAGAACAATACCTATGCCAAACTGAACTTTATTTGCATGAACATATTGTCATTTTCTTGTTATAGAAATTTCTGCTTCAAGGGCTCGGATTAGAAGCTTTACGCGCCGAGACTGTAGTGTTCGATTGTACACAGTAGTTTGCCATTAACGGGCCGTATTATTGAAAAGGGATTTGAGTATTTTTTTACTAAAATACTAATAACAGAAACTCCTGAAGCGGGGAGCTACAGGAGTTTCCTAACCAATTATTAACCTAAATTTATGAAAAGTACTTATATAACGAACCGAAACTAAAAAATGTTTCAATAGCGATCTTTTTTTGTTTTTTTTTAACACTTTTTAATTCTTTTATGTTGATTTTCGGTAAAAAATCTGGTACAATGGTTTTTGTCTCAGAAAAACAAAAAAACCTGTTAGCGGGGACTAACAGGTTTTTTATAAACTAACTAAATATTAACCTAAATTTATGAAACTAGTAATGGATATTCAATGAATATGCCAATATAGATTAAACTTCAATTGTTTAACGATTTTTAACGGTTTTAGCATATAGCTTTCCGTACCGCATTGTTAATCAGGTGACCTATTTTATTTCAAACTTTTTATTGTCTATAAGCGTTTATTAATGAGAGATCAGTGTTTACACAATCTATCTATTGACTTAATAACATTTAAAAGAGATATATGTCGTTAACATATCGCTATGAATTTGAAGATCGCAAAAGCCCTTTTTGGGCTTTTGCAGTCCATGATGGTCATCACATTGACGAATTTCTATTATCATATCTTAATATTTCCGATGAAGACCGGCTTCGGGAAGAAGATCCTTATACAGCCATCTTAGCTGAATTACCTTTCAATCGGTTTGTATCCGGAACATCAAGATTTCAATTGGATCTTAATCGGAAGAGAGAAGATGCAATTTATTTAAGTCCTGAGCAGTCTTGGGGCATTCAAGTGTGGCAAACCATGCCGCCCGGAGAGATCAAAGAAAAGATATATACTCTTTATGATCAATTATATGATAAAATCAGTCAACAAATTCAACGTACCATTGATCGATATGGATATTTTGTTGTTTATGACATCCATAGTTACAATGTACGTCGAGATGGTCCCCATGCTGTGATTGACGAAGCGGCAAATCCCCAGATTAACATCGGGACAGTACATAACCATACCAAATGGGAAAAATTGACAAATCAGGTTTTGGAAGCACTTCGGTACGGAAAAGATGGGCAACGTTATGATGTCCGTGAGAATGTCAAATTCAAAGGTGGATTTCTTTCTTCGTATCTAAATGAAAAATTTGGTGATAAAGGTTGTGTTTTTTCGATTGAATTTAGGAAAGATTTTATGGATGAATGGACAGGCGAAGTGTTTCCTCCAAAACTCCAGGAGTATAAGCAACTTCTTTTGCAAAGTATAGAAACGCTTGAAGATTATTTTGCTTATGAGAGATAATGGTAAACAACTCGCTGGCATTTTAAAGAAAATTAGGAATAAAGAAGTTCTTCATATCCAAATACCTCCCAAAAATAAACTGGTATTCAATCAAGTAGTGCCTTATTTGTTTCTTTATAGACAGTTTTTTAGTCAAGATCCAATGCTTGCCGAGTTGGTAAAATCGGAACCAGCTTATTTTAGGGTGAAAGATCCGCAAATGAATGTGTCTGAATGGATTGCTCCCATTCTTAACCAACTTGTTGAGGAGTTTGGGGCATGTCTAATTATTGAAGCTTGGACTGCTGAGCCGGGCCAGGAAGAGGATATACTCATTCATATTGCACGAAAAAACGTACAGGCTATCGCGCAATATCTGGGTAAGCAACTGTTGACCGAAGAGTCGATTTCCAAGGTTGAAATTCTTACGGATTCCAAAACAAACGCAACACAAAGTTTATCCCCTTCCAGTGTGCAATTGGATAATCTCAATACTAATATATTTTATATGGGGTTGGAAATAAAGCCCAAATACCTGTTAGGTATAGATCAACAGATTTTGCCTATCGATCTCCGCCATTTTCGTGAAGCAATATCCAGAAGTCTATCCAAGACGTTCTTTGAATTTATCCGTATCCACACGTTATCGAAGCCCACAGCCTTTAAGATAAGCCAACCCAAAAAGATGCTTCCGTTGGCTTGGGAGATCGATCAGAAACTAGCGAGAGAAAGCCAAAGATTCGATTTTTTATTGTTGATAACGCCAGTCAATTCGTATGATGCCTGGCAACAATTCAAAAAAGGAAACTATCGTAAAATGCCGGTTTTCCGCTATCGCCCTATGCCTATTGATCCAGATATTATCAAACGCAATCTTTATAATTTACATATCGAAGATTTGTTTGACCCTTCCATAGCTTATCTATTTCGTGATAAGCGGAAGGAACTGGATCAAATGATGACGATGCTGAGTGAAAGAGGTAAAGAAGGATTTTTACTCGGTAGCATGCAGATTTTTGGTACTGTAAATGAAAAATTGTTGGAGAAAGCGCAGGCGATTTTAACAATTACAGCAACGGATAGGGAAATAAAGACGAAAGATGAGGATATTGTTTATGCGGAAGAGTTTGCGAAGCTTGCACAAGAAGAACTCGACTATCTGCGGAGTCAAGATCCAAATTTTGGAACCACAGTTAGATTAAGGGATGATATTTACGGCGTGATGGTAAATCAAGGTGTGCTTAATATAAGCAAACAATATAGTTTACCGAGGAATAGAGTAAAGGCCCTGATTCAGCATGAGGTGGGCACACATATCGTAACTTACTATAATGGCAAACAACAACCGTTTAGTCTTTTTAGGTTAGGAGTTCCTGGTTACGAAAAGTTACAAGAAGGTCTTGCTGTTCTTGCGGAGTATCTGGTTGGCGGGCTGACAAATAATAGATTAAGAATTTTAGCTGGAAGAGTTATCGCTGTTCATCATATGCAACAGGGAAATACATTTTTAGATACGTTTTCGATTTTGGTGGACAAACATCAATTTCTACCAGAGACAGCGTTTCAGATGACCATGCGTGTTTACAGGAGTGGAGGACTTACGAAGGACGCGCTGTATTTGAGTGGCTTAATTGAATTGATCAACTATATCAAGAGTGGAAGAGACTTGACAATGTTAACGNNTAGGTGTGCTGAGAGCACCGGTTTTAACCCCCAAATTTTTGACTTCGCCTTATAAAGAAGCATTGATTAATCTCAGAAAGAATAACGGAATATTTCAAATGATTCAATAATCGGATATTTTATATGAAAATAGCATTTGTGATCAATCAAACCCACAAAGAAACTGCGGGTTTCACGACAACCCTTTTGGCCTTGAAAGCACATCAAATGGGACATGAAATTTATTATATTGGTTTGGCAGATTTCTACTATGAATCGGCTCATATTGCTGCCCATGTGCGAAAGGTACTTCCTGATCAAATGCTAACTTCGACTGCTCGCTTGATGGAAGTCTTAAGGGCGACACAGAAAAGTAAGATGTTCTTGGAAGAGATGGATGTCGTTTGGTTAAGATTTGATCCTGTTTTGGATATGGTCAGTAGGCCTTGGGCAGCAGCGTCGGCGCTTCAATTTGCTTCTCTTTTAAAAGAAAAAGGCGTGCTCGTCATCAATGATCCCGATAGTCTCGGTAGGGCTAGTAATAAAGTATATCTTGAAGGATTTGATGAATCTATTCGTCCTAAAACAATAGTGACCAGAAATTATTCGGATGTGATTGAATTTTTTGAACAACAGAATAAGCTCATTATTTTGAAGCCTCTTAAGGGTTCGGGAGGGAAGAATGTATTTTTGATCAATAAAGATAACCAGCAGAATTTAAAACAAACTGTAGAGGCTATTGCTAGGGATGGCTATGTTATTGGTCAAGAATATCTTCCGCAAGCTTCGGGGGGGGATATAAGATTCTTTTTGATGAACGGAGAGCCTATTTCTATCAATGGAAAGTATGCAGCTGTACATCGCGTACAACAGGGAGATGAGATTCGAAGTAATGTCCATCAAGGTGCTAAGACCCAACAAGCAGTGATATCAAATGAGTTATTGCTTATGGTAAATAAGATTAAGGACAAATTGATTCAAGACGGAATGTATTTTGTAGGATTGGATATTGTAGGTGATCGTATCATGGAAATCAATGTATTTAGTCCTGGTGCACTATGTCAGACTGAAGAGATCGTGCAGGAAGATTTTTCTCGGTTAATCATAAAAAAATTAGAAGAAAAGGTAGCATACCGTTAGCCTTTCCAAAAGCGCAAAAAATCATTTAGGCGACATGTATAGTTAAAATCATTTTTATGAATTTAAGATGAAATACCATTATATCATTCTTGTTATTTTTGAGAAAAGAGAAAAATATGTTGGTCATAGACTCGCCTTCGGATAACGCTTATTTTAATATTGCCTCTGAAGAATACTTACTTGGTAAATTCCCAGACGATGACATTTTCTTATTATATATAAATGCACCATCAATTATTGTGGGAAAATTTCAAAACACGTTGGCTGAAATAAATCTGGACTATGTAAACGAAAACAAAATTAAGGTTGTACGGAGAATGTCTGGTGGCGGTGCTGTTTATCATGATTTGGGAAATCTTAATTTTTCCTTTCATACACTATTAGCCGATCACGATTTTATGGATTTTGCAACCTTTACCCTGCCGATTGTTTCTGTTTTAAATCAATTGGATATTCCTGCAAAGTTAGAAGGTAGAAATGATCTTTTGGTCAATGGAAAGAAATTTAGCGGAAATGCTAAGCTTGTAAAAAATGGAAAAATGATCCAGCATGGTACGATTTTAATCGATTCTCAAATGCAGGTCTTGGGAGATGCGTTGAAAGTAAATCCATTGAAATTTGTAGATAAAGCAGTCAAATCTAACCGTGCGCGAGTAACCAACTTAATTGAATATTTGCCGCCGGGGTTTACGACGACTAATTTTAAAGAATTATTGATAGAAGAGATGAAACGTGAGCATCCTGATGTTGAAATGATCGAGTTTTCAGCTTCGGATATTGAAAATATCGAGAGACTGGTCAAAGAAAAGTATGAAACGTGGGATTGGAATTTTGGTTTTTCGCCAAATTATAATTTTAAAAAGGCCATTAAAATTCCTGCTGGATTCATCGAGTTGCATTTGGATGTTCACAAAGGTTACATTGAAAACGTCAAAATTTTTGGAGATTTTTTTGCGTCCAGTTCAATTAATGAACTTGAGAATTTGTTAATCGGTAAAAAGCATGAGTTGGAAGAAATTGTGGTCCTGCTAGAATCAATTGATTTGACCTCTTATTTTGGTAAAGTCGATGCTTCAGAAATTATTACTTTATTTAAATAGAATTTTTGTATTGCCCGCTGTGGAATTTAATAAAAAAAATTATGCCTTGGAACCCGAATATATATAATCAATTTAAAGACATTCGCTTTAAACCATTTTATGATTTATCTGAACTCATCATCGGGGATAAAATGTTGACAGCCGTGGATTTAGGCTGTGGGACAGGCGAACAGACAGCGCTATTAAGTGAAAGATTTTCCCAAACAACATTTCTTGGATTAGATTCTTCAGCAGAAATGTTGTCCGAAAGCCATAAATTGGAAACAGCGCATCTCGAATTCAGACATAGTACAATTCAGCAATTCCTTTCCGAACCGAGGAACTGGGATCTCATATTCAGCAACGCGGCGTTACAGTGGCTAGATGATCATACGCTGCTATTTCCTGAGATCATCTCAAAGTTGAACGTTGGTGGACAGCTAGCAGTACAGATGCCTTATCAACCGGATAATATCTTGAATAAAATTTTATTTGAAATGGCGGCCGAAGAACCATATCGCTCTTATTTGAAGGGGTGGAATAGGCTATCATCGGTGTTGGATATTGACGTATATGGNNGATGCACAATTGCTATTTGATAATGGGTTAGATCAATTAGATATTTCTCTCCGTGTATATCCAATTATTGCTACCGATATTGATACACTTTACAACTTTATTGCAGGATCAGCTTTGATTCCTTATATCGACCGGTTGGAAGATGATAAAAAAAATAAGTTTGTTGAGGAGTTCAAGTCGCGTATTAACAGACATTTTCCTAAATTTCCAACAATCTATTCTTTTAAACGTATCTTATTATATGGGCGTAAAAAGTAGCGTTTATATACTGATTAGATCTGACCAGTGGGCCTGTGTAACGTTGGCCAGGTCTATCGGAGACAATAGGATTTGAAGCCCCCTTTTTCCAGCACTTACAGAAACATGTGCTTCGAGTTGTGCAGCTTCTTCAATGAAGGTTGGAAACAGTTTTTTCATGCCAATAGGGGAGCATCCACCACGGATATAACCAGTCACCGAGAGGAGGTCTTTCATAGCAAGCATCTCACAGTTTTTATTTCCAGATACCTTGGCAATTTTTTTCAAATCTAGCTGAGCATTCCCTGGAATGACGGCGACGAGAAAAGGGTCTTTGCTGCCTTTTAAGACTAATGTTTTATACAGGGTTTCTGGAGATAAACTTAAGGTCTCCGCAACATGTTCGGCGCTGACGTCATGTTCATCAACTTCATATTCTCTTAATTCATAACTTATTTTTGCAGTGTCTAATAGGCGAACTGCATTCGTTTTACTTGACATAAAAGCTTATCGTTGTTTTCTCTTACTAAAATAAGCTGTAATTTCTTGTAATGAATAGGTATTTAAACAATCTTTTGACTGAACCCCTCCTTTTTGCGCTACCCATACGCCATATTGCATATCTTGAAGTCCTTCTGTGCGATGAGCATCTGGATTGATGGATAGTAAAACACCTTTTTCTATCGCATAGCGATGCCATCGCCAGTCTAAATCCAATCGTAACGGATTTGCGTTAATTTCGATAACAACTTCATTTGAAGCACAAGCATCTATCACTTTTTTGTAGTCTATCGGGTAACCAGATCTACTTAATAATAGTCTTCCGGTGGGGTGACCTAGTATTGTTGTATATGGATTTTCGATAGCCTTAATTAACCGAGCTGTCGCTTTGTCCTCATCCATTTTTAGGTTGGAATGAACGGAAGCAACGACAAAGTCAAACTTTGCCAGGATTTCGTCTGGATAATCCAATGAGCCGTCACCTAAAATATCGGATTCTATACCGCTAAAGAGCCTGAATGGAGCTAATTTTTCATTTAGAGAGCTTATTTCTTTCCATTGTTGCTCTAACCTTTCGATGGATAGTCCGTTAGCATAAACTGCAGTTTTCGAGTGGTCACAGATACCCAGATATTCAAGTCCGAGCACTTCCTTACAATTTAGCGCCATTTGTTCAAGACTGTGTACACCGTCACTATAGGTTGAGTGGTTGTGAAGTGTCCCCTTAAGATTTTTATATTGTATTAATTGGGGAAGTGTATGGTTTTGGGCACGTGTTATCTCATCTAAACCCTCACGTAATTCGGGTTCGATATAATCTAAACCTAAATTGCGATAGATTGCTTCTTCACTGGAAAGCGGAGGTAAATCAACAAGAATAGTCGATAAAAGATCTAAGTGGGCTGTCGATCCCGTGCTTAAAATAAGGTCAAGGTAAAAATCATTGATATTACTGCTAAAGACTTTAAAGGTAAATCCCAATTCGTCTGTAATTTCTATTGAATTCTCAGTTTTTTCAACCAACGTATAAGCGCCTAAAAATTTCTCTACGCTCTCGATACTCTCCGATATCAAGAGATCAACAGTGCTTAATACTTCACATTTTCGCCTGAAATCTCCTGTAAAAGATAACAGAGAAGCCGGGAAATGCGCTTTAAGTTCGTTAAAAAAAACTTCTGCTACTCCAAATACCTTGGCATATAAAAACCACCCCTTATTGGAGATGGAAAATTCAATGGATTTTTTGATATCTTCTTGGGTTTTAAGACCGAAACCCTTTGCTTCCACGAGTCGATTTTCATTACAAGCGTAAAGAAGTTCTCCGATACTTTCAATCTCAAGCTCTTTCCAGATTATCTGAATCTTTTTTGGGCCTAATCCTTTAATGTTTAGCATCTCAACAATACCTGATGGCGTGTTCTCCAACAGATCCTGAAGTTCCTTAAAAGTTCCTGTTGTTGCAACTTCTTTCGCTTTTTCAGCGGTACTCTTCCCGATACCAGGTTGAGCGCTCAATTCTTCGAGAGAAGTCTCTTCAATACGGAATGGTAGCTTGTCCAGTTTAAAAGAGGCGCTAGCCATGGCTTTCGTTCGAAAAGGATTTTCGTTTTGTAGCTCCATCAATTGGCTACATAATTTGAAAATTTTTGAGATCGCTTTATTGTCCATCGTATTGTGAGTTATTAGGCTACAAATATCTTAAATTTTAGGTCAAAATAACAATCTGTCAGCGGATATAATACAGTTAAATAATGTGAAAAAGCTGTTTTAAATAGTAATTTTCTTCTATCTGTTCAAATTAACAACAAAGTGACAAATGCTTGTGGACTTAGACAAACATTTTAGTTAAGTTTGCCGTTTTTGGATATTAAAATCGTACTCACTTTGTAGGTATTTTGATAAAATATCCATTATTAAAATATAATATATTATGATTGCAGATATTAATGATAAAGAAATCAGCGGACTCTATAAAACAGGAATTATACAGCAGACAGCTTACTGGTCTGCAGTGAAAAAAATGCAAGGCATACAATCGAGAGCATTTAACTTTAGGTCTAGAAATTCCGATTTGTATGTAGGTGTCGAAGATGATTCTTATTTTATTGGTGATCTATTGGTTATTATACAAACTCTTGATCACGAACATAGTATCGCTTACGTACCATACGGTCCAGAAATTGAACCTTCTGAGGAGAATCAGGGAAGTTTTCTTGAACAATTGTCCGAAAGCTTACGAACTTATTTACCTCCCCACTGTATTATGATTCGTTATGATCTGTCTTGGGAGTCACATTGGGCCAAGGACGATGACTGTTATGATCTCTATGGAAACTGGATCGGAGTTCCTGAGAAACGTATTCAGGAAATGCGTTTTAATTTTAATACTGAAAACTGGAATTTTCATAAGGCGAATACAGATATCCTTCCTTCGAATACTATTTTTATGGATTTGCGAAAGAAAGAAGACCGGCTGCTCAGCAATATGAAATCCAAGACAAGATATAATATTCATCTGGCTCAGCGCAAAGGAGTTCGCGTTCGTTCTTTAGGATTGGAAAGCTTGGAAATTTGGTATGAGCTTTATCGGCAGACAGCTCTTCGAAACAACTTTATCTTACATGATATCAGTTATTTTAAGATTGTTCTCTCCGCAAGGGCAAATGATACCTTATCGCCTGCAGATGTCTATCTTTTAGTAGCCGAAGTGGATAACCAGCCTCTAGCGGCCATGTTTTTGGTAATAGCCGCAAATCGGGGGACTTATCTATACGGAGCTTCTGCTTCAGAAAATCGTAATTATATGGCAACATATGCTTTACAGTGGCGCGCCATGCAGTTCGCGAAAGAGAAGGGCTGTACAGAATATGATTTTTTTGGCGTTTCACCACAAGCGGATCCGTCACATCCGTTATATGGACTGTATCGTTTCAAAACAGGTTTTGGTGGAGATATCTACCACCGAATGGGCTGTTGGGATTATCCCTTAAACAATGAAAAATACCGGTATTATGCATCTATGGAGTTTAAAAACCAAAGTTACCATCTAAGTTAAAGATTAAAATACTTCCTNNCAAGGTGAGTCGTACGCCGCGATGGTTTTTACTGACTCCATAATCGATGCCAATATTGGTGCCCGAGTTTTTATTAAATTTGATTCGTGCACCAGCACCGGTACCCACATTCCAATCTTCAAACATACTGTTCTTCGGTCCGTTTAAGGATGTGAAATTCATGAATGCAACAAATCCAAATAGGCCGTTTTTAGTAATATCGCGACGGTATTCAGTTTCTAAATAATAGAGCGATTTACCACGGAAACGGCTGACCGGGAACCCTCGTCCTGAACTGTTATATGGATCCCATCCCAAATTGGGGAGATCCAGGTAAGGAGCTTTGCTATTGAATACGGTCCAGAAAAAGCTTCGCACAGCAATCATATTTTGTCGGTTGCGATCTTGGGTAAGTCTGTGGTATCGCCTGACCTCAAGAAACAGGGATTTCCAGTTTTGATCACTTCCTAAAAAGGTTGGGTTGATTCGAAATTGTAAATTGGCGTAGTTACCTGACCAAGTTTTAATTGAATTGGCACGAGTATCGTAGATCAGATTTAAGCTGATTCCCGAAGATATTGTGTTTTCTTTTAAGTCTGTGCCATGCGGATAGGAAGTATATTCTTCCAGTGGAATACTACTTGTCGATTTAATATTCATTCTATAATCAAGATCATAACCAATACCCATAAATAACCCGCCATGAATTCTCTTTAACGCATGCTGGTACAAACGAAAGTAAGTGTAATCTAAATTAATCTGTTGGTCTCCATGGTGTTCTTTCCCAATCCCCCAAGTTTCGTGTGGATACTTTAATAAACGGATATCGCCATCAATTACCCATGTGTTATCCTTTAACCAAATGTAGGAACGTATAGGTAGGCCAAATCGCTTGCCAAAGTTGGTGTAGGGGGTAAACGTCATTTTTGACATATAAGTATTCGAGCGATCTCCCAAATAGAAACCCGCTGTAGTACTTGTTATTAATGCATGTCCCCCTCCAGGTACGTTGGTTGAAAATGGCAGAAAGGAAAAATAAATCTTCTTTCCTGTGCTATCAACGCTTTGAGGAGGTTTAATATTCAATATTTCTTTTCCAATATCGATCAAGTCTCTTTGTTTGCTCGTATCAGAGACATGTTGGGTGATTTCTATTTCATTGACCGGGCGTTGTGCATATGAGTTAGACCCCAGATGGATGAACAGAACCAAAAAAATGATCGGTTTAATCGTAAGTAGATATTTTTTGTTATAGTGTGTCATGAAAGCATGCAATCTAAAAGGAAATAGACAGAATAACAATATTCAAACCAATATTTTATTCACCTAGAAAAAAATATCATTTACCGACTTTAATGTAATGTTAATCTAAATGTAATGAAATCAATATATGACTTGTCTTAAATTTGACTCAGAAAATAAATAAAAAAAGTACGCAACAAATGTAGATTGTTGCCGACAATAGCATAAGAAAATNNAAGATATGAAAACTTTAGTAAAAACATTTGTAGCGGTAGCAATGATTACAATTTCTACTTGCTCAATGGCCTCAATGAAGCCAGAAGAACGTAACTTAATTACTGCCGACCTAGCTATCGATGAATACGTTGGGGCAATGACCGAGGGTCAAGTAGCCAACCTGGATAAGCTTTTTACAGCTGATTTTAATCAAAAAATTTGCGGTAAACAGGATTTGAAACATAGTCGTCTTGAAATGATTGAATTTTTGAAAAAGCAGAAAGGAATCAAGATGAATTGTAGGACTACAACACAGATTATTGAAGAATTACCAGATTATGCAATAGCAAAAGTTACCATGCAATTTGAAGACTTTTCTAAAACAGATCTGATTACTCTTGTTAAAGAGAATGGAATTTGGAAAGTAGCTAAATCTGTAAACTCGTATAAATAGGGAAGAGTAGGTTGTAGAAAATAGGTGAATGTTAAAAAAAATAAAGAGCGGCAACTTAATCCAAGTTGCCGCTCGTTGTAGTGGAGCATATCAGATTCGAACTGATCACCTCTTCGCTGCCAGCGAAGCGCTCTAGCCAAATGAGCTAATGCCCCTGCTTTATTTGTGCTGCTAAGATAATACTTTTATTGAAAAACAAGGTCGTTTTTTTATTTTTTTTAATCGTTTTTTGAAAGTCAAGCAACCGGAACTTTGGTGCCTTGATTAAGAGAGAAAATATAATCAGCATAATTTTTTGAGGGACTTTATTGTTTTTCATTCAATAATGCTTCCGTTCGATTTATTTGCCCTTTATCTTTCCATGCATCATGCCCGGGAATTACCATATTTATCTCCGGATATTGTGCCAATAATCTAGCTAAAGATGGTTTCCAAGATTTTACATCTCCATCTCCCGTAAATCCTAAATTTTGAGCTTCTGAGCTTTTTATGAAACAGCCACCGTCCAGGATTTTATAGTCAGGGAACCAGACCACGACATTGTCCAAGGAATGTCCCGGTCCAAAGAAATTTAAAACAAAGGATTGCCCACCTATTTTGTATTTCTTATTTGTATCAACTACGTGGGTAGCTTGCGCTTTATGATTAATCTTTAATAAATCATTCGTCANNAGGTTGGGATACCCATGCGGTTATAATAGGCAAAGCCACCAGCCCGGTCTTCATGCCAGTGTGTCGCGTAAACGGCGATTACAGGAAGATTATGTTTTTGTTTGATGCTGTCCAGGAGTGGCTGGTACTGGCTAGCATCCCAAGGTGTATCAAAAAGGATAACACCTTTTTTCGTCACTAAGTAAAGGGCATTGGCAGCATACTTGGTCCCTTCAAAAGTATTAAAAGTTGTATACAGATAAATTTTTGAATTGATTTTTTCTATTAACAGCGGTTTTTCTTGGGCTTGTGCCGCGCAGGAAAGACTTAAATAACCTAAACATAGGGATGAGCCAAATAGCCCAAAGCGAAGTTTGTGAAAAAAAGATGAGAGCATATTTTTGAATGTTATAGCGTAAACGCTCAAACGGTGCGAATATTGTTTTGATCTGTTATATTATACGAAATCTTCACGGTGAGGGGTAAAAGAATCGATCAATTCTCCTTCTTCAAGGCATTCACAACCGTGAAGTAAATTTGGAAAAATAATACAGGAGTCTCCTTTACTCAGAATGCGATCAATACCATCGATGTGATATTTGAATTTACCTGCACTGACATAGGAAATTTGGGTATGTGGATGTTGATGGATGGCACCAATGGCCCCTTGTTCAAATCGGACTTTCATTAACATCAAATCAGCATTAAAGACCAGTATTTTTCGCATTACACCATCACCTAAGTCTGTCCATTGCTGTTCGTTGTCATGTAAAAAAATCTCGTTCATTTTAATTGTTTAAATTAATTGTGTTGGATTTAAAGCTCCTTTTCAAGTATAATAAATAAATATGGGATTATATAGAGATAAATTGTGTCTTTTTCCACTATGACATATTGCAGTGGCATGGAATAAAAACTGATTTGAAACAAAAACCAAATGATTCAAATAAAGGAAAAAACCGTTATTTTGCGAGGTCAATACGAATATCCAACTATGAATTATTTCGACGAACTTATTACTTTATTGAATGAAGAACAGCAATATGATAAATTACAGCATGAGACGTTATTGCTAAAGAATAGTCTCAATGAGCGTAGGATTCAAGGTGTAACTTGGTTTCCAATCCAGATAGTAGATAGCGAATTGGGGCGAGGGGATTATTTGTCTGTTAGTTTGAATAGGACTAACCATTACGATATCGAACATAAATTTCGTTTCGGTATGCCGGTCTCTTTGTTTTCAAATCATGACCCTGAACATGATCGAATAAATGGAACAATATCGTCTGTCGGCAAAGACGGGATGCGAATCTCATTTAAAGTAGATGAGCTTCCTGATTGGAGCAGAAGGGGAAAACTTGGGGTTGATTTATTATTTGATGAGTATTCTTATCGCGAAATGTTCAATGCATTAAAAAAGAGCAAAGAACTGAGCAAGGATCCGAAACAAGGAGTTTTAGTGAGAAGATTGATTGGCGAAGAACTCATTCCCTTGGAATCTAAAGAGGATTATTTTGAGAATGCGGGGTTGAACGCAAGTCAAAATCAGGCTATTCAAGCTATCTTAAAGATGAATCCTGTCACCCTCTTGCATGGGCCTTCAGGGACAGGGAAAACGACTACATTAATTCATGCTGTATGTGCGCTGCTAAAACAGAATAATCAGCAAATATTGGCCGTTGCCCCAAGTAATACTGCCGTTGACCTGTTGACAGAGCGCCTGGATGCTAGTGGAGTGGTGGTAACGAGAATTGGCAATCCAGTAAAAGTCTCCGAGCATCTACAAGAATTGACTCTTGATGCAAAGATTGATCTACACCATGCAAATAAAGATATAAAATCGCTGCAAAAGCAGATTCGCGCTTATACAGAGATGGCTCAGAAATACAAACGTAATTTTGGTAAGGCAGAGCGAGAGCAAAGAAAAGCATTGTTTGATGAAGCTTATCGGGTGAGAAAGGATGTTGATCGGATTCAAGATTTTATTATAGGCGATGTTTTAGATAAATCGCAGGTGATTACTGCGACCTTGGTAGGGGCTAATCATGATGTGATAAAAAATCGTATCTACGATGTGGTTATCATAGATGAGGCGGCGCAAGCATTGGAACCAGCTTGTTGGATACCAATATTAAAGGCAAATCATGTTATTTTGGCTGGTGATCACTGTCAATTGCCACCGACAGTGAAGTCAAGTAAGGAGCCTAGGCATAAACTTAGCCAGACCTTATTCGAGAAAATCACTAATCATAGCCCACAAATTGTCTCGATGCTCGATGTCCAATATCGTATGAATGAAAAAATCATGAAATATCCCTCTTCAGCCCTGTATAATGGTATGTTGAAAGCGGATCATACGGTAGCGCAGTGGAGCTTAACTGGGGATA
>DKIT01000076.1:0-52401 GCA_002454415.1 Sphingobacterium sp. UBA6711
AGCTTAGATAAAATGAAAAAATTGATCATGAGCATTGTCGTGTTGACGGTGTTAGGTGCCTGTTATAAGGACAAAGGAAATTATGTTATCGATATGCCTGAGTCGCCAGTATTACAAAATCTGGATACACTCTACGAAGCAATGACTGGCGATAGTCTAATTGTACAGCCCAAAATTACGGGAATAGCTACCGAAGATTTGGAATGTGACTGGCGTATTGATGTGCCGGAGGCCCTTGTACCAGAAGCGAACCATTATAAAGGGAATGCGCTAAGGATAGTTTTTGGTTTAGAAGCAAAACGTTATACAGCTCGACTTACCGTAACAAACAAAGCTAATGGAATGAAATATTTTTACCCGTTTAAAATTCAGGGGGTTACGGAGTTTTCTCGGGGTTCTTTAGTATTGTCGCAAGATCAGGGTACTGGTAAACTCTCTTTCATTAAACCTGACAACAGTGTGCAAGCTAATATTTATGAGGCCATTAATGGCCAACCTCTACCGATAGATCCCTTGCAGTTGCACTATGTAAAGAATCAATTTACGGGAAATACGCCCTTAGGTTATTGGATTATTTCAAAACAAGCAGGAGTTAGATTGAATGTCAATACGTTAAAAAAGGAGAGTCTAAAACCAGGGACCTTATTTGATAATTTCTTTTTAGCTCCGCCCACCATTAACGTAGGGAGTCTTCAAGCCCATCCACAAGGTATTCTATTGGGCATAATCAATGACAAATTTTATGGTGGGGCTACAACAACATGGGATCAGTCGGCCACCTATGGTATGTTTGGTACGTATGCAGATGGCGAATATGATCTCGCGTCGAAATTTGTACTTTCGACCGCCAACAATAATTTTACTGTAATTGCCTTTGAGAAAAATAAAAAGCAATTTGTTCGCATTAATCTCTATGGTTCACCGATGTATTTTGGAACGCAGTACAGTGCTATTAATTCAGATGTTTTTAATCCTACTAATGTCGGTATGGACTTGTTACAACTGGTTCAGATCAATAATGCGGATACTTATGCTTATGTGAGAAATGCCACTGGTCAGATCTACGAGTTGATGTTCAATGCGAACTTTGCTGGTCCATTTAACTTCACATCGGGGCATAAACGGCTTTTTGTACGACCAGAGTGGATTACCGCTGAAACGAAAATGCTGGCAAGTCGTAGCGGTTATATTTACGTGGCAGCGCAAAATCAAGTTTTTCGCTATAATCCTTTGAGTGAACAAGTGCAGGTATTAAAAACAGATATCAAGGGTGATGTCACTATGCTCAAATTGGAGGATGATGAGAATACCTTGATTGTGGGATCAGCTGGAACACTCTATTATCTAGATATCCAAGTAGGGAAAACTGGCGAGCTTATCAAAAAAATCGATGGTATACCAGGAAACCCTGTAGATATGACCTGGCGTAAATAAATAGGAATAGCAATCAAATCTAATTATAAGAAAATATGAAAAATTTAAAAATAGTAGCTTTAGCCCTGGCCTTTTCGCCAATGTTTTCATTTGCACAACAGGCAAACTTCCAAATCGTAGGAAATGCGCCGAAGGCATTCAATGGTAAAAAAGTGTATTTGGATTATACAAAAGATGGTTTTCCTGCGTCGGACTCGTCTGCGATCATAGATGGGAAATTTAATTTTAAGGGAGTTGTGGAGGAACCTTCGTATTCGCGAATGGTCTTTGACCAGGATGGAAAAGGCAAATTGATCGCGCAAAATATCGGTGATCGCCTTTATTTTTATTTGGGTAATGAAAATTATACTATTGCGATTAAGGATTCTTTAAGAACTGCCTCGATCAAGGGATCTCCTTTGCATGATGAGTATGTTGCCTATTTGAACGAGATTGGCGGAGGCTTTATGGATGTTATCGATGCAGGAAACAAAGCTTTTGCTGCGGTGAATAAAGATGCTCCGGATGCAAATGATCAATATAAGGCCATTCACGAGAAGTTTGAAGCTCGATTTGAGGCACGTAGGGTAAAGGAACTTGCTTTTGCTTCAAAAAATCCAAATTCAATCTTTGCGGTAGACGCTCTTATTGATGCGGCCAATAAGCGCAAGTTGAGTGAAATCGAACCTATATTTTTGAAGCTATCCAAGGAGGTACGCCAGCTAACCAATGCTAGACAATTGGAAGCACGCTTTTTGGCAGAGAAAAGTGTCAAGATTGGGAATAAAGCACCTGATTTTTCACAGCCCGATACGCATGGCAAAATGGTGAAGGTATCCGACTTTAAGGGACAGTATGTTCTTGTTGACTTTTGGGCGAGTTGGTGTGGCCCTTGCCGTGCCGAAAACCCAAATTTACTAAAAGCATACAATAAATATAAAGGTAAAGGGTTGGAGGTATTAGCGGTATCTTTAGATGATACGAAAGGAAGAAACGCTTGGCTAAAAGCGATCAAAGATGATGGCCTACCATGGATTCATGTCGCTGATTTAAAAGGTTGGAGCAATGAAGCAGCGGTATTGTATGGGGTTCGTGCAGTGCCACAAAACTATTTGGTAGATCCGAAGGGAAATATTGTGGCTATTAATATCAAAGGTGAACTCCTGCATCAAGAATTGGCCAAGATTTTTGGTAATTGATTTTAAAACTATTTTACAATATAGCTGTTTATAGTATGAACATATCAGCAATGGTAAGGTATACGTAGATTAGAGAATAGTTTTTTGTAAGGGTTAGATCAGAATTGATTTAACCCTTTTTTTGAATAGATACCAATCCATTGCTCAGAATTATGCGACTTTTGCTTCTATGGTAAAATAGATACCTATCCACGTTTAATTGTCGAATAATCGTCAAGGAAGGTTAAGATTATTGACATCAGATGGAAGTCTGGAATCAATATTTAGATTCTAATTGTTCGAGAGAAGAATGATCATTAAGTTAGTTATTTTTTTGATGCCTCTAGCATAAAAAGTCCCTCCGTATTTAGCGGAAGCCCTAGAATTCGATTTTGTGCATCCATATCTACCCGGATAGAACCAAAATCGATTTCATGTAGGATTTCCAGGTCTTTGGCCGGACGTGTATGTTGGCTGATTGCTAAAGCTGATTTAATCGCATTAACTTCTTCAATAGCCCCAGATGGACATTCATCATGCCTATCGGTACTAAATACTGTTTTACCAAAATCAGCGTCCATATTAATCAGCTTGCCTCCCGGTTTGAGAACACGTTTCATTTCTTGGTAACATTTTTCCAGATCCGGAATAGTCCAGGTCATCAAACGAGTGAAAACTAAATCAAAAGTATTGTCTTCAAACTCCAACGCTTGGGCATCCATCACATGATAGTCTACACTCAGGTGAAGTTCTTCGCTTACGATCTTTGCATACTCAACCATTTGAGGAGAAAGATCAACTGCAGTTACTTCAAACCCAGCCAGTGTCATTATATTGGCGAAATAACCCGTAGCGGTTCCTACTTCGAGGACTCGCTTTCCCGCAACTTGATTTCGGATAGATTCAAAAAAGCCAAACCAATGCTCCGTTTCCGGACGGGACCATGCTTCGTCCCTTTCCTTGCGCCAAGATGTACTTCTGCCATCCCAGTATGCGGTTATTCGTTGTATCATAGTGTGACATTTAATAAAAACAAATTTATCCTTTTCATTGGAAGAATTTGTTGGATTTATGTCACGGAATATGAAATTGAGGTTCAGTTCACTCTTAATTTTTTTTATCCTGCTTTTTCTTCGCTTCTACTGGTTGATCAAGGATCGCCATTAATAATAAATAATAACCTCTTTCCAAACCCATTTTTTGTGCTTTTTGATCTATCGTGTCCATATCTTTATTTAAATTAAGTGTTAGTAGTTGTCATTCTTTGCTCAATGTAGATCAAATGCTGTGCCTCAATACGATTTTAGCGGCGCAACCGTATTTTTAGAATTGAAATTAAGTAATCCTTCTATTATTAATTGTGAAAAATACGTGTTGGATAAAGTATTTCATGCAATTGGGCTACTGGTCTTTTACTCTGTTAAAAATATATAATTGATTACTTCGTTTGCAAAACATTTTTGGCTTCAGTATTGTCATATTTCCAATTAAAAGGTTTTAAAAGATATATTATGAAAAAAATAATTCCATTTGCACTAATGTCGAGTTTATTGGTACTCGTTTCTAGTTGTTCGCTTGTTGAAGGCATATTTAAAGCTGGCGTGTGGTCTGGTGTTTTGTTGGTCGTTGTCGTCGTCGCACTTATTATTTGGATTGTGGCTAAGTTATTTGGCGGATCAAAATAGTGGTAAATCGAAATTTCAAAGCTTATGACTTAATGATCTTTCTCGACCAAATATTTCCAATAACGTTTAGGCACATGCTTGAGATGAAGTTTTAAATTTTGGCGGGATTCGATATTCGTACTTTTAAAGTAAGTTTTCCAAAGCTGTTGAAATTCCTTTTCTTTCGGATCGAGATCCACTTCTAAATCATATGGATCTCGAATTTCCTGATGTTGAGTTTGAAATACTTCCTGTACGCTATAACAGTCATAGTGGAAACCATAATTCCGGCGGATATCAAAGATTAGCCATTGTTGATCAGCATAGCGATTTTTAAAGAACTTGATAATAAGTGGAAGAACATTAAAGTCTGGTTCGATAAGGGCGGTATACAGGTTGTCGTTAGATTTAATAAAGCGTATAAAAGCTTTCATGCGATGTCTTTCGCGACTTACTTTCTTAACTGTTTGGTGCAGGCGTAGGATATCGGGCCGTCCATAATCCAGCATATTCATTTTTCGGTGTTTAAATAATTCTATCAATAACCGGAAGCCATTCGTCCAATCAGCCTGGTTGTCGGCTAAGAAATTATGATAGAAAAGTATTAGGTACTCTTTACCTATTATTTTTTCCATTCCGCGAATAATTCGCTCCGCTTTTTGAGCATCACTCGTTATCTGACGTTTCTGAGAAAATATGTTGACCACTACTCGATGATCCGTAGTTGGTAGTGCATCAAATTCTTTACGTTCAAAGGCTTCGAATACGCAGCATAAGTAGCCTCGATAACTTCCGTCAAAAATATAATCCATCAAAATAGGGATAACTGTGTTACTGAATGATTCGCTTGTAATTTGGGATTATGCTCAAGAATAGCTTTCCTTATCTGCTCGGGATAATGAAAACCCGGACTGGTGATGCTATCTTGGCAAACCATAAAGTATTTGGCCCTGTTGAAGGCTATTCCCAGCTTTCGAAGCTGAAACTCTTTTAATTTACCATATTTTCGGGCCTGCATAATTTTAATAGCAGATTGTCTGCCTATGCCGGGAATACGTAAAATCCACCGATATTCAGCAGTATTGATATCAATTGGGAAAAATTGCGGATTGCGTAATGCCCATGCCAGTTTAGGATCTATTTCTAAGTCGAGTTGCTGGTGTTCACTATTCAGGATTTCATGAATAGAAAATCCATAGAATCGCAGTAGCCAGTCGGTCTGATACAATCTGTTTTCTCTTAAGAGAGGCGGTGGACTACCGACCGCTGGTAATCTTGAATCCGCTGCATTAATCGGAATATAGCCAGAGTAGTATACTCGCTTTAAATTATAATCTTTATAAAATTCATCTGCAATTTGCATAATCTGGAGATCGGTTTCTCCTGTGGCACCAATGACCATTTGTGTACTTTGTCCAGCTGGAACAAAAAGGGGGACCTTCTTGATGAGTTTTTTATCCTGTTGGATGTTCATAATTTCTGTTTTTACAATATTCAAGGGCTCACGGACGGATTTGTGATCTTTTTCAGGAGCCACAAGTTTTAATCCCTCTTCAGTAGGTATTTCCAAGTTAACACTCATTCTATCAACATATAGACCAGCCTGTTTTAAAAGTGACTCGCTTGCTCCAGGTATGGCTTTGAGGTGGATATATCCATTAAACTTTTCCTCTGTTCTCAACTTTTTCACGACGAGCATGAGGCGTTCCATTGTATAATCTGCCGATTTGAAAATACCTGAACTTAGAAAGAGGCCTTCGATATAGTTCCTTCGATAGAAGTTCATTGTGAGCTCTACGACTTCCTTGACCGAAAAGGCCGCACGTTGCACGTCATTACTTCTTCGACTTACGCAAAATGAACAATCGTAGATACAGTAGTTAGTCATGAGTATCTTCAATAACGAAACACATCGACCATCTTCGGTATAAGTATGGCAAATGCCACTCGCAGATGCGTCACCAATTCCGCCGTTATTTTTTCGTTTTCCTCCGCTAGAACTGCAGCTGACATCATATTTGGCCGCATCAGCCAATATTTTTAATTTCTCCTCAAATCCAAACATAATTTAATTCGTTCTGTTTGTAAAAATACTAATTATTTTAGCATATAAAAACCAGTAGAATTACCTGAATTTTCGACGTGCAATTGTCTGTGTCAATTTTATACAATTCGCGGATATTTGAAACTTAAATGAACAATTTGGGAGAAGCAGTTGTTCAGTAGGAAACTAAATGACATGGCAGAAAATCATATGAATAAGAAGGAAGCATTGGAAAAGCTTAAATCGATTGTTGATCAAATTGATATTGGAACAATTTGTTCGTTCAATTCATATTCAGACTATCCACATGGCGTACCCATGAGTAGACAAGAAGTCGATGAAGAAGGGAATATTTGGTATATATGTTCAGCTGAAAGCGAAACTTTTAAAAATATTTCCCAAGATCCTAGAGTATCGGTTTTTTATGCTGATCCAAAAAGCTATACGTTTTTGAGTATAAATGGAAGAGCTAGTTTATCGCGAGATCAGGAGCGAATTGATCGTTATTGGAATAAGATGATGGAAGGCTGGTTTGAGAAAGGGAAGGATGATCCTAATATTAGATTATTACGGGTTAGCCCTGAAGAAGCACATTATTGGGATTCGAATTCTAATGTGATCGTTAACATATTTCAAATGCTCAAGGCTGCAGTTACAGGAAATACAGAAGATATCGGCGAAGAAGGAGATCTTAAACTTTAATGGAAGAGCAGCCGTAATCGTTTATGGATGAATAAAATTTATTTTATATTTAAGCTAGATCAGTTAGATCTAGCTTTTTTGATTATAAGTGTTTGAACTTTAAAATATTATTATAATAAATTAAATTTTTTTAACATATTTTTTAAAAATATACGTTATCATATTGTTACAATGGAGGAGATATGATTAACGTTCTTTTAGTAGATGATCATCAAGTGGTGCGCAGTGGATTGCGAATGATGCTTGAAACCAACGATAAACTTTCTGTAGTCGAAGAATTGGGAAGTGCGGAAGAAGCTTTGATTTATCTTGAAAATCATGATAGACCAGATCTTATTTTGACGGATTTGAATATGACGGAAATGGATGGAATTATGCTTGTCAAGATTCTTAAGAATTTATATCCCGAGATAAAAATAGCTATACTATCGATGATTGAGGATAATATAAAAGTAGCGGAGGCGTTTCGGGTAGGAGCTGACGGTTATTTGTCGAAAGCTACGGATTATAAAGAATTGGAGTTTGGTGTTTTTCAAATAGCAAATGGAAAAGCTTACTTGACCACCTCAATTGGTTTAAATTTTGTAAAAAGCTATAAAGTAGACGTAACGGTTGATATACATAAGGGGAGTATGCAACAAATATATGAAATTTCGGATAGGGAGCTCGCTGTATTAGAATTGATCGCCGAAGGATTTACCAATGCGGAAATTGCAGATAAAATATTTTTAAGTAAGCGTACTGTTGAGGGACTTCGTCAACACCTTATTGAGAAAACGAATTCCAAAAATACTGCAGAACTCGTCCGTTTTGCTTTCCAAAATTACCTATTGCAATAGATAACGAATTTACAATGTGGGGTGTTCTATTTTAAGTTTGATCGAATACCTTCTTGAGAACATCCTGAAACTTTTCTTCCCTTTTTCTTAAAATATACCATTTGTAGTGTTATAAATATGTAAGTGCAGGTTGGATATTAACATTGAAATTTTGTCCGCTACATTGCAACTAAATAATCGCTCCAGATTGAATAGCGTGACGCGTTGTAATGCAAAACCAGGTTAAACCTATGAATTGATCAGAGTTGGTTGCAAAAAGCTGAACTAGATTAGAAAATTTTTGATGGTGTCCATATCGACGAAAAGTTGATCAGGGAGAAGATGTAGATTTATGAATATATTTTTGTCATTCGAACAGTGTATCGGTATAAAATGTAAAAAAAATGGTTTTAATGGCGCTGTCCAATAAAATTTATCGATTTGTCAATACATTGTTGTGTATTATTCTGTTTATGTCGAATATTGTTATCATGCTTTTGCCAGTAAACCGCATTAGAAAATAGGTGGGCTGTCGGAGGAAAGATAAACTTATAAACAATCAAAAATGAAAAAGATCATATTGTTAATGACGGTAATCATATTTGCTGTCACCGGCGCATTCGCCCAAATTCACAAACCTGTTAAATGGACAGTTGCTAGCAAGAAGCTGAACAATAAGGAGGCTATCATTTATGTGAAAGCTACGATCCAAAATGGATGGCATATTTATTCCCAAAATATCAAAGACGGTGGACCTATTCCAACTTCTTTTAATTTCGCGAAATCTGCAGAATATACTTTAGTCGGTAAAACCGCCNNAGAGGTCTTTAAGATGGATGTCGGTTATTTTACCAACGAGGTTATCTTTCAACAAAAGGTTACTTTGAATAAAGGAACAGCGACAGTAAAAGGTACTGTGGAATGGCAGGCCTGTGACGCATCACAATGTCTACCTCCTGATGAATACGCATTTGCTGTAACAATAAAATAATTGATAAAATAAAAATTCTCTGGCTAAATATATTTGGCGTTTAGGACAAATGATAGAAAAAGGTCAATAGAACTATCGTTAAGGCTAGGTGGTGATTCCCTAGCCTTTTTTGTTTTATTGCTGCTTATGATCGGGTTTGGTTTTTAGGTATGGCACGCGGTAGTTCTCATCAAAACGTTTTTTATCGTCTCGATAACTGCTTACAGCGCCTATCTTATGCATCACTTTTATATAGCACCAGGCGAGATCAATTTGATAAGGTTTAAATCCACTTCTTGCACTTTTTGGATATAAATGGTGGTTGTTATGCCATTCACCCGCGACAATACCAGGCCATAGTTGATTTATGGATTTATCTTTTTCATTGAAATCTATCCCCTCTCGCTGTTTATCTTTGCCTTTTGCATGTCCCTCGTAATTAAATGTACGGACACCGATCGCCCAAAATCCAGCTGCCCCAAATAAACAGCAGGCTAAAGCGTGGCCGCCAATTAAATAAAAAGCCAGGTACCAAAATGACCAGTTCAGTATCCAAGAGGAAATTGCATGCATAGGATGTACGTATGATCCCCATTTTTGGTATTGGCGGTAACTATTGGCAGTGACGCCGGTATGACGCATGAGTGACTTCACCCTGTTATACGAATTCTCGGTTAGATTTTTTGCAATCGGTTGATGATTGACATCGGCCAAAAAGCAATATAGAAAACCCGCTTGCGCATTATATGGGTCCCCTGGTTGATCTGATTTTGCATGGTGTACATGATGGGATATAACATAGATCTCTTCAGGAATGACATTGATAGTCAAATTTTGCGTGAAAAATCGCCAAAATGGATTTCTAAACTTGAAGGCGCCATGTGTGGCAAATCTATGGTGCCAAATCGTGCCATGTGTACCCATTATAATCATACTGTAGACGAAAGCAGCGATAAGTGTCCACCAGCTTAAATGATAAATTAAAAAAATAAAAAAGAACGGAATAAGGCAAGCAACCTTGAGCCAGCTAAAAAATGGAAGCCAGTTGCGTTGGTCTTTAAAGATGTTCAATCTTTTGAAAAATTCGCCTAGTATTTGTTTGGTGCTGGGTTTAATAAGTTCTCCATTATCGTCTTTCCATCCGTAGGTAGGTTTCTGAAGTACGTGGTCTAAAAAGGGCATTGTCGTTGGTTGATGTAAATAAATTTTAAAGTGCCAATTTACACTATATATCAGTTAAAAAGTGTTAATAACGAAAGTTTAACAGTTCGCCCTAATTTCATATCATGATAGCAAATCAACGATGGTTTATAATTTGATTTTTTCACTTCATGAGACTGGTTAGTAATCATACACATTAGTGAGAAGATAAGCTTGCGTCAGTCGAATAGTGTTTTATAAGCAACTATGTTGCATTTGTGTCTTTTTGTTTTTACATTTGTTTAAATGAAATTATTATGAGCACGACTTCTGCAAATTTTAGATTACCTGTCACGGTTTTAAGTGGCTTTTTAGGCGCGGGAAAAACCTCGCTATTAAATCATATTTTACACAACAAACACGGTAAGAAAGTGGCCGTTATTGTCAATGATATGAGTGAAGTGAACATCGACTCACAGGCTGTAGAACGAGAGAATGTTCTTTCACGAACGGAAGAAAAGCTTGTGGAGATGAGCAATGGGTGCATTTGCTGTACATTAAGGGAGGATCTGATGGTAGAAGTGGAGCGGTTGGCGAGAGAAAACCGCTTTGATTATTTACTTATAGAGAGTACAGGTATTTCGGAGCCCATTCCGGTAGCGCAGACCTTCTGTTATATGGATCCGAATAGTGAGATCGATTTATCAACTTTTAGTTATATTGATACCATGGTAACTGTTGTGGACAGTTTCAACTTTTCTAAAGATTTTGGAAGTGCGGATACCTTATTAGATCGGGAATTAACGAATGACGACCACGACAATCGTGCAATTGTCAATTTACTAACGGATCAAATAGAATTTGCTAACGTAATTGTATTGAATAAGGCAGACCTGGTGAGCGAAGAGATATTGGGTACTTTAGAAGCTGCCATCGGTAAGTTGAATCCCGGAGCAAAGTTGATTCGAACACAATTTGGACAGGTTGACCCAAATGAAATCATAGGAACAGGGGTTTTTGATTTTGAAGAAGCTTCCTCAGCTTCGGGGTGGATCAAGGAACTTGAACATGAGCATACACCTGAAACTGAAGAATATGGGATTTCATCCTTTGTCTTTCGTTCACAACGTCCATTTCATCCGCAGCGACTATATAGCTATCTAAATAATCAATATCCACCTAATATCATTCGTGCTAAAGGTCTTTTTTGGTTGGCTTCACGTCCAGATCTCGCAATTAGTTTTAGCCAGGCAGGCGGTAGCGTGCGAATGGAAAGTGCTGGATCGTGGTGGAGTAGTATGTCTGAAGAGCAACGTCACGAGTATCCCATTTATGCAGAGGTTAAGCCTGAGCTACTCAAACGTTGGCATCCAGAATGGGCAGACAGAAAAAATGAACTTGTATTTATTGGGCAGCACCTGAACAAAGAGCAGTGTTTAGCTGAGCTAGAATCTTGTCTATTGACGGATATAGAAAGTGAGGATTGGCGTTTGACATGGTGGAAAGATGAATTTCCTGAAAATATTTAAAACTATTTTTCTTTCAAGATGGTCTTGAAAATAGGTAATGAAGGTTAGATATTGTATTTTTCAAAGGCTCGTGCATCATGCACGAGCCTTTTTTGATGGATAGCTTTTACTTGTAGTCGTATGGTGTCATACTTTTTATCGATTTAAAGAGCATGCTCCCATTTACTGATCTAGAGAAAATTTTTTTTAATCAATCGACCTGCGGTTCCGCTAAAGCCAGGGGAGTAAGGCAATAAATGTATGTGTAATATACTTTGAGGTAGTGCTTTACGGAGTGTAGGTGCTTTCCAGATAAAAAACGGCTAGGTCTCAATTGTCGATATTGTATGTTTTTTGATCGATAATGTGGTTTATTTTTCCTTTCAATGGCGCTACTTTTGTCTATATTGAATAACAAATCGTAAACTGAAAACCAGAAGAATAGCAAGATAAATGAAAGCAATAAAAATTCTAGAAAAAGGGATTGTGCAAGTTTGTGAAGTTCCGATGCCTATTGTCCATGATGGCCACGTGTTGCTTAAAATAGAGTATGTTGGATTTTGTGGGTCTGATCTCAATACTTTCCGTGGCTTGAACCCTTTGGTAAAATTACCCGTTATACCGGGGCATGAAATAGGAGCTACGGTAGTTGAAGTTTCGGACAACGTTTCTTCTGAAATTCAGGTAGGAATGCAAGTTACTGTAAATCCATATTCCAACTGCGGACGTTGTTCGGCTTGTAAAAATAATAGGTTCAATGCCTGCCGCTACAATGAAACGATGGGAGTACAGCGTAATGGGGCAATGGCGGAATTTATTGTTGTTCCTGCAGAGAAGATTATAATCGGATCGAGTCTTTCTGCGCGAGAATTGGCACTTGTTGAGCCGATGAGTGTCGGCTTTCATGCGGTGGATAGAGCATTGGTGACCGATAATGACGTGGTTTTGGTATTGGGATGCGGTATGATCGGTGTGGGCGCTATTGTTCGTGCTGCTTTAAGAGGAGCTACGGTCATTGCTGTTGATGTAAGCAATACTAAACTGGAATTGGCTAAAAAGCTTGGAGCACAATTTACGGTTAATAGTGCTGAAGAGGATTTACAAGTAAGATTGGATGAGTTGACTTCTTCGATGGGGGCGGATGTTGTCATAGAGGCTGTTGGTAGGAAGGAAACCTATTTAGCGGCTGTTGATGCTGCGGCATTTACGGGTAGAGTCGTATTCATTGGTTATGCAAAAGATGCGATTCCCTTCGATACACAGTTTTTTGTGAAGAAAGAATTGGATATTAAAGGATCTAGAAATGCATTGCCAAAGGACTTTGAGGCAGTAAAAAGTTATTTGAAAACAGGAACCTGCCCAATGGATGAGCTAATCACGGCAGTATATTCGCCGGAAGATGCTCAAGCGGCGCTCGAGTCATGGGTGAAAGATCCTGGGAATGTTTTCAGGATATTAATTAAATTTTAATTAAAGTGCTCGGATATACGCAGAAATTTAGCCAACAGGCTTAATGTAATGATTTCTCAAATCATGTTAACTGTGGATCTCACATATAAAAGAGCCACTTCTTATTTATTAGGAGTGGCTCTTTTTATTATTGAAAGAAAAGAATTTGTCGTCAGAACCTTTAGTAGTAAAATCATCGTGATCTAACGGACAATAATGCATGCAAACTTGTTAATATAGGCGAAAAATAGTATTCTTTTGTATCTTAAATTTGAAAGAATAAATGATAACTCGTGTGGCACATTGCAAATTTCCATCCATTTAGACCTTTAGTATATATTTCCTATGGAGTGCGGGATCTATAAATAGTGTACGAAAAGCAATTGGGCGACATGTAGTTTTCGCTGAAATTTAATAAACCTTTATAAATTAGCTTAAACAATGATCAATCGTAGTCGCATTATAGTCACCATTACTTTCCTTTTTTTGCTTTTGGCAGAGACGACTAAAGGTCAGATGCAACTGAGTAGGGAAAACAAAATTTGGTTTGATAAGCCGGCAAATGCATTGGCCGTAGATACTAAAAATGNNTTTGCCAATAGGAAATGGAATTTTAGGAGCGATGGTATTTGGAGATGTCAACCGAGAACGAATTCAGCTGAATGAAATGACACTATGGAGCGGAAGCTTTGATGAAGGTGATAATCCGGAGGCGCCAAATTCGTTGCAAAAAATTAGGGACTTGCTTTTTCAGGGGAAATATAAAGAAGCGACTGAATTGACCAATAAAACGCAGATTACAAAAGGAAAAGGATCTGGACATGGCAATGGCGCTAAAGTTCCTTTTGGTTGTTTTCAAACCCTAGGTGATTTACGGTTGGATTTTGGTACAGATGGTCCCTACGAAGACTATTACCGTGAATTGGATCTAATGAAAGGAATCGTTTACAGCACTTTTGTCCAAAATGGCGTGAAATTTAAACGTGAGGTCTTTGCTAGTCATCCAGATAAAGCAATCATCATCCGACTGACGTCANNCCAGAAAGATTTGAGACCAATATAACAGCGGATAACGGACTTCGTATGTTTGGTACGCTTGATGATGGGAGGGGCGGAAATGGTATGCGCTATGAAGCTCAGGTAACTCCGGTTTTAGAAGGAGGAAAAATAATACGTAAAATGGGAAAGGGAATTGAGATTAAAGGTGCTAATGCTTTGACTCTCGTCGTGACTGCAAAAACAAATTATAAGCAGCAATATCCTGATTATACCAATGCTAATTTTCAGCAAGAGCACCGCGATATCATAAGAGCAGCGGTGAATAGGCCTTATCAAGTGCTTAAAAATAGGCATATTAAAGATTTTTCCAGTTTTATGGAGCGTGTGATCTTTCAATTGGGAAATCAAAGAAATAACTTACCCACTAATATCCTGATGGCAAACAATCATCAGTCGGGAAACGAACAGGTTCTCTACCCACTATATTTTCAGTATGGGCGATACTTATTACTGTCATCTTCTCGGGAAGGTGGCCTTCCTGCTAATCTACAAGGAATTTGGGCAAATAAGATACAGACACCATGGAACGGTGATTACCATACGGATATTAATGTGCAAATGAACTATTGGCCAGCAGAGGTTACCAATCTTTCTGAATCCCATCGCCCACTGCTGGATCTGATTGCCTCGCTCGTTACCCCAGGGAGCAATACCGCCAAAATACAGTATGGAATGAGAGGGTGGGCTTTGCATCCCATTACGAATGTTTGGGGATATACTTCACCAGGTGAAAGTGCGAGTTGGGGTATGCATATTGGTGCTGGAGCTTGGATCGCACAGCATATATGGGAGCATTATATGTTTACGCAGGACAAGGATTTTTTAAAGAAAGCCTATTCAATTTTAAAAGAGGCTTCAATGTTTTATTTGGATTGGTTAGCTACAGATCCTAAAACAGGATTATTAGTTTCAGGGCCTTCTCCCTCTCCGGAAAATTCATTTAAAGCACCTGATGGCTCTGTGGCACAAATTAGTATGGGACCATCCCATGATCAACAGGTCATATACAATTTGTTTGAAAATACACTTCAATCTGCTAAAATATTGGGATTACAACAAGATGCATTCTTAAAAAATTTGCAAGCATCAAAAGATAAGTTGGCCCGACCTAAAATAGGTGGTGATGGTCGATTGATGGAATGGGCAGAGGAGTTTGAAGAGGTGGAACCAGCTCATAGGCACTTATCACATCTGTTTGCATTCTATCCAGGCAATGAGATCACCTTGGCCCGAACTCCCGAATTGGCGAAAGCTGTTCAAAAATCACTAGAGAAAAGAGGTGACGATGGTGTCGGTTGGACATATGCCTGGAAAATTGCACTTTGGGCGAGGTTGCATCGAGGAGATAGTGCATTGAAGCTGCTTAACAAACAATTACGGCCGACAGCTTCCGTAGATACCAAATACGATAGTGGCGGTGGAACATATTATAATATGTTTGATGCTTGTCCTCCTTTTCAGATCGACGGAAACTTTGGGGTTATTGCTGGGATGGCCGAAATGCTTTTACAAAGCCATGAAGATTTTATAGAGTTGCTTCCTGCGCTTCCCGGACACTGGAAAGAGGGTGAAATAACAGGACTGATGGCTCGAGGAGCTATCGAAATTGATATGAAATGGTCCAATGGAAAATTGATAAAAGCATCTGCGAAGGCAAAAAAGAATACAATCAGCATCGTAAAATATGGTAAGCAAATTATATCGTTCAAATTAACCGGTGGACAGAAAACGGACTTGGGACAGTTGATTGATTGATTTAGCGTAATCGGAAAACTTCCCCATGGATATTCTGCTCTAAAAAATAGGCTTTAGCAAAATAACAAAGGCAAATAATTTAAACCTTTTGTGTTTCATCTTTGTGTTATGCTAATAAAAGAGATGCTTACCATTTAGAGAAGAAAGATATGGGATTATCTAAATATCGTGTTGAACGAACTGCAGAAAAAACACCAGAGCCCTTTGGCGGCAAACCAAATGGGAGAGAACTCAGGTTTGTAGTCCAAAAACATGATGCCTCGCATTTGCATTACGATTTCCGTTTGGAAATGGATGGTGTTTTAAAGAGCTGGGCTATTCCAAAAGGACCTTCAATGGATCCGTCTGTCAAAAGGCTAGCAATGATGGGGGAAGACCATCCCTACGACTATCGAAATTTTGAGGGTATTATTCCGAAGGGGCAGTATGGCGGCGGGACTGTGATCGTCTGGGATGAAGGTACTTATGAAGCGGTTGATATGACGACGAATGACCTAGATAAAATGGATAAAAATCTTCGTCATCAGCTCTATACTGGTAAACTAAAGGTTAGGTTATATGGACAAAAATTAAAGGGAGAGTTTGCTTTGGTAAAAGCACATGGGCGGGGCGATAATAGTTGGCTATTGATGAAGTTGGATGATCGTTATGCAACGGATATAGATATTAGTTTGAAAGATCAATCGGTCTTATCCGGAAAGACGATTGCAGAAATGGAAAAATCTCCCGTTAAAATTTATGGAAAATCTAATTCAAAAAAAGCTAGTGCTCAAAATGGGAGCGAAAAAGCAGAAAAAAAAGTAGCTGAAATAATAAGCAGTCAGTTAGAGACTGATTCGCTGAAAACGGATAGGCGGTCTGCTAAAAAAAGCCCAACTGTAAGCACTTTATTAAAGAAGATGCCAAAACAGTCGTTTTATACGGAGGTAGCTCCGATGCTGGCAACTTTAGTCGATAAACCATTTGACGATGAAAACTGGACGTACGAGGTCAAATGGGATGGTTATCGTGCCGTAAGCTTTATGAAAGATGGTCAAGTAGATATGAAGTCCAGAAACAACAAGAGTTTCAATGAAAAGTTCTATCCACTCTATGATGAACTGAAAACGATGGATCTTAATGCAGTGCTCGATGGAGAAGTTGTGGTGTTGGGAAAAGATGGGATGGCCAATTTTGGTTCCTTACAAAATTGGCGCAGTGAGGCTGACGGTGATTTGGTGTATTATGTTTTTGATATATTGTGGTATAATGGAAAAGATCTTAAAGGTCTACCATTAGTTGATCGTAAAATGATCCTTAGGGAAGTTCTTCCTCCAAGTAAACAGGTGCTCTTAAGTGATAGTTTTGATACATCTGGTATCGCATTTTTGAATGAGGCAAAGAAATTGGGGTTAGAGGGTATCATGGCTAAACGTAAAGATAGCACGTATCATATTCATGACCGATCGCAAGACTGGCTAAAAATCAAGGCGAATAGGAGGCAGGAGGTTGTCATCGGTGGATTCACGTTGAATGAGGATTCAGGGAAATTATTCAGTAGTTTGTTGGTGGGCATATATCGGGGGAGAAAATTAATTTATACGGGTAAAGTTGGCACGGGCTTCAATGCAAAGTTGCAAAAAGAGATGATGAGCTTGTTTAAACCTTTGATCACCGGTAGAAGCCCTTTTCAAGTTGAACCAGACGTTAATAAGCCTTCCCGTTTTCGTCCCAATCCACCGCATGCGTCCGTGACCTGGCTGAAACCAGAACTGGTTTGTGAGGTAAGTTTTACCGAAATGACTAATGATGGTGTTATGCGTCATCCGTCCTTCGACGGTATGCGCGGAGACAAAAACGCTAAGAAAGTAATACTTGAACAGGAAAAACCGATAGACGAAATCGTAAATGCTGGAGTGGATTCTGTNNCCGCGCTGAAGCAGAGCGAAAAACATTGCTGAATCCTAGCGATACAAGCCAGGTTAAGAAAGTCAATAAGCATGAGCTGAAGTTTACCAATTTGAATAAAATATTTTGGCCTAAAGAGAAAATTACGAAAAGGGATCTCATTAATTATTATTATCAAGCGGCTCCTTTTATTTTACCATACCTGAAAGATCGCCCTCAAAGCATGAATCGATTCCCAAATGGCATTACAGGAAAAGGGTTTTACTTTAAAGACGTCACAGATTCAGCTCCAGAATGGGCCGAAACTTATCTTTACCAAAGCGAAGCGGATGGCCGCGATAGGCATTATTTAGTCTNNTGGTCGGAAAGGATGAAGCAACACTGTTATATATGGCCAATCTTGGTTGTATTGAGATGAATCCCTGGAACAGCACCGTGAAGAAACCCGACAATCCAACTTTTTGTATTATTGATCTTGATCCGGATAAAAATACTTTTGACCAAGTGATCGAAACAGCACAGGTAACAAAGCAGATTCTGGATGATATGAATGTCCCTGGTTATTGTAAGACGAGTGGTTCCACAGGATTACACATTTACATTCCACTCGGTAATAAGTATAGCTATGAACAATCCAAAGAATTTGCCCGCGTGATTGTGACACTTATACATGCCGAGTTACCCGAATATACAAGTCTCGAACGTACTATACGTGATCGAAAAGGTAAAATGTATCTTGATTTTCTGCAAAACAGGCCTCATGCTACAATTGCTTCCGCATATTCGGTACGCCCCAAGCCGGGGGCGACAGTTTCGATGCCGCTCCACTGGGATGAAGTAAAAAAGGGTTTGAAAATCAGTGACTTTAATATTTTCAATGCTATCGAAAGAATGCATTCAGTTGGCGATATTTTCAAACCGGTTTTGGGGAAAGGTATTGATTTAAAAAAAGTGATCGATAAGTTTCGAGGACACAATTCTGACTAGAATAAATAAAAAAATTATGAACGTAAAACGCATATTTGGGACCGTACTTACCATACTAGGTATTGTAGGGCTTGTTTACACCGGAAGTGGATTAATTAATCAAGACACAACTCAGATGACTTTAATTGTCGTGGGAGTAATCGCATTATTATTTTTTTTCTCAGGTATAGGACTTATAAAAAATACAAAAGATGAAGGTTAGCTTATAGAATTGTCAGAATAATCGCATGTTATTTAGAATTGTTTTAAATAGATAAGGTAAGCTTTATATTTGCCCGTGAACTATTAAGCTTTAACCTTATAAGACGAATTTAATAAAATGAGTAAAGTAGAACTATTCGAAAATGAACGCGCAAGTGGTTACGATCAATTTGTGGAAACTTGGATACCCAATTATCATGCCTTCTTAGACCAGCTTCCAAATCTTTTACGCACAGCTGTTTCGCAAGATCTGTTGTTGGTGGGGTGCGGAACTGGAAACGAAATAGAGCGTTTGGTTGACCAGCGGCAGGTGTGGAACATAACTGGTGTAGACCCTTCTCCAGAGATGATAAAACAGGCTGAGGAAAAATTTGAAGGATATGATAATGTGATGCTTATTGAAGGCCTTGTGAGTGATCTCGACATCAAAAAACATTATGGAGCGGCAACGCTTTTATTAGTATTACATTTTTTGGAAGACAACGGAGATAAGGTTGCCCTGCTGCAAGAGATCGGAAAAAGACTACTTTCGGGTGCTCCTCTAATATTATTGGATATCACGGGAAATAAGGAACAAGTCAGGGAAAATCTAGCAATACTACGACTTCTTCTTCATGATGGGATAGCGGTGGAACATGTTGATCAACGATTACACAGGATTGCAAATGAATTATTATATGTTCCGGAGGAGCGACTAATTCAACTTTGCGAAGATGCTGGATTTGAACGCCCTGTCAGATTCTTTCAGTCGACAATCTATATGGGTTGGATGATTCGAAAAAAGTAGTGAAATTAATAAATGAAAATAATCGCAATAGCCTATGTAGGGCGATGATTGTAAAGGTAATATGACGGAAATACGAAAATGCCCCCTTTTTTTGTGGAATACCCCCTGCTATTTCTGTTAAAATTGCGTTTAGTTTTGTATTGATAAACCAGAATTATATCGTAATCAAACATTTTTAGTAATGAAAAAGACCTTTTTTGCTTTCCTTTCCCTTTTAGCAAATTTCTATGATGTTCAGAGTCAGACCTCTATTCCTGCGGGATATGATCTGGTTTGGTCTGATGAGTTTAATACAGATGGGCCTGTAAATGAAAAAAACGNNAAAACTGGAACTTTGAGGAAGGTTTTAAGCGTAATCAAGAAGCTCAATGGTATCAAAAGCAAAATGCATACTGTAAGAATGGGCTTCTTATTATTGAGGCGAGGAAAGAAAACAAAGCGAATCCGGACCATAAACCCCATATCAACCGTTGGCCGCATAAAGAAAAAGAAATTAAGTACAGTTCTGCATCAATAAATACCCTAGGAAAACATAGTTGGCAATTTGGGGTATTTGAAATGCGTGCCCGAATACCGGTCGGTGCTGGGCTTTGGCCAGCGTTTTGGACTTTGGGGATTCAAAAAGAGTGGCCTTCAAATGGAGAAATTGATATCATGTATGATTATAAGGGTCATATTCTGGCCAATATCGCGACGGGAACAGATCAGCGTTGGAATGCGCATTGGTTTAGCCAAACCAAATCGATAGCAGATTTGGGTGGGGCAGCTTGGGCCGATCAATTTCATATTTGGCGAATGATATGGAATGAAGATGCGATTGAACTCTACGTGGACGACATTTTGATAAATCGTGTCCCTTTAGATCAATTGACCAATCGGGATGGATCCGGGTATAATCCTTTTAAGCAACCACATTATGTTTTGCTCAACCTAGCGTTAGGAGGGATGAATGGTGGACCAATAGATGCCAATTTGCTTCCAGCGAAATATGAAATCGATTATGTACGTGTTTATCAAAAGAAATTATTGGATAAAAAAGCGTCGTTCCTTCCCGGACAGACTTGGAATGATCTGTCGGGACAAGTTATTAATGCTCACGGGGGTGGTATACTGTATCAAAATGGAACTTATTATTGGTATGGAGAGAAGCGTGGTGGAGCGGAGTCTCAGGGAGTGAATGTGTATTCTTCAAAAGATTTGTATCATTGGACATATGAGAATTTAGCGCTATCGCCTTCTGCTGACGAGAAAAGCGATATATCTTGGGGCTGCTTGATGGAACGCCCAAAAGTAATTTATAATGCGCAAACGAAAAAGTATGTGATGTGGTTTCATTTGGAACTCAAAGGAAAGGGGTATGCCGCTGCCCGTGCTGCTGTAGCTATCAGTGACTCAGCCACAGGACCTTTTCGATTTATACATAGCTTTCGTCCCAACGGAAACATGTCTAGGGATATGGGGCTTTTTGTGGATGAAGATAATAGGGCCTATCAAATATATTCGTCCGATGAAAATTATGCGTTGCGTTTGGTGCAGTTAACGGACGATTATCTGCAAGCGACAACCAAGGATTCATTGCTTTTTCGCAATCATCGCGAAGCTCCGGCCATGTTTAAACATGATAAGTATTATTACCTCATTACAAGTGGTTGTACCGGTTGGGCACCTAATAGGGCCGAATTACATCGTGCTACTAGTCCCTTCGGGCCATGGCAATCTCTGGGTGATCCAATGGCAGGACCTGATGGCGCATTAACATTTGGCGGTCAATCGACGTTTGTTTTACCGGTTTACGGAAAAAAGGATGCTTTCATTTTTATGGCAGATCGTTGGAATCCCAAAAATTTATTGGACAGCCGTTATATCTGGCTGCCCATCGAACTGAAAGAAGGGACGGTTAAAGTTTCATGGAATTCGAATTGGAATCTGTCTATTTTTCAGTAATGGACCTTTCCTTCTCATAAAAAATAGTAAAACGGAAAATAATACCCAAGTCGTTCTAATTCACAGAACGACTTGTTTGTTTATGACTAGACCGAAATGTATTGTTAGATTATCTTCCTGTCAAAAAAATAGGCTAAAAATATCGCGTATAACCCGTTAAATGTTTTTTTGACGAATTCACCCCTCAAAAAAGATTGTTTTTACCCCCTCTATTTTTTTCTTCTATAGCTAATTTCATCCCGGTCACTGTGGCGTTAAGCGAGGCAAATAATAAAATACTAACCAATAGCCTTAAGCTGTAACAACTACCCGAAGTGTCCATATCAACTGTTCGCCTGAATGATGAATCAGTGCGAGTTTTGTCAAACCGATTATTTATACTCTATTATGAAACAATTATTTTTCTGTTGAACCTACAACATGATTCTCAAAACGCCACGTTGAATTCGAGGAATTCTTGCCTGTGGGCCAATTTATTGTGTAGACCTAATTCTTGAAAATGAGCATTAAAAAATAGGTGCCTATGCTACGGAAATTGCTAACCAATTATCGATTATTTATGAATACAAAATTTAGATTACAAAAACACTTAAAAAAATGGATTTGCTTGCTCCTGCTGTTTTCGCTGACGGCGATGGCCAGTTTTGCCCAAGGGGACCTGATCAAAATTCAAGGGATAGTGTCTGCAAAAGACAGTCCAGTAGCTGGGGTAACGATCTCGATCAAAAACGGTAAGGCCCTGGGGACAAGCGACGAAAAGGGCGAATTTAAATTTGATGTTGCAAGTAGTACAACATTGGTCTTTAAGTACATCGGATTTAAGGAAAAAGAGGTCGTCCTCAAAGAATATCGTCCAGATGCGAAAGGGCTGTATATTCTGGCGGTATCACTGGAACCTACAAAAGAAAGTGCTTTGGACGAAGTCGTTGTCGTCGGGTTTGGTACACAAAAGAAAGCTTCTTTAGTAAGTTCGATAGCATCTGTCAATCCAAAGGAATTGAAAGGGCCAACGTCCAATCTCACGACAATGTTGGCGGGGCGGATTCCGGGCATGATTGCTTATCAACGTTCAGGAGAACCTGGGGCGGATAATGCTTCCTTCTTTGTGCGTGGACTAGGATCTTTTGGCTCTGGAAAGACAGATCCGCTCATATTGATTGACGGTGTAGAGTCTACGCAGACTGACTTAGCTCGTTTACAACCTGATGATATTGCCAGCTTTTCGGTGTTAAAAGATGCAACTGCTGCTGCTGTCTATGGCGCCCGGGGTGCAAATGGGGTCTTGTTCATTACGACCAAAGTGGGGTCCGCTGGAAAAACGCAGTTTATGGCGAGAGCGGAAGGTAAAATCTCTACGAATTCCAGAAGCATCGAATTGACCGACAATATTACCTATATGAACCTGGCGAATGAAGCTGTACTAACCCGCGGGCTTTCAAAGCCGACGCCTTATACACAATCTAAGATTGAAAATACAATTCGTCATACAAATCCTTACTTATATCCGGATAATGATTGGATTGATATGCTCATTAAGGATTATACCTTTAATCAAGGTTTTAATTTGAGTGCCAGTGGAGGAGGTGAACGCGCCCGGTTTTACGTATCAGGTACTTATAACGTCGATAATGGTATCTTGAAAAAATTGGGTACCAATAATTTTAATAACAATATCAAATTGATTAATTACTCACTACGCTCAAATGTAGATTTGCAATTGACAAAGTCTACGCAGGCGAGTGTAAAGTTGTATGGTCAGTTTGACGACTACAATGGTCCTATAGGTTCAGGTGCAGATCATTTCAGGGCAGCATTATGGTCCAATCCAGTACAATTTCCCGCTGTTTACCCTAAAGAATACATGCCTTACATTCAGCACCCCCTCTTTGGTGGTTACGTAGTTATCGATGATAGCGCACCACAGGGGGTATTGTTGACAAACCCCTATGCCAACTTGGTTCGTGGCTACCAACAATATAATCGATCCACGTTGATGCCACAGGTAGAGATCAAACAGAATCTTGATTTTCTAACAAAAGGACTGAACTTTAGAATGATGGGATACGCTAAACGCTATTCATATGGCCAAACGGCAAGATCTTATAATCCCTTTTATTACACAGGGCGTTTGGATCCATCGGATAACAGCATCCAATTGAGTGTCATCATNNATGGAACCTCCGGATCTGATATCAATTCTACCTTGTATTTTGAAGCATCCACTAACTATGCACGGACATTTGGCAAACATGATGTATCGGCGATGTTGATTACCTTATTTCAGGATTATAAAATATCTAGAGACAATATTACTACATTACAGCTAGGCCTACCAAAACGTAACAACGGGATATCCGGTCGTTTCACCTATGGTTACGATAACCGTTATTTGGCAGAATTTAACTTTGGATACAATGGTTCAGAGCGTTTTCACGAATCAAACCGGTTTGGCTTCTTCCCCTCTTTTGGTCTGGCCTATAGGGTTTCGAATGAACCTTTTTTTAAGTCGTTGTCTAGTGTTGTATCGGACTTTAAGCTACGGGCAACCTATGGAATTATTGGTAATGACGCTATTGGGAGTGATTCCGATCGGTTTTTCTATCTTTCTCAAGTTAATATCGGCGATACTGACTTCGGATCTACCTTTGGTGAAGATTATGGGTATTATCGACCGGGGGTCAGTGTGAGCAGATACGCTAACCACCAAATTTCCTGGGAGGAATCGCGTCAAATCAATCTGGGATTAGATCTCTCCTTTTTGAATAATTCCATTGGTCTGATCGCGGACTTCTATAAAGATTATAAATCACATATTTTGGAAAGCAGATCCTATATAGGTTCTACGATTGGTCTCCAGGCGACACCAATGGCCAATACGGGTAAAGCCGAAAAAAGAGGTTTTGATTTGGCTGTGACCTATAATAAGAGTCTTTCTACGGGGTGGTCTTTCCAGTATCGGGGAAATGTCACCTTTGCCCAATCTAAAATTACGAAACGTGACGAGCTGCTCTATCCGGATAATATGAATTATCGTTATCAGGTTGGCCATTCTGTCGCGCAGTCTTTTGGTTTAATTGCCGAACGCTTATTTATCGATGAAAACGATGTTGCTAATGCACCGACTCAGCAATTTGGAGAATATATGGCCGGTGACATTAAATATCGTGATATGAATGGTGATGAACTTATTACCGACAATGATGCCGTGCCTATCGGTTATCCAACATCACCCGAATTAATTTATGGCTTCGGTGGAACGACTGGATACAAAGGGTTCGACTTTTCCTTCTTTTTCCAGGGTTCTGGAAAATCATCATTCTTCATCAATCCAGAGAACATCACACCATTTGTGCGTAATGGGGGGGCACAAAATGGCTTATTGAATGCTATTGCCAATGATTATTGGTCAGAAGAAAATAGAAATATTTATGCCTTTTTTCCGAGGTTGAGCGATTATTTTGTGGATAACAACAATAAGCAGTCTACCTGGTGGATGCGGAATGGCGAGTTTCTTCGCCTTAAAAATATTGAACTAGGATACAACTTGCCTAGGCCAATAGCAGACCATTACAAATTAAAATCCTTGCGTTTGTATTTTAACATGATGAATGTATTTACGTTGAGCAATTTCAAAATGTGGGATGTTGAAATGGGTGGAAACGGCTTAGGATATCCTATTCAACGTACATATAACTTCGGTATTCAAGTTAATTTTTAGATATGAAAATAATCAAAAGATACATGGCTCTTGGAGCTATAGGCGTGGCAGTAACGACAACGGTGATATCCTGCAAAAAATTTTTAGATATTGTGCCTGATAATGTTGCTACGATCGAATATGCATTTCGATTAAGGGTGGAAGCTGAAAAGTATTTATTTACCTTATACAATTATTTACCTGGAGAAGGGTCCCTGTGGAATAATCCAGCTTTTTTGGGGGGTGATGAGATCTGGATACCTTACCAGACCAGTATTTCACCTTTTGCGTTCGAAATTGCACGTGGAAATCAGCAGATTTCCAAACCTTTTGTCAATTACTGGTATGGCGATCAAGATGCCAACCGTGGTTTGTATCAAGGAATACGACATTGCAATATTTTCATTGATAACATGTCAAACCCTGCTTTAGTACCCGATATTACCGATACAGAGCGCGCGCGTTGGATTGCTGAAGCCAAATTCCTAAAGGCATNNTCTCCGTATGTACGGACCGATTCCAATTATGGATGATGATATTGATGTTAGTGAATCCAAAGAGGTGATGGATGTACCACGTAACACGGTTGATGAATGTGTTGACTATATTGTTGGCCTGTTAGATCAGTCTGTTGCCGATCTTCCTTTACAGATTGTCGATAGGCAAAGGGAACTGGGTCGTATTACCGTTCCCATTGCTAAGTCTATTAAGGCGCAGGTGCTCCTATTGGCCGCAAGTCCTTTGTTTAACGGAAACTCGGATTTTTCGAGTCTAAAAAATAAAGATGGAGAGGCACTGTTCAATTCGACGGCGGACAACAAAAAATGGGAATTTGCTGCCGAAGCGGCACGTGAAGCCATTGAGGTTTCGGAGGCAAATATGCATGCGCTTTTTAAGTTTAAGCAGGGGGGCAATCTGGCGATTTCCANNCAACATTGTTGGAACTGCAATTGAGACAGTCGATATGTGAAAAATTCAATGAGGAGCATATTTGGGCGGATCCAAACAGTCGTTCCTGGACAATCCAACAGAATGCCATGCCACCGTTAAGTGCGGAGGAAAATCACAATTATAATCGGAAGATTCTTTCCCCTCCATTAAAAATAGCAAAGATGTTCTATACGAAAAATGGAGTTCCAATCACCGAAGACAAAACCTTGAGTTTCACTGATGACACCGAATTGCGTACGGCAACATCAAGTGAACGATTCTACATCGAACCGGGATTTACGACTGCTAGATTGCATTTTGATAGAGAACCCAGATTCTATTCATCCTTAGCGTTTGATGGTGCACGCTGGTTTAAATACGATACACCTGGCTATAGCGACGAAAATTCTAAAGTCGTTCGAAGTAAACGCCCCGATTATGCGGGTAGTACACATGCTTTTCATTTTAATGAAACAGGTTATTTTATTAAAAAACTCGTGGATTGGAACCAAGTTACGACAGCTACCGGAGTAACGTATAAAGATTACCCTTGGCCTAAAATTCGCTTGGCAGATTTGTATTTGATGTATGCGGAGGCGTTGAATGAATCTTATGGGCCGAGCAATGAGACCGCGTTTCAATATATCGATAAGGTACGGGCTAGAGCTGGGTTGAAAGGGGTCAAAGAATCGTGGACGAGCTATGCGAAAAACCCGGGAAAATTTACAACGAAGGACGGGTTTCGAGATATCATTCACAGAGAACGGTTGATAGAACTGGCTTTTGAAGGTCAACGATTTTGGGATCTACGCCGTTGGAAGACCGCAGCGACAAGTTTGAATGAGCCAATTACAGGATGGAATATGCAAGGAGAAACTACAGCGGCTTATTATGTGATCCGTACGGTATATAACCAACGTTTTATAGCGCCGCGGGATTACTTCTGGCCAATTAGTGAAAATACGGTCATCCAGAACTTGAATCTCGTTCAAAATTATGGCTGGTAATCTTTAAGAATCATTAATAATTATGAAGATGAAAAAAATTATGGAAAAGATTGGCTGCTTGATGTTTCTGGCAGCAGTTGCGCTGTCCTGCCGAGAAGAAAATATGTTGAAGCCGCTAGAATCCAATACACCTCCACCTGGAGTCGTAAGTAATGTGACGGTTGAAAATAAGCATGGAGGAGCTGAACTCACCTATACGGTGCCCTCAGACGATGATTTATCGTACATTAAGGCCGAGTATATTTTACCAAATGGCAAATTGCGTACTGTAAAAGCTTCTTACTATTCTAACCAAATTCTAGTCGACGGGTTTTCGCAACCTGGTGAATATACGGTGAAACTTTATGCTGTGAACCGTTCAGAAGCAGTATCCAAACCGGTAGAAGTTATTATTCATCCCGAAGAGTCGCCGATTTGGAATATCTATCGGTCAATGAAGGTCAATGCATCTTTCGGCGGAATACAGGTTACAGCTGAAAATGAAGACCGTGCCAATATTGCCATTCTGATTATGCAGAAAAATGAGTACGGCGAATGGGTTGCTGATCCGAATAGCATTTATACGGCAACAGATAAAATTAAGGCCTCCAAGCGTGGAATGGATACGACGGCAAGGGATTTTGCTTTTGTTGTGCGCGACCGTTGGTTAAATTATACGGACACACTTTATAAAACAATAAGCCCTTTATTTGAAACTAAGATACCACAGTCAGGTTATCGTGGATTTCGCCTTCCTGGGGATGCGGCAAGTCATACCTCTACGGCACATTCGGGGATGTGGGATGGTAATATCCTCGATTGGCCGAAAATCTATATGACTCAGGCAGCTATCTCAGGAGTACATAACACAACTGTAGACCTGGGGGTTAAGGCGAGATTAAGTCGTCTCGTTATTTNNCGGACCTATTATTATAAAGGCAATTTGAAGGAGTTTGAAATTTGGGGATCCGATAATCCTCCCGAAGATGGCTCGTGGAACAACTGGTATCTTTTGGGGTCTTATGTAGCAGTAAAGCCATCCGGTTTACCATTTGGTCAACAATCGGATGAAGATTATCAGACGGCTAACAGTGGACTTAGTTGGGAGTTTGATATCAATGCGCCTAAGGTTCGCTACATCCGTATAAAAAGTAAGAAGAACTGGGACGGATCATCCTATATGGCAATTGCCGAAATTCAGGCATATGGTGATCCAAGATAGGTAAATTAAAATGGAATTAAATAATGAAAAAGTGGACATATAATTTTGTTTATATCGCATTATGCTTGATTGTGGTCATTTCTGCTTGCCAGAAGATGGATGATTACAAAAAATATATTGCCGATAATCCAGTTATAACATATACTGGGAAGGTGGACTCAGTGAAAGTCTATCCGGGAGAAAATCGGGTCATGATTAAAGGGCTGCTTGTGTCTGATCCGAAGATTGNNAATCTATTGGAATAGTAGGCGCGACTCCCTAGTCGTGCCGATCAAGCGTACTGCGGGTGTTGATACTTTAAAGGCTTATATCAATAATCTGGCGGATGCTGTCTACAATTTTGAACTAGTCACTTTCGATCAGCAGAAGAACAAATCGGTGCGTGTTTATGCTATTGGTCGAGCTTATGGACAGAATTATCAGCTTTCATTGCTAAATAGGCCTGCATTGGAGGCTAATACCGGTAGCAACGGTGTGACGACAATATCATTTTCTAATTTAGATGCCAACAGTGGGGCTCAATCTACCGAGGTCAAATATACAACTGCGAATGGGGCTGAGGCTAAACTGAGCCTACCGTTGACTCAGGCATCGTTACAGTTGCCGAGTGATTATAAAATTGGTACTGCGCTCTCGTATCGAACAAAATATCTGCCCGATACTTTAGCCATTGATACTTTTTACACGGAATATAGCCGTATAAATGTCAGAAGATATGTTACTGATTTATATTTGGTGAATTCAGCTTATCCATTCGCTACATTAGGTTGTAGTGGTTCAAGATGGTGCACGCCAAGCGGCTGGACATTAAATTCGGCAGTACGTAACTTTACACTAAATGGTGTCAGTTATGGTGGGGTAGATGCTAATCAGGGCTATCGGCTAAGTATGGAAGCTGGGTGGAGCACAACCTTACTGTCTATTACAAACGGTAAAATGTATCAAAGTCCAATTCTGCCAGCCGGAGAGTATGAGTTGGAAGCGACGATCAATTCGGTTGGAACTACAGGAAGTTTTTATTTGGCGGCAGCTTTGGGCAATTCTTTGCCAGATATTGGTGATTTGGCAAGTAATGCAATCCGTTATATATCCTTCAGGGGCAAGTCCGGTGTGTCATCTATCAAGTTTACCCTAGAAAAGGAGCAGCAGGTGTCATTGGGTTTTGTCTGTACGCTAGTAGGAAGCGCGAGCAATGGACAGTATTGGAAAGCAGAGGGCGTAAGGCTTAAATATTTAGAAACAAATTAGCCTATAGAATAGCCGCTAATAATAATTTATGACAACGTGGCTGGCCAGAATAGTTGGGCAGCCACGTTTTAATGAACATGTTTGCTCTTAAAGTTTTATTTTTCCTACGCTATGGAAAAAGAGGCTTAATTTTAGTTTCTTTCAATCCTATAATCGTGCTGGAACGTCTTTCGATATTTTTTGGCATATGCAGAAGGATTGAGGCCAAATAATTTATTGAATTGCTCGCGAAAATACTTGATGTCATCAAATCCAACCCGATGTGCAACTTCGTTGACCTTTAAATCAGAAAGGATGAGTAACTCCGCCGCTTTCTTTAAGCGTACTGAGCGTATAAATTCGCTTAGCGATTTACCCGAAATCATCTTAATCTTTTTGTAAAGAGCGGAATGACTCATGCCTATATTGTCGGCTAAACTCTTTACATTGAAATCTTCCAGTAAATGGGCTTCGATTTCTTGGATACAGCGTTCAATCAATATTTTATCTTGAGCTGAGATTTTAAGTTGGGTGGATTGCATCGTGATCGCCTGGAAGAAAAACTCCTGTAAGTTTTTTCTGTTGCGAAGCAAAGTTTGAATCTTTACACGCAAAATGTCGGCATCAAAAGGTTTGAGTATGTAATCATCCGCGCCGGATTGGATACCGACTAACTGATTGACATCTGAGGTGCTTGAAGTGAGCAAAATAAATGGAATATGGTTGAACTGCGAATCTGATTTCACTGTTTTACAGAGTTTCAATCCATCCATCTCGTCCATGATTAAATCACTAATTATTAGATCAAGTTGTTTGTGCCGAATAATCTCAATTGCTTCTGTTCCGTTTGAAGCTAAATGTATAGTATAGTCTTCTTTAAATAAATTATACAGATAATTTCGTAGCTGAATATCGTCATCCACAAAAAGCAGACTCGCTTTTTCCGTTGGGATAGGGCTTAAAGATAGGGCGGGAGAGGGGGGATGATCGACCAGAGTCGAATGGAATAAACCATGAAGTAGTTTCGGGCTATCTTCATTCGAAAATAGGGTATAATCCTTGTCCTTATCTAAGCCAATAGCAAGTTTTATCGTAAATAAAGTGCCGTTTGTCGGCGAGCTTTTATAGGTTATTGTTCCTTGATGCATTTCGACAAAGGTTTTAACGAGATACATACCGATCCCGAATCCAGATTGCTGTTTCTGCCCAGCGATGGTATTAGAGAAATATTTGTCAAAGATTCGATCGCCAATATGCGATGAAATTCCTGGGCCTGAATCTTGGAGCTGAATAACAATATCTTGATTTTGTTGGTGCAAATGCAGCAGAATTGATCCCTGATCGGGTGTAAATTTGAAGGCATTAGAAATTAAGTTGCATAAAATAATCTCCATTTTTTCCTTATCAGCGACCACATATATGGGCTTTTCATCACTTTCCAATTTGTAATCGATCTGTTGAAGTCTAGCCTGAGCTGTGAAGTACAGATAGACCTCGTTGGTAAAAGATTGAAGATTAAAGTGTGTTTGTTGTATTTGTGTTGCGCCGTCTTCGGTTTTGCGGAAAATGAGCAGTTGGTCAACAAGGCTTAGGAGACGCTTGGCATTTCTGTATACAGGTTTTAAACTTTCATTGTGATGAGGATCGTTTTGTTCGTTGAATATTTTTTTTAATGGATTGATGATCAATGTAAGCGGAGTGCGAAATTCATGCGATACATGGGTAAAAAAAGCATATCTTTTTTCGTTTAGCTCACGTTCTTTCTGCGTATTAAATCTTGTTCGTTGAATTTCCTTGTCGAGTGTTGACTTTTGGATCTGGTAAAGCCTGTAGCGATAAACTAAAGTGCCAAAAACGAATAAATACAGTAGATATGCCCACCACGTTCGGTACCATGGAGGCAAAACTTCTATTGCTAGTCTGATTTCCTTTTTTGGCCAATTACCTTCTGTATCGGTGGCTTGAAGGTGCAGAACATAACTTCCTTCTCTTAAATTGTTGTAGTTAATGGATTGAGAAGTTCCTGCGTCATTCCAGTCTCTATCAACTCCGTCCATAAAATAACGATAACGGATTTTTTGTGGAGAGTTAAATTCCAATGCGGAATAGTTCAAAGAAAAGGTCGATTGATGATAAGGTAGAATAAGTTTTTTTATCAAGTCATCTTCTCCAATAATGACCTCATGAATGGTATCATTAAGTGGTTGATTGTCTATCTTAATACTTGTTAATACGAGATTTGGAATATAGACATTTGCTTTTATGCTATCGGGGTGAAACAGGTCGAAACCATTATTTCCGCCAAAAAGCAAACTATTATCTTTTGTTTTGAATGCGGCTCCGTAAGAGAATTCATTGCTCTGTAAACCGTCAGAAGTTTCATAGCGGGTAAATTTTTTTGTTTTAGGATTGAACTTAGAAAGGCCATTAAAAGTACTTAGCCATAGATTTCCAGTTTGGTCCTCCAAGATGTTGAGGACTGAGTTGTTACTAAGCCCATCTTCTGTAGAATAGCTTGCGCTGATTGCCGCTGTTTCTCTGTCGAATTTGAGTAGACNNGCTTTATCTATATACAGGGCTCGTATAGGCTTATCAATATTATAGCGCTGAACAGCTTTTGTTTTTTTGTTAATTTTAATAATTTCATGGTAATTACCGCCCCAAAGCTGCCCTTTTTGATCATCCAATAAGCAATTTAGATCATTTAGCGATTCGTCGAACACCTCGAATCGGTCATTTGCAAGGTTATATTTATACAGATGTCCGTTGGAAAAAGTTGCTGCCCAGATTTCTCCTTCCTGATCTTTGAGTAGTACCTGTACACTTTCATTCACAGTGACTTGTTTGGTAATACATTGATAGTGTTTAAAACCCGTTTTTAGGTCGTGTCTTACAATTCCTCGCTCGGTAGCTAACCATACATCACCTTGAGCATCTGGCACAATACTATTGATTGTATTGTCAAGAAATTGCCGGCCGTCTTTTTTGAAATGTCGGTAGTTGTTTTTGCTGCGGTCCCAGCAGTAAAGTCCGTTACCCTCTGTGCCAATCCAGATATATCCCTTGGATTCTCCAAATGATCGTATAAATTGTTTACTCAGATTTAGAGCATGCCTTAATTGGTTTCGCTGCGCATTGAAGTTATGCCGGTTGTCGTCTATAATGTTTATCCCTCCGCGAGTAGTACCGATCCATTTTTTATTTTGCGCATCGATAAATATGCTAAAAATGGAGTTGCTGGTTAAAGGAAGAACAGATTGCTCCAAAGAGAGGAATTGTTCTACTTTATTTGTTGTCATGTTGAAAAGCGAGATGCCATTGTTTTGTGTCCCGACCCATAATTTTTGATTATTTTCAACGGCTAACATGCTTACTTGAGGAGAGCTTAGTTCCTTTTCGAGATGGTATTTTATTTGTCGGTGTTTAATATCCCAGACGAATACACCGGCGGGACCACCAATAAAAAGCTCAGCTTTGTTGTTGCTGGTCATACTCGTAGCTTCTCGAATTGATGCAGTGACTAATTGCAATGTCTTTTTACTTCGGTCAAATCTATAAAGACCTTTTTCGTTGATAAAAACCCAGACTTGATCGTTGCGATCGATATGCAGAGCTGAAACATGATAATATGCTACTGGATTATCTTTAGTCTGTCCGGGGCATTGTATGCGTATTGCTGTCGACTTTTTTCGGTTTTTGTAGAATAATCCCCAACCATTGGTCCCAATATAAACATTGTTTTCGCGATCGACCTGGATAGCTCTCGTATCAGCATTGAGATGGTATTGTTGTTGAGAACTTTCATTATCGGTAAAATGCAAACGAGAAAAGGAGTTGAAGTTCCGATTATAAATGCCAACTCCCTGGCCTGTCCCGACCCATAGATTTCTGTCGCGGTCCTCGGCGATACAATAGATATAATTATGCGGAATGCTTTTGATATTTTTGAGTTGATTCCTATATACAATCATTTCGTGACCGTCGTACCGATTTAATCCATCAAAAGTTCCGAACCATATATAGCCCTGGCTATCCTGAAAAACTGTTTTTACTGAGCTATTGGAAAGAAGTTTATTCACTTCTGTTTGAAGCTGAGCCACAACAGGATGGCATAAGGACAGAATAAAAAATAAGATCGCAGTGACGGTTATTTTTTGCATGTATACAAAGAGTTTAGATAGATTTTGAAGGTAAAAAATCGTTTCGGCTTGACTACTTGAATTGGCTATTTACTTGTTTTTTTAAAGATAGGGAATGTTTTTAATAAATGTATAATAAACATTTATTAAAGAATTCAGTCTATGCAAAACTATAATTTGATAGCGATAGAGTGGTGCTTTTTTACCGTCTTTGATGAGGCCTGATAGTCGTCATCTATATTTTTCTTAAACTCTATGATGTTTTATACAAAATTGGATTACCCGTATTGTTTTATTTAAAATGTATTACCGATATTATTTAGCTCCATAATTAATCGTGTTGTGCAACGATGAATCAGAAGTAGCTTATACTGTACTACTTCAGCTGAAAATTTTGTTGTTATTTTCTTCTTTTGGCAAAAGGATTAAAAGATAGTCCGAGATTAACATACACTGATGGATCTGGAGAAGCTTCCCAAACATAGTCACTTTGGGCTTTATTCTTTTCAAAGATACGCGCACGCGGTATAGTTTTTAAACCGGATCTAATTGTCGCGATAAAGGAACGTCCCAAATTGTGTTCATAGGTAAGTCCTGAATTGATTTCCATTTGGCTAAAGGTGAAAACTTTATCGGAGCCGTCAAAGTTATAAAGATAAAACAATGTACTATTTAAATCAGATCCCAAGGATACCCGTCCATTGCGAAGAACTTCCTTTCGAAGGTATGCTCCTTTGGGCATGATGAGATCAAGCATCCAACCGCTATGAAATTGTTGTTTGTACGCAAATGTGGGAATAACCGGGATGATTGCAGAAGGATCAATAAAACCTAATAATCCAACAGTCATTTGAATCTCGCGCGTTGCTTTTAAAACAACATTGGCGGAAAGTATACCATTTACTCGCTCGATAGCTTTTTCGCTACCGTTAGTAGCGATACTGGCTGTATAGATCGCCATTTTACCCCATAGCGTGGCGTACCGAGTCAGGTTAAGTGATTCGTAATGATNNGAATTTCTATTTCCATCGTTGCCATTGTAGGGTGAATGGCTGTAATCGAGGTGTGCTGATAGCCAATATTGGTCCCTAGCGTCCAAGTCCTGTTTTTTAAGAAATTAATATTGACGCTCGCACCAATTTGGTTCATCGCTTCGATCTTTGTTTTGGGCATCTCCTGGCCCAAATACTTTGATGAATAATGATAACCGGTATTTGCCTCATAGGTGAGATTCAGTACCCGGGTAATCGGAAACTTATCTGCGACGATCGCTCTTATTTTTCGGGGTATACTATCGACAACCTGTGCATGGGTGTTGGAAACGATATTGACGAGTACAAATACTAAAAAAACATTTTTCATGAATACATTATTAAAATCAGCGTAAGGATAACAGAAATCTACATGTGGCATCTTTTTTTTAGACCAACTCGTCCGTTTTTTATACCAAAGCCGATGAACTTATGCCTATTCCCCCACCGTGGATTTATAGGCTGCGTTGTTTTGGTATAAAAAAATAGCTGCTTCGTCTAAGAGCCTGGAGACTTATGATGAAAAGGCCTATTTTTGTTGAAGGATTTTTCAATAAGGTTTCAAAATATGCAAGATTTTAATAACAGTTTTGTGTTAAGGTTATTTACGGAGAATAAATTTCGGGTGCTGAGGCATGTGTTGTTTTTAATCGGTTTGTTCCTTCTTTTTGCCAACGCAAACTCAAATTCGCAATTTCAGGGGGACTATAAATTTTATTTTTCCATTATTTTGTGGATTGTTTTTGTCTGCATGTTTTACGTCAATATGTATATGCTGATACCCAAGTTGTTTTTTAAAGATCGATATGAGGTCTATACCTTGGGCTTGGTACTGTTGGTGATTGCAAGTCTACTCGTCGTTAAGTATATTGCTGATTACATTTATTTGATTCATATTCCTACGATTAAAAAACCCGAATCTAATTCCATGGGTTTGGTAGCAGCATTGTTTATCGTTATTCCTATTATTCTGACAACGACGACATTTAAGCTTTTTAAGCGCTGGATAGAGGACAACAAACGGATATCTGATTTAAAAAATTTAGCCCTGACAACTGAATTGATCTCGCTGAAAAGTCAAATCCAACCCCATTTTCTTTTTAATATGTTGAATAATGTGAAAGCATTGATCCGAAAAGATCCGAATATGGCTACGGAGGTGATCATCAAGCTTTCTGATTTTTTACGCTATCAGCTCTACGAAAATAATGACGAGAGAACCCTTCTAAATTCTGAGATCAATTTTATTTCTAATTTTCTCAAACTAGAAGAAATACGGCGAGATCGATTGACTACAATGATAATCTGCAGTCCTCAACTTGAGAAAAAGAGTATTTTCCTACCGCCCCATCTTTTTACAGCTTTCGTGGAAAATGCAATTAAGCATAGCCTTAGTGTCAACGATGAACCCACCTTGATTACCATCCGCTTTTTCGAAATTGATCATCGGCTCTGTTTTGAATGTGAGAATTCGACAGATCCTCATATTTCTGTTATTCAAAGTAAGTATAGTGGCTTGGGATTGGCAAATGCTAAAAGGCGTTTAGATCTGCTGTATAAAGATGATTACCAGCTCACGGTGACAAAAGAAAAAACGCTTTATAACGTTAAATTAAATATTCCATTATGAATTGTATCATTGTAGATGACGAGCCTTTGGCAAGAGAAGAAATGAAAAACTTAGTCCAAGAGATATCCACCATTCAGGTTGTCGGTACATTTTCCAATGCAATTTCAGCTCTGGAGTATATGAAAACAGGTATTGTCGATTTGCTCTTTTTGGATATCGAAATGCCTACTGTCAATGGCCTCGATTTTGCTCAATCCCTTCCGATGGATAAATTGGTCATCCTAACTACGGCCTATGCACAGTATGCCCTGAAAAGTTATGAATTGGATGCTATTGATTATCTTCTCAAACCAATTAAAAAAGATAGGTTAGCTAAAGCTATCGACAAAGCGATAGCTTACAAAAAACTACTTACATTAAAAGAAAATCAGAGCACAGTAGAGAATACGAGTGAAGATGCACTCCTCATCAAATCCGATCGGAAATATTATAAGATTGTTTTTACGGATATCCGTTTTATAGAAGCCCTCAAAGATTATGTGGTTATCTATACAAGAAATAATAAATTGATCACGGCAATGAACCTAAAAACCATCCATCAAAAACTGCCAGAAAATCTTTTTGTTCGTACCAGTAAGTCCTATTTAATCAATTTATCTTTTATAGATTCTTTTGACAATCATACGGTCTATATCGATAAATTCGAAATCCCGATTGGAGAAATATACCGAGAATCTTTTTTTAAACAATACACAGGCGGACTATTGTGATATGAACTAGCTATTCATGGAGTTAAGCGACAATGAAGCGGTCTAGAAAATCAATACGGATACCGTGCTTACGAAGAAGATCAGTAAGTAAGTCTACTGAACATTCTTCTGTTTCGACTCTAAAAATAGCATCTTCATCATCAAGATCAACTGTTGCAGCTTGTATTTGAGGAAGATGGAGGCGTAACAGTTGCATCAAGAAATTTTTTTTGTCTTTGGTTTTTACCGAACTTTTAAAAATCAACACTTGCCTAACTTTCATTTTTCTAAATTTAAAATGTTGTCGAAATTCTGTGCTTACTCATTTGCGTATAAGCATTGTCACAAATCTAACAGCTTTGGTAATGCCTATTGGTATTATTCGACAAAAGCATCTGATTTTTATACAAAAGATGCCTAATAGCCTTAAATACACAATTCATATCAGGTTTGATAGCTGTATGATGTATTTAAAATTAAATCTATAGAAATAGTAGTCTTTAAAATAATATCCCTATATTTGAATCGTTGAACTTATACAAAGGAAGGGTATGGCTTTGGAAAATTACAAACAAATAGTAAAGCGGGAGTATTCAGATCAAACTTTTTTACAAAAAAAAGTTGGTATGCTGCTNNCTATTTATTGTTGACGCGGGGAGAGGGCGGACAGAATTTTATAGGTGCTGAAAAAGGATTAGATTTGGGCGTATTAAGGGTACAAGAATCCTTGGCTGCCCGTGAAATAGAGGGCACAACTCAATTTTTTACACGCGCTAAAGACTTTGGTTTTACCCAGTCGGCCCAAGACACATTGCAACGTTGGGATGAAGAGCATGTTCTTGCAGATATGGTATGGACAATTCGTTATTTCCGTCCCGATGTCGTCATAACAAGGTTTTCTCCAGATCTTGCCGATCTTCACGGTCATCATCAAGCGTCGGCAATACTGACCTCGAGAGCTTTTGATCTAGCGGCAGATCCGACGGCTTATGCTGAACAATTAAAAGAACTCCAACCTTGGCAAACTAAGCGTCTGCTGTGGAATGTCTATTCTGATAGTGGAGTGAAAGATATTGGTGGTCCAGTTACTCCGCTCCCAAAACACCTCGCATTGACAATACCCGCTGAGAGTTTTACTTCAGGAGTACATTATGGAGAGCTTGCGGCCGAAAGTCGCAATAAGCATCGTTCCCAAGCTATGGGTTGTCTTGTTCAGCAGCAGGCTACGGTCGAGTACTTTGAACTTTTGAAGGGGGAAGTGGTTGATCCTCCAGCGGATAATTTTTTGGCTTTTCATGTGGAAAGCAAAGATCCCTATGGATCTTTGTTTAGCCAATCTATCCGGGATCTTATTAGAAAGTATGAACATGAAGGTGACATTGCGCTGGATCTGGCCACGATTTTGCGTTGGATGGAGATCGTACCTGATAACAGTATTATTCACGAAAAACGTTCCGACTTGGAGCGGTTACTTTTACAGGCAACAGGTGTTTCATTTGCTTTTCAAGCGTTGGAAAAACAGTGGGTGCCGGGGGCGGATGTGAGTATGGTATTGAATGCTGAGATCCCCCAAGGGTCTGGTGTCGTAGTAAGCAATGTAATCATTCCATTTTTTGAAGAGCAGGATAGAAACTATCAGCTATCGCATTCAGATCAAATCACCCTACGAGGTCGACTTGACCCGTCATTAAAGCCCTCCTTTCCGAGATGGTTGAGATCTGAAGGGGATATAAATAATTATGCTCCAGATTCACATGCTGATGTCGTATTGACGAAGCAAGATGGGGTATTGAACGCACAAGTGCAATTACAATTTGCAGGAATGTCATTAAATCTTGTGGTACCCGTACTGCATCAGGCTAATCCTGTGGTTGTGACTCCGCCTGTAACGGCTACATTTGGCTCCGATATCCTCGTGCTATCGGATGTTGACAGCCGTTCGATTGCACTGGAATTGACATCCCATGTATCAGCTATTCAGTCGCTGACTGTCAGGTTGCTTGTCCCGAAAGGATTGGAGGTATCCCCCCAGGAAATTAAGCTAAAAATTGCTGGAGGGGAGGCTGAAAAAGTTCAATTTGAATTGAGATCGATAGTGGTTCAGGAACAGATTCAGCAGGTCGGATTTGAAATCGAAATAGAAAACACTTTTCATCATTTTACATCTAAGCATATAACTTATCCACATATTAACGAAATAAGCTATTTCCCAAAAGGTATATTACCTGTTTTAAATTCTTCGGTAGGAAACGTAGCACGAAAGGTAGCTTATATTGCGGGTAAAAATGATGAGCTTGCCGGGAGTCTACTGCAATTAGTTGATTATTTGGAAATTATACCGTTTGAGCGTGTTGAATTAGTTGACTTATTGGCTTTTGATGCAATTGTATTAGGAATACGCATCTACAATACACATCCAACTATAGCGTTTTCTCATTTACGTTTTCGGGAATATGTGGAACAAGGAGGCGTGTTGATTACACAGTACAATACGCCTTATGATCTCTCCGTAAATGATGTAGGAACTTATCCTTTAACTGTTTCCCAGGAAAGAATTACAGACACGGAAAGTCCAATCTATTTTTTGGATCCTACTCACCGTATTTTGAATTATCCCAATGTGATCGGACAACACGATTTCCGCTATTGGGTACAGGACAGGGCACTTTTTTTACCGACGGAATGGGATGCGGATTTTGTACCGATTTTGCGTAGCGAGAACAGCGATGGCAATCATCTGGATGGTCTATTGCTGCTCCGAAGAAAAGGAAAAGGTTTCTATATCTATAGCAGCTTATCGCTCTTTAGGCAACTTCCGGCCGGTGTTGCTGGTGCATACCGCTTATTTGCAAATATTTTATCGTTGGGTTCAAATTAGACCGGAATTTTCGTTGGATAAAATAAATCCCCCGTGCAGTAAATGCACAGGGGATAGCATCATTTCTTTTTCATGTTGATTATTTTAATCCTTTTTATGAAAAAAGGACGATTTGGGAATATCGATTACTTTTGAATCGTGAAGGCTGTATTGAAGTTTTAGGGTAAAGCCTCCTCCCGCCTCAATGAAATCTATAGCAATAGGATGGTAGCCTGGTTCTAGTGCAATCTGACCACTTTTCATAATTGGCGCATGTTGTCCGTCATTATCAATGACGAGCTGGTCATGTATCCTTAAGACACCACCGTCGTCGCATGTGAAGTAGAAATTATAGATTCCTTTTTCCTGGACATGGATATACCCCCTTATTTTTGCGCCAAAAGAAGGCATTTTGATCGTATCACTTAGTGTTACCTGACCAATTACTTCCTGGCGCACTTCAGGACCGCTAATGGCAGCAGTATTAGCAAAGGTGCCATTGAAAAGTGTTGCTTTAAGACCAGGTGCCAATGTGCCTTCCTCTTCTTCTACGCCCTTTTTCCAGTGATCATTTTTAAAATCAACCTGATACAGTTCACTTTTAGCACCCGAAGAAGAGATGGTTGCAAACCGGATAGGACCTTCTTTTTTAACGATGAGCGAGCCGTTGAGTACTGGGCTTTGCTGGGTTGGAAGGCTACCATCGGTCGTATAGTGTATTGGATTTTGAGGTAGCTCATTCACGACCTTAAGGATTGACTGCCCATCAACAATCACCTGTGTTTCGGCAAAGCCTTTAAGGTCTGGCATGCGGTAGCGTAGGCCCTTTTTGTTCCAGAGCTCAAAGTGTGAAATAACTCGAGTTTTGTAGCTGTCGTACAAGGGTTTATTAGTCCATACCCGTTCCGATAAAGCGCTTAACCGCGGGAGAATCATAAATTCCAAGCGCGCAGTGGAAGGGATCATTTCGGTCCAGATATTGGCTTGTGCACCTTGAATCGNNATCCGAAGGTATCACACTCATATTGTACACGGCATCTAGGCTGCTGCTGTTCGGGAGATAATCAAAATAAAGCGGATTCGTAGGCGTCATAACGACCCGGTGACCGCGGTTAACGGCCTCTATAGGCGCATTTTTTACCCAGCCTCGCCAGTACATGACCATCATGCTGGTGTCGGAGCTACCATCCAATATTTCATCCCACCCGATGCTTTGTTTATTTTTTGAACGTATAAAATTGTTCACGCGTTTGACGAAATGACTTTGAAGATCATGTAAGTTCGCTATTTGCTTTTCTTTCATAAAATCTTGAGCAGCCGCTGATTTTGACCAGGAATCTTTTTCTACCTCATCGGCACCAATGTGAATATAATGGGAAGGAAATAGCGCAATGATTTCGCTCAACACATTTTCAATGAAGGTATAGCTGCTTTCTTTCCATGGGCTAATCGGCACAGAGAACTGTTTGCCCCAACCAGCAGATTGACTGTCCAATAGGAGCTCGGGATAAGCTTTGGTCGCGACCATCATATGTCCGGGCATGTCAATTTCAGGAATAATCTCAATTTGCCTGCTGTTTGCGTAGGCAATGATATCTTTGATATCTTGTTGGGTGTAAAAGCCGCCATATTCTTCCTTTCCATTTGTTGTGCGGATCAACTCCTGCGGTAGATTAAAGTCGGGATTTTCTTTAGCTTTTTCGAAGCAATCAGAATCCTGGTTGTTATAGGTTCGCCAAGCCCCCATTTCGGTTAGTTTGGGATATTTCTTTATTTCGATGCGCCATCCTTGATCGTCAGTCAGGTGCANNATCGCTGACCGTCACATAGGGAAGGGCAAGCTTAGCAGTTGTGCCCGAGAGAAGATATAATTGCTGGATTGTCTGTAATCCATAAAAGGCACCCTTTTCCGATGAAGCGATGATCTGGATGCCTTTTTGATCTATTTTCAATTCATAAGCTTCATCTTGAAGCCCTTGCTTTTTTATCAACTGCAGCGAAGCATTTGCCAGCTTCACGCTTTTTTTGTTCAGTTTCCCGAACAGGGAATGGTTGATCCAATCTGACAGTGGTCCAGAAGATAATGTAGGATCGATATAGTAACCCAACGTTTGGCCATTTAGCTTAAAGAGGCCTGGTTTGGACTCTAATTTTTGCGGAAATGGAATAAGCTGCGGAATGCTAGTTTTGTTTTGCGCGAAGTTCGTCGTGGGCAAGTACAGTGCGCAGGATAATAATAAGGTTGATAGGAATTTATTCATAAAATGTCTTCTTCGTTATTCACAAGTATGTAAGATTGAGCTGCAATATACCAATATTTCAGGTATTGGCTGATAATTTTAGGAGCATTGACAACACTATCGGATTATACGATGTATTTCTCTTTGTGTTATGATAAATGTTTATTTTACATTTAAGTAATTATTCCTATCTTTAACCTTGAAAAACCTTTATTTGAATGGGCCTAGGTTGTGTTTATTTCCTGCGTATTTTCATTTTCTAATCACTTTACTGCTGTCCTAAATAAGTTTGTAAAAAGTTGTGAATGCATTGGGTTGTTTGGTAATCTGCAAACAAAGCCTTTCGAAAAATAGGTTGGTGTGTTAATTTATTGGTGGTGGAAGAGCTATGAAAAATTTTCTCATTATCATTGTTTTTTTTTGGCAGTTGGCCCAAGTTTATGGACAGCCCAATCGTGCCCATTTTTTTTCCCTTCAAGACGGGCTGACCAATCAGCAGGTGCTGGATATTGTGCACGATGATGAGGGATTTATGTGGATAGCCAGTGAGTTGGGGTTAAACCGATACGCAGGAAAGTCCTTTAAATCCTATTATGCCGCAGACAAGCCCGATGGGCTAACAGTCAATAGCAATGAAATTAACACATTGCTCTATTCCGACAAGAAGGTATATATCGGAACACGTTCCAATGGCTTGAATGTACTCGACCTACGTACAAATAAATTTAGCTATTATATACATGATGATACTAATCCGAAATCCATTGCTACAAATGATATTACGGATATGATCGAAAGTAAGGACGGGAAACTGTGGTTGGCAACTTATCATCAAGGCGTACAGCATTTCAATCCAATAACCAAGGAGTTTAATCATATCAATAAAAAAAATTGTCCAGGACTGCCCGAAAATAGCATCTGGTCCTTGGCTGAGGATCACAGCAGTATGTTGTACATCGGGCATGTCAATGAAGGGTTAACAATTTTGGATCCTATTCGTCGTTCGGTGAAACGATTGACGAATCAGAATACCTCTGGTAAACTGCCTGATAATGAAATAAAAACATTGTTTTGTGATCAGGGAGGGAATATATGGATCGGTACCCGAAAAGGGCTTGCAGTCTATCATCCGGGGACAGATAGACTGCAGCAAATCCCATTAACAGGATTAGCAAAAAATGGAAATGAGCCCTTTGTCTATGCGATCAAGGAAATTGGCAATACCCTGTGGATAGGGGGCGAGTCCTCGCAACTATTCCTATTACAGCCAAAATATGGTTATGATAAACGTGTCGAAGGTGTACAGCATGTACAGCTTTTTGATCTAGGAAAAGGTAATAATACCATGGTGCAGCACATCACTCCAGATCAGTTCGGGAATATTTGGCTGGCACTATATGGGGGCGGTGTAGGANNGCATACGATTGATTTAGGAGAGCCTGTGACGGAGGTTCGGGCGATTTACGAGGATCATTTAGGGCATATTTGGATTGCTGCTCACCAAGGTGTTTTTATCTACGATGGGGTGGCGAATCATGTTCAAAAACTGCTGATCAACAAACCCATGCTTGGAGATTATGCGCCGCGGACGCTTGTGGAAGATGGTCAGCATAATATGTGGGTGGGAACTTATGGGCAAGGACTCTATATCTATAATTCCGATCGTAAGCTGCTCAAAAAGATGGACAACGATAGTGGATTACGTAATAATACAATTAATCATTTGCTGCGAGACAAGAATAATAATATTTGGATCGCTACGAACCACGGGTTGGCTATGCAGGATGCAGGCAAAAAGATTGGTGATCTCGCGGTATTGATGCCGCCGGGAGGCAATGCTTGGTTGTTTGTCAATGGACTTGCTGAGGATCATCACGGAGATATTTGGTGTTCTACCAAATCGGGTATGCTACGTTACGTTTCGCAGGAAAGACGGTTTCTTCACTACGATCAGTCTTTCGGTCTACCATTGGGAGGTTTTATCAATGGAAGTGTTGGAAAGGATGCAGAAGGACGTTTGTATTTTGGAATGCAGGAAGGAACGTGTTATTTCAATCCCGCGCAAATTCCATCCGATTTACCTACTTCACCAGTAAGCGTAAGCCGATTTATTGTTTTTCGGTCTGGCGAATCCAATGCGCAGGTCGATAAATATCCCTCGGCGACGAAGACTATTGCGCTCAATTATGATGAAAATAGTTTTCGCATCGAACTTGCTGTCATGGATTTTGCTTTGGATGGATTGGTCGAATTTGGCTATCAATTACAAGGGCTCAATAGTGACTGGATTTTTCTGGGGNNTTCTGGGCAATGAGACAAATCTCGATTTTCGGAATATCCCCTATGGGGAGCACGAGTTGCTCATTCGGACACGAATGAAAAATGGTCAATGGTCGCAAGATTATCAAAGGCTATTGATTAAGATCGCGCCACCTTTCTATTTGAGCTTATCAGCCAAGGTATTTTATGTGCTGGTGGTCCTTATGATTGGATATGTCATTATATCTTTCTATTTCAAAAGAATGAAAGCAGAATCCGAACTAAGGTTTAAGGAGAGGCAACATCTACAGGACGAGCAGTTGCATGCTGAGCGGATGAACTTCTATACACATATCACGCATGAATTACGTACACCACTGACGTTGATTCTAGGTCCGCTTGACGATTTGTCGCAAGAAAAGGAGCTTGCCGAAAAGCATCGTGAATTGGTCCAGACAGTTCAGAAGAGTGCCAATAGGCTCTTTAGATTGGTGAGCCAGCTTTTAGAGTTTAGGAAGGTAGAATCGCAATTTAAGCCCTTTGTCCCTGAAGCGGGATCCTTAGGCGAAATGCTTGCGGATCTCACTCACAAATATAGAACATTGAATCAAAAGCCTGATCTTCGGGTGTTGTCTGAAATACCTGAAGAGAATATACGTACTTTGTTTGATGCTGAAATCGTGCAATTGATTGTAGATAATTTATTGTCGAACGCTTATAAATACACCGAGTCGGGCTATATTAAACTCAGTTTGCGTTATGAAGGTGCGGATTTGGATCACTGGGCCATATTATCCGTGGAAGATACAGGTGTCGGTATTGCCAAAGAAGATATAGAGCGTATTTTTGAAAAATATTAGCAAATTCCAGGGACGGGTACACAGGGGACTGGAATTGGTCTGGCCTTGGTAAAGGAATTGGTGGCAATACACCATGGAAAAGTGGAAGTGAGAAGTACCTTTGGTCTTGGTGCCACATTTACGGTAAAGCTGAAAGTCGATCAATTTGTGGTTCAGGAAAGTGAGCCACCCCCTGCAACGCAGCGTCCCCTTATTTTATTAGTCGAAGACGATTCTGAACTCCGAGCGTATTTGGGAAGCACGCTGCAACGGCAATATGATGTAGTGCTCGCTGAGAACGGAGTTGTAGGCTATCAAATGGCAATAGCCAGGGTACCAGATTTGGTGATCAGCGACATTATGATGTCCGATATGGACGGATTTCAGCTTGTACAGCAATTAAAACAGGAACGCAGCACAAGTCATATTCCCTTGTNNTGGCGAGGCTACGATCTAGGAATAGATTCCTATCTCATCAAGCCTGTATCAGCGGCTTTACTCTTCAAACGTATAGACAATTTATTGAGCCGACAGAAACAGATTAATGAGCTGATTTTACAGAGTTTAAGTGCCCAGTCATCCTATTCTAATGCTGAAACAGAACAAAAAGCTCAGGAAGAACTTTGGCGCGAAAATGAATTCGTTCGTGATTTTATGCAGATTGTGGAACAACATATGCAGGATGAGGTATTGGACGCGGCTACCTTGGCTGATCGGATGAATATGAGTCAGTCTACCTTATACCGCAAACTGAAAGGCATTACCGGAAAAAATATTAATCAGCTCGTTCGTAAGATACGTATCCATAAGGCAGCGGATTTACTTCGGACCGGGAAATATAATGTGACTGAAGTCTCATTTATGGTCGGAATCAATAGCGCGATTTATTTCCGGCAGTGTTTTAAAGAGGAGTTTGGCCAGCTGCCTTCCGAATACCAGCGATCCGATAACAAGGATCGAGTGGTATATTAAAACGATATGCATAAGACAAGTATGCCCCTGCTATTACTCCTATAGTCAGGGGCTTTTTTATAGCTCATAATGCGCTAATGAGGCTGTTTTTGACTGAAAAATATATGATTTTTGACGGATTTGTATATGATCAAATGCTGAAAAATCGGCTAAGTTTGACTTATTAATCCAATTATAAAGTCTAGGTAGGGTTGGCAACGATGCAAAACAAATAACCAAAGTAGACCCGAGTTTACCATCACATTGTCTTGTCTGACTAGATTGTATTATTTACTGTTTAATTCGTATTTATGAAAAACTTAAAGATTGCTTCTTTTTACACCATGTTGACTGTGATGCCAACATTGTTGTATGCGCAGGAGAAGGTTACGGGGCAAGTTTTCAACAAAGCAAACGAGCCTATCATTGGGGCAAGTGTGGTCCTTTTGGAGGGCGGGAAGGGAACTTCAACGGACAAATCGGGGAAGTTTGAGTTGAATACCAACAAAGGAACACTTGTGATATCATTTGTTGGGTATAAGACTCGAAGAATTCCTTTGGATGGAACAACAAATTTAAAAATTCAGCTCGACGCCGATGAAAATGTGCTGGAAGATGTTGTTGTCGTTGGTTATGGTAAACAGTCAAAACGTAATATTACGGGGGCGGTGAGCAATATCAAATCGGAGGATATTGTACGATCATCATCGACGACAACTGCCGGGGCTTTGGCCGGAAAGGTACACCCGATTTCCGTGCGTGCGAAAGATGCGCGTCCGGGTCGTGGTGCGGCGATCGAAATCCGCAATATGGGTTCACCATTATATGTAATTGATGGAGTTGCTTATGGGGGTCAAGAGGGGACTGACTGGGTTGGTACCCAGAACGGATCCGGAGCAGATATCTTTAATTCGCTGAATCTCGAAGATATCGAAAGTATCTCTATTTTGAAAGATGCAGCTGCTGCGGTATATGGATTTCGCGCGTCCAGAGGTGTTGTGCTTATTACCACAAAAAAAGGAGCGAAAGGAGAAAGTGCAAAAATCAATATCAATGGCTACCAAGGTTGGCAAAATCTGACACGATTTCCCACCATGGCAAATGCAAAACAATATACGCGTGGATTAGTCGAAGCTGCGCAGAATGAAAACCGCGATCCGAAGAGCGTTTATACGCCAGAGGAATTGGCTAAATGGCAAGCGGGTACAGAGCCTGGTTACCAAGGCTATGATTACTATGACATGGTGATCCGTAAGAATATCCCACAGCGATACGTCAATGCCAATGTCACGGGAGGAAATGAAAAATCCAATTNNTCCAATTACTTCCTGTCATTGGGGCATCTTAATCAAGATGCAATGATCAAGGATTTCAATTATAAGCGAACCAATTTCCAGGCCAATATGGAAGCTGAGGTACTTAAAGGACTGACTGTCGGTACACAGATTTCGGGAAGACATGAGGGGACACAAGATGTTGGTTTACCAGGTGGAGATGGATACTTCTCCTCGATTTTGGCCATTATGAAAAACAGACCAACGGTAGGCCCCTATGCAAACGACAATCCAGCGTATATCAATTATACCAATGATTTTCCCTATAACCCGGCCCTTTTTAGCCGCGATATTGCCGGCTATAAAGACAATAAATACCTGGCGGGAAATGTGAATCTCTTTGCTGCCTATAAGACAAAATTTGGTTTGTCGGCAAAAGGAACCGTTTCGTATAATTATACCAACAATAAATTTGAAGGCTTCCAATATACCTATGATGTGTACCGTTACGAAAATGATACGTATAAGCGCAGAGGAGGAAGTGATGCTGGCTGGCGTTACGATACCATGAGGGAAATTGTTTCCCGATTTGCACAGTTCCAGATCGACTATAACAAACAGATCGGCGATCACACTTTTGCAGGAATGCTGGGCTATGAGCGTTCAGATTGGGATCGGACGTATAAGGCATTGGGCGCAAATCCTTCAAACAATTATATTCCGTTGTTAAGACTGTCGGAGCTCAATAGTTTGGCCGATGAATGGGCTTACGAGGCTCGGGCTGGTTATATTGGTCGTATCAATTACAACTACAAGGGCAAGTATCTTCTGGAAGTATTGGGCCGGTACGATGGTTCCTTTAAATATTATGAAGGTAAACGCTGGGGATTGTTCCCAGGGGCGTCAGTAGGTTGGCGTATCTCGGATGAGGGATTCTTCAAAGCATTAAAATCGGTAGTGAGTGACTTAAAAATTAGAGGCTCGATCGGACAAACAGGACTTGAAGAGGGGGTAGGAATGCATGATTACCTTGCCGGATATAATTGGGCGTCTGGAAGCGCTGTCTTAGACGGAGCCTATGTGCCCGGGGTACAGCCCAGAGGTTTGCCAGTTCGCAATCTTTCTTGGGTTAAAAACACCAATTATAACATGGGTATCGATGCGACACTGCTGAACAATAAGCTAACATTGACGGCCGATATCTTCAAAATTATCCGTACTGGATATCCAGGCAAACGATACGATGTGCTCTTACCGGCTGAAATCGGTTATGACCTTCCAAATGAAAATCTCGGCAAGAACGGCTATTATGGTGCGGAAGGTATCATTACCTATACGGATAAGGTCGGTGAGTTAAACTATGTTGTCAGTGGAAACATGACTTTCTCACGTTATCGCGAGTTAGAAACCTATAAACCTCGTTTTAGCAACTCCTGGAATGAGTATCGCAATTCCATTGAAGATCGCTGGGGCGGCGTCTGGTGGGGATATCAGGTCGTCGGAAGATTTCAATCAGAAGAAGAGATCCGTAATCATGCAATCAATAATGATGGCCAGAATAACAGGACGCAACTACCTGGAGATTTAATTTATAAAGATGTTAACGGTGATGGCGTTATCAACGATATGGACCAACGTCCAATTGGTTACCAAACGGGCTGGGCACCTATGATGAGCTTTGGTGGGCGGATTGGCCTCGACTGGAAAGGTATCAACTTGAATATCGATCTTGCAGGAGGTGCGATACAATCTTGGTTTCAGGATTATGAATTACGCAATGCCTTTCATGGTGGTGGAAATTCTCCAGCTTACCTTCTTGAAGACAGGTGGCACCGCAAAGATCCTTATGATCCCAATAGCGAATGGATTCCAGGACGCTACCCTGCAATTCGTAACGGTAACTCAGGGCCCAATAGCCAAAATAGTGATTTTTGGTTAACTAATGTACGTTACCTCCGTGTCCGTAACCTCGAGGTCGGATATAATTTACCGAAAGCATGGATTCAAAAGGTAAAAGCTGAAAAAGTAAGGTTCTATGTAAATGCTTCAAACCTGATCTCTTTTGATAATGTCAAAGACTACCAGATAGATCCTGAGATCGAAGCAAGAGCAGCAGTAGTATATCCGCAGCAAAGGGTATTTATGGTTGGATTTAATATGACTTTTTAATATGAAATTACGATTTAAACTTACATACATAGGAGTTGCTCTATTGACTCTGTCGTCGTTGAGCAGCTGCAAGCACGACGATTGGTTTGATAGGGATTCAAAGGCTTTGATTACTGATGCACAGCTCTGGAATGACCCAAAGCTATTGACTTCTTTGGTTGCAAATTATTACGACAGACTGCCGACCTTGCATGGGGTCTTTAACACAGGTGGTATGACCGAATTGGACGATGCGATGTGGTCGGGACACCGCGATCAAAACTGGCATAATGATTTTCAGTTTGGTGACGATTACGGCCGTTACTGGGACTACGGGCTTATACGAGATCTGAATCTTTCATTAGAAAATATTACGCAATTCAGTACACAACTGACGGAAGTACAGCGTAAGCAATACATCGCCGAAATTCGCTTTATCAGGGCCTTTGTTTACTTCGAACTCGTCAAACGCATGGGGGGTGTACCGATTGTCACGACTCAGCTGATTTATGATTTTAGCGGCGACCCTACGCCGTTGCAGGTAGCGCGTGCCAAGGAATATGAGGTCTATGACTTTATTTACAAAGAACTGGAAGAGATTAAGAATGATCTTGACGCTTATAAAGACAGTAAAACTAGAGCCAACAAGTATACCGTGTTGGCGCTGGAAAGCCGTGCAATGCTTTATGCCGGATCTATTGCGAAATACAATAATTTGATGGCCTCTCCAATAACGACAGCAGGTGGAGAAGTGGGTATTCCTGCCAATATGGCGACGGGTTATTACACCAAGNNATTATGAGCGGTCCGTTTGCATTGTATAATGACAATGCGGACAAAGGAGCCAATTTTTACGATATGCTCAATAAAAAAACTGGTAAAGAGGTCATTTTTGCGAAGGATTTTGCCACGAGCTTAAAAGTTCACCGTTTTGCCTATGACAACATCGTCAAAAGCATTACTGAAGATAATGAATCATCATCGACAATTTCGCCTTCATTGAGTCTTGTAGAAAGTTTTGATTACTTAGACGGCAGCAAAGGTACGCTTCACGATAAAACTGCTGGAGGAGGTTATGTTGCCTATCAAAATATCAATGATATTTTTGCAAATAAAGATGCCCGTTTATATGGCACCGTGATTTATCCGGGAACGTCGTTCAAAGGGCGTGATGTAAGTATTCAAGCAGGAGTAGCCGTTTGGGAAAATGGCGCTTACCAATTTAGAACTTCTCCTGTATTGGGAAAAAATTATGAAACTGGAGGTTTGTGGACTGGATTTGACGGTCCGCTTTATGATGCACAGGATGTAAGCAATACAGGTTTCTATATTCGGAAATTTGTCAGTGATGCGCCGGCGGCCAGCACACGGGGTACGTCCGCTGCTAACTGGTGGCCCTGGTTCCGTCTGGGTGAAATATATCTCAATGCATCAGAAGCTGCATTTGAGCTAGGACAAACAGGTGATGCAACAACTTATGTTAATAAAGTGAGAGAGCGAGCGGGGTTTCCGGTTAATAGCGTTCATACATTAACAATGGATATTATCCGCAACGAGCGTCGTGTTGAGCTTGCTTTCGAAGATCATCGTTACTATGATCTTAAGAGATGGCGTACAGCACATTTAGTGTGGGGCGGATCGGAAAATGATCCTAATGCAGTGGTGTACGGTTTGTATGCTTATCGTGTAGTACGTCCGGGTCATGCGGATGATGGTAAATATATCTATGAACGGGTTAGACCCGCGCGTTTCAGAAGAGCCCGTTTTTTCCGTATGGCCAATTATTATGCATCCATCAGCCAGGATGTCATCAATAAGAACCCTAAAATAGTTAGAAATCCATTCCATTAATCTATTTGTATCATGAAAATAAAATTTTTAAGCTTATTGATCGCTTTGGCATGCCTAGTTGTTGTGGGATGCGAATATGACAATTTTGAAGCACCCAAGTCAATACTTTCAGGTCGTGTTGTTTACGAAGGCAAAGCGATTGGTGTTCGAAATAATGGACCTCAATTAGAATTATGGCAAGATGGATATCCACTCCGGTCTAAGATAAATGTCTACTCCGATCAGGATGGAACTTTTTCTGCGAGTTTATTTGATGGAACTTACAAATTGGTCCGAATGGGAGATTCTCCTTGGTTACAACAAGCAACAGATACGATCATCGTACAGGTGAAAGGCAACACAACAATAGAGCTGCCCGTAACACCTTATTTCACGGTGACAAACGAATCATTTCAAAAAAATAGTAATAGTATTACAGCTAACTTTACAGTTAACAGAATTGTGGAGACGGCAAATTTGGGTGCTGTATGTCTCTACTTAGGGAAATCCATATTAACGGATGAAGGACGACAAGAACTTCGGGTGGAGGCTAACTTGGCTAACGTCACTTTTGGTCAACCAATAAGTATCGCGGGCGAATTGCCAAACAATTTAAAAAACCTGGATTATGTTTTTGCGAGAATTGGCGTTAAATCGACCGTATCAGGAGAATATTATTATTCAGCAGTTCAGAAAATAGCGTTAAAATAGGTGGTGGCGACAAGTGATAGTGTCGAATTACAAAGACAAGGGGCTTTTGTCCCTGTGTCTTTGCGTTATGCAAAAAATAGTCCAGTGCTCATTTATTCAACTAAATCTTCATGAAAAAAAACAGTATTTCAATTTTAGCTACTTTAATTTTATTACATGCTACACTCGGCGTTTTTGCTCAGGCTTATCGCAGCGGACCCACAGACAAAGATTTTGCAGGTTATCTATTTGCCTA
>DKIT01000076.1:52492-56513 GCA_002454415.1 Sphingobacterium sp. UBA6711
GAGTATGGGCACCACAGACTATATTTGATCCCTCCATGGGGAAATATATGGTTTATTGGTCTATGCAACATGGCAATGGCCCGGATATTATCTATTATGCCTATGCAAATAAAGATTTTACGGATTTTGAAACAGAACCAAAGGTACTTTTTCTTCCGAAAAATGGTAAGTCATGTATTGATGGTGATATCATTGAAAAAAATGGTCTATTCTACCTTTTTTACAAAACTGAAGGACATGGAAATGGTATTAAGCTAGCCATAACAGACGCACTGACCTCCGGAAAATGGATCGAGCAACCAGGTTATAAACAGCAAACCACTGACGCTGTCGAAGGATCCAGTGTCTTTAAACTCAATCAATCGAATANNACAGGCAAGTACCAATTTTGCACCTCCGAAGACCTGGATCGTTTTAAAGTAATTGATCACGAAATTGATATGGATTTTCATCCCCGCCACGGTACGATTATACCTATTTCAAGACAAGAACTTTTGGACTTGACTTCCAAATGGGGAAAGCCGAAAGATATAGAATTCGCATTCAGAAAGAATCCTGTTTTGGATGGTTTTTATGCCGATCCAGATATTCTTTATTCCAATAAAACAAAAAAATATTATATCTACCCGACGAGTGATGGCTTTGACGGATGGGGGGGATATTATTTCAAAACTTTCTCTTCTACTGATTTAAGGCAGTGGAAAGATGAAGGTGTGATTTTGGATCTAAAAAAAGACGTTCCTTGGGGGCCCCGTAATGCTTGGGCTCCAACCATAACCGAAAAAAAGATAAAGAACGATTATAAGTACTATTATTATTTTACAGCGGCACAAAAAATAGGAGTAGCGGTTGCAGACCTACCTACTGGACCTTTTAAAGATTCAGGTAAACCGCTGATCGACTTCAAACCAGAAGGTGTCAACGGAGGACAACAAATTGATCCTGCTGTATTCAATGACCCCAAATCAGGGAAAAGCTATCTATATTGGGGAAATGGCTATCTGGCGGTTGCCGAACTCAACCGAGATATGATCTCAATTAAAAAGAATACAATCAAAATGTTGACACCCGATAAGACTTTTCGGGAAGGCGCCTATGTTGTCTATCGAAAAGGCCTATATTATTTCTTTTGGTCGGAGGACGATACCCGAAGCGAAAATTACCGTGTGCGCTATGGAACAGCGACTTCACCGGATGGACCTATCACTGTTCCAGAAAGTAATTTAGTCTTGCAAAAAGATGCTGCTAAAGGCATTTATGGAACAGGACATAATTCTATTTTGCAGATTCCAGGTAAAGATGAATGGTATATTGTCTACCATCGTTTTAATTATCCCAAAGGTATCGATATGGGCGATGCAGCAGGATTTAATAGAGAGGTGTGTATGGATCCTTTGTATTTTGATGAGAACGGTCATATCATACCAGTTGTCCCTACGCATTAATTCAATTAACCTAACGTATAAAATACAATGAAAAAAATATGTAGAAGTCTAGTGATCCTGGCTGCATCGGGTTTTATGGGACTTGGCTCCCTGTACGCCCAGCTTGGTTTTGGCAAAGCCGAACGCATCAATTTAGACTGGCGTTTCCATCTAGGCGATACCAATGGAAAAATGCCAAGAGAGTCCAATAATCGCGGCTGGCAGCGGATCATGTTACCGCATGACTGGGGCGTGAAATATCCTTTGAGCCCATCTCTAGCCAGCGCCACGGGCTATTTGCCGGGTGGTATAGGATGGTATCAAAAACAACTGACCTTGCCTGCTGAGGATAAAGGAAAAAGGCTCTTTCTTTATTTTGAAGGGGTCTATAATCGCAGCGAAGTTTTTGTGAATGGCAAATCTATAGGAAAACGTCCGAATGGTTATGTGTCTTTTGCTTATGATATAAGCCCTTATGTTGAATTTGGAAAAGAAAATACCATCGCAGTTAGGGTAGATCATAGCCAGAGTGCGGACTCTAGATGGTACACAGGATCTGGGATTTATCGCGATGTATGGCTTGTAAGGGCTAATCCCTTGCATATCGATCAATGGGGTGTGTATGCCTATCCAGAAATAAAGCATGGGAAAGGAATCTTAAATACAGAAGTGACCCTGATCAATAGCGCGTCTAGCGCAAGTGCAATAACCGTTGCACAAGAATTGCTTGATGTAACAGGTACGGTTGTTGCCAAAAAGTCTCATAAAATTCAGGTCGGGGCGTCTGATAAGGCAACGGTGCAACAGCAATTGACAGTATCGAATCCTATGGTATGGAATTTGGAGCAACCTAAACAGTATACTTTGCGGACAATCGTGACTCAAAATGGTGAGCAGATCGATCAGTCGGAGGTAAAAACAGGCTTTAGGACCTTCACATTTGACCCGAATAAAGGTTTTGCTTTAAATGGAGAGTGGATGAAAGTAAAAGGAGTCTGTTTGCACCATGACGCTGGTGTATTGGGAGCAGAAGTCTATCCGGAAGTATGGCGTCAACGTTTGCTGACCTTAAAATCTTTGGGTGTTAATGCTATTCGTACCAGTCATAATCCACAAGCTTCTTCACTTTATGCTTTATGTGATGAGCTTGGTTTACTAGTTATGGATGAAGCATTTGATGAGTGGGAGTTTCCAAAAAGGAAATGGTTGGCGGGATGGAATGTTGGAACGCCTGGTTTTGAAGGTTCCTATGATTTTTTTGAATCTTGGGGAGAACAAGATCTGGCAGACATGGTAAAAAGAGATCGCAATCATCTTTCAATTTTCGCTTGGAGCATAGGAAACGAAGTTGATTATCCAAATGATCCATATTCACATCCTATCCTTAATGGTGAGAAGAAGGAAGGTGGTTTTACACAGGCATCTTATGGTGGTTACAAAAAGGAAGCGCCAGATGCAATGCGTTTAGGGGATATTGCCAAAAGGTTGGTTGCTGTTGTAAAAAGATACGACAAAAGCAGAGCAGTCACAGCAGGTCTTGCGGGAGTGGCGATGTCCAATGAAACTGCTTACCCGGGAGCTCTTGATATTGCAGGATATAACTATACCGAGAGTCGCTATCAACAGGATCACCAACGCTATCCAGAACGGGTTATTTTCGGTAGCGAAAATAGGCATGACCTTTCAGCTTGGTTATCTGTGCGTGACAATGCGCATATTTTTGGCCAATTTTTGTGGACAGGGATTGATTATTTGGGCGAATCAGGACGTTGGCCTTCGCGGGGATTTTATTCCGGACTGTTAGATTTTGCCGGATTTGTCAAACCGCGAGGCTATTATCGTCAATCGTTGTGGTCGGATAAACCAATGGCTTACTTGGGTACTTATCCTTTGAAAGGGGGCGCCGGAGCAACAGATGTTTGGTCGGCATTGGAGTCGGAGCAGGGACAACGGAAAAGTGAAGCGCCCTCTATGGATGCTTGGCCAATTTGGAACTACCAAGAAGGCCAGCAAATACGCGTGGTCTGCTATACCAATAGTGCGGAAGCTCGATTGGAACTAAACGGTAAGCTCATTGGCGAACAGAAAAAATATGATGAAAAAACAGGGATAATCTTTTGGGATATTCCCTACACATCAGGCAAATTGGAAGTAGTAGGTTTGGACGATAATAAAAAGGAAGTCGTCCGTCATGCAGTCCAATCCAGCCAGCATCCAGCCGCTATTCAAGCTAAAGTGATAGGAGACAAGGAAATAAAATCAGGTGCAATCGTTCAAATCGCGCTACAGATTGTAGATGAAAATAACGAACCTGTGATCCTTTCGGAAGATGAAGTCACTTGTAATCTTGTTGGAAATGCCCGTCTATTGGGGATGGAAGCGGGAAATAATGCAGACATGGCTGATTATACAGATAATAAACAGCGCGTATATCATGGTAAAATGCTTGTCTATGTGCAAGCATTAGCTCAACCTGGTGAAACGATTAATATACGTTTCACTTCACCGTGGTTAAAGACAGCAACGGTACAATGTGTTGTCAAGTGAAAGCGGTAGAAGAAATAAATTCAATAATGGCTATCTCAATTGAGATAGCC
>DKIT01000076.1:56522-57845 GCA_002454415.1 Sphingobacterium sp. UBA6711
CATTTGTCAGATCCCAAAGTGGACCATGGCCTCCTGGATAGAAAACCGCATCGTAATCTTGTTCATTTATCGTGTCCAAAACCAAGCTGTTCGCTAACTTTGTCTGAAGCTCTTTATCGGCATCAAAACGTTTAGTTGCTTCGGTTTGAAAATCGGGAAGCGCACTTTTAGGATCGATTGGCGGTTGTCCTCCTTTCGGTGATGCTATTGTAACATCTACACCCGAATCAACGAGAACGTAATATGGGGCAGCAAATTCTTCAACCCAGAAACCAGTTTTTTCTCCAGTATTACCCAATTGGTCATGTGATGTCAATACCACCAATACTTTTAATTGCTCCTTTTTCATATCTAATTTGTCTTTAGCGGCGATGTGGTTATCAGTTTCTTTTGAGCTTTGGAAGCTTTCGGTCTTAGGACCTGAATTAATCTAATAACTACGTCTATTAAAAAAAATAAATGTTTAAAATGATAGTACAAAGTAGGGGATAAATGATGAAAGCCCTATGTGATATACATCACATTTTGGAGAATTGTTTGGTTTTTGTGACCTAGATCACATTATTTAACTTGATAGAGCCTACTGAGCGTTTCGCGGGAAACTCCAAGATAGGCTGCAATTAAATGTTTGGGAACGAGATTGTACAGTTCAGGATATTGTTGCATTAATTCTTCATAACGGCTGCGAGCATCGTTGTTCAATAGCGATACAATTCTTTTTTGGAGCCCAATGTATCCTTTGTTCGAGCGCCATCTAAAAAAGGTTTCGACTTCGTGAATTTCCTTGCATATTTTTTCACGGTCCTCATTTGATAAACAAAGAGCATCGGCATCACTAACACAATCTAAATTGACCGTGGCGATGCTGCAATTATGCAATGCATTGTAATCGGAAGCCCACCAAGTTTGTGTGGCGAATTGTAAGATATGCATCTTTTGTTCATCATTCGTAAAATAGGTCTTTAGACAGCCACTTAGCACAAAATATTCACATTCTACGAGGTCTCCCACGTGAATGATCACTTGTTTCTTCTTAAAGGAAACAGGTTTGAATAAGGAAAAAAAATAGTCGAACTGCTCGTCATTCAACTGGACGGTCTTGTTGATATGTTGTCTTAGAATTTCACGTTTGTTCATCGCTGATGATTACTTGATCGATTAAAATTAAACAAAATTCCGTTATAACATCGCGCTAATCACTGGGCGTATCCTAACCCTGGTATACAGCCGTGGTCCAAAGCGTATTTGTGTTCATATCATTTTCTAATGTAAACCTGAAATAACAGTAATTCTACAAGGTAATAACAGGGGGTTTACAGGGGT
>DKIT01000156.1:0-3234 GCA_002454415.1 Sphingobacterium sp. UBA6711
TATATGGTACTAGAAAGTAAATAGATAATAAACCAAGTCAATGAGTCACCTGTTTCAGAAATAGTTGAGAATGCAAATCCCGAAACTAAAATCAAGATCGTAGTACCAAGTAATAAGGTACAAACCCAGTGCTTAAATATATAAGACCAGTTCATCTTATAACTCCCTTACCAATTGTTTTCATTAAATAATCAATAGATGAATTTACTTCTTCATTTGGAATAAATAAGGGTTTAATATCCGCTCTTGGAAAATCCATTTTATGTAGTGGTCTTTGTCAAAACCAGCATTTGTGACTGGATTGCCATTGAATTTTATTTTAAGTCCAAGTTTCTTATCCATAATTGTTTTTTATAAAATCTCTACCTGCCCAATACTATTAGGTCCTTCATGTAGCCACCATTTACGACCTTTGTTAGGTATGCTTCAAGCTTTTTAAAAGGAGGAAGCGAGCTGTAAACACGATCTCTAGCCTTTAAATTGTTCAATCAATTCCTTCGCAATAGGAATATCTGCAGGAGCGAGTTTCCAGTTTAATAGATCACTAACTATCCGCTGCCTTACCTTCAGGGAACTCCCAATAGCCCCCTAAAGACTTTTCAGGTTTTCGTCGACAAATCAGAACAAGATCATCTTTGAATATAATCCCGCAAACAACTGTGATAAGATCCATCGTCATACCATATTTTTAACGGTATATAATTGTTCATCTCCCAATGACTAAAATTAATCATTTCAATGGTATCACTTGCGATTAAAGATATAATTTTATTTACTAAGACGGACCGTTGGCGCTTAAGATTTAGCCCTTTTATTAATAAAAGTCGTCATCCCTCCAGAAGTTCATATTCAAGTAATGGGAAGACATGTTTAGACCATTTTTTCTTATAACCTTCTGATGCCCTTAAAGCCCGATCCGAGGAGTGAGTAGGATGAAAAAGACCTTCCTGAGCGGGGACTAGTTTTAATTCATATACGGAATGATATTATAATACTAAAAAAGTTAGTTTTATAATATTTTTTTACTTATATTTGTATTGTTAACCAGTTTAAAAACAATATATTATGAGTGAATTAAAACAATCGAAATATATCGATATCACGACAGATTATGGCTTTAAAAAAGTTTTCGGATCAGATACCAATAAAGATCTTCTCATCGCTTTCCTAAACGAACTCTTTAGAGGTCGCAAGGTTATTGCTGATTTATATTATAACAAAAATGAGCATGTCGGGGATACGGAGGATATCGGTACCGTTATTTTTGATCTGACCTGCACGGCAGACAATGGCGAAAGGTTTATTATTGAAGTGCAGCGGACGTCACAGGTTAATTTGAAGAAGCGCATGCTTTACTACAGTAGTAAATTAATTGCAGATCAGGCACCCAAAGGCAATCGCAGGGCTTGGAATTATGAAATTAGTGAAGTCTATATCATTGTGTTGATGGATGGATTTGCAATGCCTGACGCGGGCGAGGAGAAGTGTTTTTTGCACGATATTTGTTTATGTTATCGAGATCATGGTAAAATATTTTATGACGATCTAGGCTTTATATATATAGAATTGGTTAACTTTGTTAAAGCTGAGGCAGAGTTAGTTAATGATTTAGATCGTTGGCTTTACGTACTCAAAAATATGTCTTCGCTAAATGGACTTTCCACTTATTTGCGTAAGCCTATTTTTGAAAAGTTATTTCGGTTAGCAGAGTATAGCAAACTAAAACCAGAGGAACGAGAGATGTACAACGTAAGTTTAAGGAATAAATGGGATGCCGAGAGTATCCGAAGTAGTCAGGAGGAGCTATTGAAACGAGCGCGCGAAAAAGCAATGGCAGAGGGAAGAGCCGAAGGAAGAGAGGAAGGAATAGCCGAAGGAGAGGCTAAAGGAAAAGCAGCGGGAAAGGCGGAAGTAATAAAGAACCTTTTGTCTTTGAATAAGTTTTCGATTTCGGAAATTGCCGAAGTAGCGGACGTCACTATAGAGTTTGTAAAACAGATCGAGTCAGAGAAGGCTACAGGAAAATAAAACAGATTACAATAATATAAGATTTTACGGCCACTTGGATACTGTCTAAGTGGCCTTTTCCTATTTTATAGGTTAAGTTGGTTTCTTAGTCCTATGCTATACAAATCCCTTTGAACAAATTAACAAAAGTTCGTTTGACGAGCTCCAATTCGGTGTCAGTCAATACCAATGTTTTCAAATAATTATAAGTGAGTGATCTGGTAAAACGCCTAATTAATCCACGGTTGGTAAAGGACCAACTTATCTATTCATTTTTGGGTCCTGCCTGCTTGGGTCTCTATACTATAAATGATTTTTTCTCCCTCAAATCGAGCTTTAAAAACCAGTGCATAGATAATCAAAACAATGACCCAATGTTTAACTTTTAAAGTTATCAATGCTGCTCCTAATAAAATACCAATTGCGCCTATAAAAATTCGAAAATACAGTATTGATTCATACTCCATCGCGTACCAGTAGCAGCTCTTGCAAAAGTTGTATCGATAAAGCATATAAACATCTTCATAAGTAATTAGTATGTTGAAAAGAATTAATAATACTCCAATTACCCGACAAAGGGTGGCATCGGTCAATATCCGACAAGTTGTTCTCTTTAAAGTAGCAATTGAATTAACCATACCTTCTCAATTTAAGCAATATCCCAGTAATTATTGCGGCGGTTGAATAATATATCGCCGACTCCATTGATTGCACTGTTAGTGCCACTGTCATTGTAATTCCAGCCAATGTAATTAGTATTAAAGTCATTTTGATCCAATTGACATTAAGTGTATTGTTCTTAAACCAGTAGAATGCCAATGTATAACATACCAGTGTAGGAATAGAATAAATCGAGCTATACCAAAACCAAAGTATCGAAAAGAGCATTGTCTGAGTAATATCATAAGAATTTAACGAATTGAATCCCGGAGATATAGTCACAAGTGTAGTACCCAATAATAAGGTACCTATCCAGTGCTTAAAAATATAAGACCTTCTTAGACTGTGTAACATAATCGGTGTCGTTATTTCGGAAACTCAAAAACCACTTTCACGTTTGTGGTAGTTATTAAAACTGGTAAATTTGATTTCTAAACGTTCTTAAATATCGTGTTAAAGCTATTTCACAGGACTTTGTCCGACTAGAATGACTTTCTAAAAATGAATATATTAATGGCTAGTTGACATCAAATGAAAAAGCCTAGATTGTTAGTCTAGGCTTTTCTT
>DKIT01000156.1:3286-9566 GCA_002454415.1 Sphingobacterium sp. UBA6711
ATTTCCTTTCGTTACAGTGCCGATGACTATTGATTTTTCAACAATTTTTCCATTGGAAGTCGATTTCAAATTGACTTCACCATTTGCGGTACCTGTTCGGGTAACTTTCCACTGATTATTTCCTAACGAAGTCAACGTTGCAATACCAGTTGCATTTTCAAGGGTAATTGTACCAGGGTTTGTGATAGTGTATATTCCCTCATTACATATTTGAGATGGACCATTGAATGAAGTTGGGGGCACAGTGTCTAATTCAACCGTTTGCCATGTTTTGCCAGATTCCATGCCTGACCATCCATTGGTTGTATTGGGGTAATTTTTTTTGTAGTATTTGNNAAGGATAACTTGTCCAGCCTTTTTATTTGGTTGAAGTTTAAAAGTGAAATTTTTTGGTACGCTTATCGAAGTGCGAAATTCTGAATTACTTACCCGTATCGAATCCGAAATTGTCGTTTCAGTTCCTGTTGTACTTCTATGTACAAAAATAGCTGAAACGTTACATTCTAATGAATCCGGAATATTCTTTGTAAATGTGACGAAACCTGATACATCTGTGGTCTTATTATCGTTTTTGTAGGGGATTTTTCGTCTTGTAAAGTAATATTTAACCCAGCTTGATACAATGAAATATACCCACCTTGCGCAAGTAGAATATTACTAAATAAGATAATAACGACAAAAGATAGAATGTATTTTAGTAAATATCTCATAGCTCAATAGTATTTAGCGTCGAAATCATATCAGCGAGTTTGTATTCGCCTGTATAGCCTTTAAGATATAAACTCTGATTCTCAGCTGAATAGCCAATCACATCTATTTCTAAATTGAAAAACTTAGCCATCTTGGCTTTCAAAACAGCTATTTCATATTTTGTTCCGTCTATGATGACATATTTGGAACTATCGATGGTTTCTTGATCTGGTTTAGCTGATTCTTCCTTCTTGCACGCACCAAAGCCTAGCCCTAGCAGTGCCACAAATACTAAATATCTTTTCACTTGGTAATATAATTTAGCCGTTAAGATAAATAAAATTGAATTGTACGATGGTCGTAATAGTTAATTCTACACAAAAGTGTGGTAATAAGCGTAGCGCCCCGATCTGGCAGTTCGATCCAAGGCTCCCATTCATGAATACAATTACTTCTATTTTTATTGTAAAATGCTATCAATATGGCTAACTAATCTCAAGGTTAAGTTAGTGTATAAATTTACAAAGCGAAAAAGCTGAGGTGTGCACTTCAGCTTAAATTATTTAGTCATATAAATGCTAACTGGTAATTTTCAGGTATTTGATCTGCCCATCAGATAAGTGAAAATGATATTTCAGCACAATGGGGCTACCGGGAAATGTACCCGAGATCTCCGCTGATAAGATGTTTTGGGATCCGTTATAATCTAGTGGTTTCATTTTAGCCCGGTATTCATTGTTGGCTTTGTCGATCCAGTTTGCAATTTCGATCTTTCCATTATACGTCTTTCCCTCATCGAATACCTCCGCATTTGCAGTAAAGCAATCTGCATATGCTCCGCTGTTAAATTCGTTTTNNCTTAAAATCCTTAAATTGTGGGTACTGTACCACCATCGATTACAAATTCAGTTCCTGTCAGATAACTAGCTCTTGGTGAGACAAGGAAGCCAACGAGCTCAGCTACTTCTTCGGGTTCAGCAGGTCTTCCGTAGGGTATTCCTCCCAATGCGTCCATTACGCCTTTTTGCGCTTCTTCTACGGTACTGCCAGAGTTTCTTGCCATTTCGCCCAGCCAGGCTTCCGAGGCTGTTGTATTGATCCATCCTGGCGAAACAGTCAGTACGCGGATGCCTTTGTGAGCTACCTCATTCGATAGACTTTTGCTGTAATTTCTCAAACCGGCTTTTGCAGCCGCATATGGCAGCGTTGAATCATATAGTGGTAATTTCCCATGTATAGAAGCGATGTGAATGATGACACCATTCTTGCGCTGGATCATTTGTGGTAAAAAACCTCTATCAAGCCGAACCGGAGCCAAAAGGTTGGCCTGCAGTGTCGATTCCCAATGTTCGTCTGTAAGCATGGCAAATCCGCCTGCCGGAGTTGATGATCCCCCCAGGTTGTTCACAAGAATATCCAGTCTTCCGAATGTGGACAGCACTTGGGTGACCACTTTTTGAGTTCCCTCGGCCGTGCTCAGGTCGGAAGCAATGAAATGCAGGTCGCTATCTGCTTTTTCAGGTGCGTTTCTTGCGGTAATGATCACAGTTGCTCCAGCCTGTAGCATTCTTTCCGCAATTGCTCTTCCTGTACCTTTTGTACCTCCTGTTGCCAGGGCAATCTTGCCCGATAACTCATCGTTGAAATTAAATTTTTCCATTTTTAAGAATTATTTGTAGGACAAAATTGGGGTATAAAAACATTTTGCACAAGTACGGAATTACGATTCACATAGGGATAAATTTTTCCCCTATTGTACAAATCGGAACATACTTTTAATTTTGAAGTATGTATGAGAGAAAAATTATTCCGAACCTGAACTGCGGACTTGACTTGATAGGGGAAGTCCTCTACGGAAAATGGAAGATCCGTTTGCTCTGGTTTATTAATGAGGGACATAAAAGGCCAAGTGAATTACAGCGTAAAATACGGATGCCTCACGGAGGGTTCTAAATATCCAGCTGAAAGAACTGGAGGACCATGAACTTGTTACCAAGACAATTTATGCGGTTGTTCCACCAAAAGTAGAATATTCGCTGACCGATTTTGGAAAGACCCTGATTCCCGTAATTTCCGCGTTGGGATACTGGGGTGATCAAAATGAAGCTAGATTGAGACAGTTAATTTTAAAGAGGCTGGGTAACAATGACTAAGTAGTGGAACTTTAAAGACCTCTAAAATTCTGTCCCAAGCCCTGCAATGGTATAAGCCTTGAAATGAGGTAAAATAGAAAAGAATGCAAAAAGGTATTACATCGATCTAATGATAAGCATTTCCAATTTTAACCCTTGTAAAGTGGAAATACGCAACTGCCGAACTGTTAGTATGTTGATTTAATATTTAATTAACATAATTTTAATCTAATTTACACTGCTTAATATTCATTAACACTAGTTGTTGTTAGCTTTGAACTGATAAAAAAGTAAGCTTATGTTAAGGAAAGTAATATTTTATGGAATGGTCCTGATGGTGGGAGCCTCCATAGCTTCATGTTCAAAAGATGAAAATACAGAGTCGGAGGCAGGGGAGGTTATCGAAACCGGTACAGCGATAAACATTAGTTCGACATCAAAAAGTGGTACGCTTGAAGGGAGCCAGGAGACAGGGGAAGACGACGATGATCTTGTTGCAAACTCCACTTTCAACAGTACCGTAAAAATAAACTTCGATGGCAATTCGGCTGCTATTGAAAATTCAGTTTCCGGAGTTACTGTCACCCAATCTGGAGCTGATGTTGTTGTAAACTCTTCAGCAAGCGGTATAGCCTATGAGCTTACAGGCTCAACAACAAGTGGGTCATTCAAGATCTATTCAGATAAGAAATTCAAAGTCACCTTAAATGCTGTCGCTATTACAAATAACGATGGGCCCGCAATCAATATTCAGTCCGAAAAAAGGGCATTTATTGCAGTTGCCGACGGGACAGAAAACAAGCTTACAGATGCGTCTGCATCCGCAACATCTACTGAAGATCAAAAAGGCACAATTTTCAGCGAAGGTCAGTTGATATTTTCGGGGACCGGCACACTAACTGTTTCTGGCAAAACTAAACATGCCATAGCCAGCGACGATTATATAAGGATTGTGGACGGTAATATTCAAGTTTCCGATGCTATTTCGGATGGTTTACACAGTAACGACGGTATTTATATTGATGGCGGGAAGTTAAATATCGTGGCAAGTTCGGATGGTATTGAAGCTGAAAAAGGTAGGATTATTGTCAATGGAGGAGAAATCACCTTAAAAGTTGCTGATGATGGGATTGTTGCTTCCTACGAGGATGGCGACGAGACTATAATTCCCGATGTAATTATAAATGGCGGAAAAATTAATATCGAAACCACTGGATCAGGTGGGGAGGGAATTGAAAGCAAGGCGACCCTTAGCATCAATAATGGTGAAATTTACATCAAAGCTATTGATGATGCTATCAACGCCGGCAAAGCAATTTATATCAATGGAGGAACAATCGTAGCCTATAGCACCACAAACGATGGCATAGATTCCAATGGAACGATGACCATTACAGGAGGACATATTTTTGCTATCGGTGCAAAGAGTCCAGAAGAAGGGTTCGATTGTGATAACAACACCTTTAAGATTACAGGCGGACTTATGGTCGGAGTGGGTGGAGCCACAAGTTCCCCAACTGCAAGTGTTTCTACACAGCCTTCGGCTATTTTGAGTGGAGGCAATGCCAGCCAGATTTATAGTGTTCTTGACAAGGATAATAATGAGGTATTAACATTTAAATCGCCTGTTTCTTTTTCAACATTACTGGTTTCCAATGGAAGCTTTTCAGTAGGAGCGTCCTACAAGCTGGTAAGTGTATCTTCAGTTGCCGATGCCAATGAGTTTAACGGACTATACTTGAGTGGAAAATTTAGCAATCCAACAGTTACGTCATCGTTTACATTATCAGCCATGGTCAGTAAATTGGGCGGAAGTGTTGGCCCAGGTGGCGGTAGATAAAAAAATTGATGTTCAAAGGGCTGTCCAAGGTCCCGTCTAAAGAAATTGACGGGATCTTTTAATTTAGAATTTTAAGAGATGGCGATTCTGCTATTTTAGTTCTCTAAATCAAACTCTATCCTTACCCCGTACGTTCTATTGTAAAATCTTTAATTATGACAGACAATAAGAATAAAAAAGACGGGAGAGACCGCAACCAGGTTGCAGGTGGTGAATCTTTCAGATCGTGCGGGGGAGGAAAAAGATATTCATGAGTCACACTCCATAGATGCTGCCCATCGTCTGCACGATTATAAAACTAAATCGAAATCAAATCAAGAGGATGAATAGATGAAAATTGCTACCTACAACATCAATGGTATTAATGGGAGACTTCCGTTATTGCTTCGATGGCTAAAAGAAGAATCTCCGGATATAGTTTGTCTTCAGGAGCTAAAGGCACCCCAGGAGCGCTTCCCGGTAAAAGCCATTAATGACGCAGGTTACCAAGCCATCTGGCATGGACAGAAAAGCTGGAATGGCGTAGCTGTTTTATCGAAGTATGAAATTACTGAGGTAACCAGGGAACTTCCGGGCGATAAAGACGACAGCCATAGCCGTTACTTGGAGGTCATTATCAATCAGGTTTTGATTTGCTGTCTTTATCTGCCTAATGGCAATCCTTACCCTGGACCTAAATTTGATTATAAAATGGCATGGGTTAAGCGTTTGATAAAACGAGCAAAGGCATTGCTGAAAATGGAGGTCCCAGTGATCATTATGGGTGATTTCAATATTATTCCTACAGAGTTGGATGTGTACAAGCCGGAAAAATATGTAGAAAATGCGCTCTTCCGAATCGAGGCCCGAAAAGCATTTAAGCAACTTATCAGCCAAGGATGGATGGATTCGATCCGCACGCTTTTTAAAGATCAGGAAGTTTACACCTTTTGGGATTATTTGAGGAATGCATATGGCCGGAATGCCGGCTTAAGACTGGATCATATATTGCTCAGCCCAATGGTAGTACCGCGACTATTAGAAGGAGGAATCGACCGACATGTGCGGGGCTGGGAGAAAGCAAGTGATCATGCACCGGTTTGGATAATGTTGGACGATAAAAAATAGGTATGGCCACAAACAAAAAATCTAAAAAAGAGCTGTTAAAAGAAGCCCGGTCCCAAGAACTGGNNCATATAATAGGTTAATGATTCTTTACCGAAAGCTGAAAGAGTACAAAAAGGAACTGGCCATTATAAAGCAGGCCATTGGTGCGTATGAGAAAGATATCAAGGACGATCAGCTGATCTGGAAGAAAGCAAACACAAAATCCGCCAAGCTAAGCCTTAACTTAGCGAAATCTATGGGCCTTCTTAACGATAAAGGCCTCCCTGTGTATGAAGAGCCTCAGATCATGACTTGGAGAAAACGCATGGAAACAGTCCAAAAGAAAATTAAGACGCTCACAAAGCCGCAAAAAAAGAAGCCCATAGCACGTTCAAAAAAACAGCGTTAAGCATGATGGTAACTGGCGGAAATTGAAGCTACAAGTTTCAATTTAGTGACGAGGTAAGCAAAGTCCAACTAATGGCATAAATTTAAGAAAATAGTCAAAATATGAAGGCTAGATATCCAATTC
>DKIT01000057.1 GCA_002454415.1 Sphingobacterium sp. UBA6711
ACGAAGGACTATTTACCGATGCTGATTTTTCAGATGTTTCCAATGGTACACTACGCCCCGACATCCCCCGGCATACCTTTGGACCTGTCCGTCCCGGCGATATTCGCTACCGCGACCTGAATAATGATGGGGTCGTCGATGCACTTGACAGAACAGCCATTGGTGGTACCGAAGATCCGCAGATCGTATTCGGTTTTGGCTCCAATCTGCGGTACAAGGCTATTGATTTCGGCTTCTTTTTTCAAGGAATTTCGCATACCTACCGCATTATCGGTGGTTCTAATTTTATTCCCGGAAGTGCCAATGGTGCCATGGGAAATATGTTCGACAATGTTTCGGACAGATGGACTGTGAACAACCCCAGTCAGGATGTTTTTTATCCACGCTTGTCGGATTACCAAAGTGCCAACAATAATCTGGCCTCTACTTGGTGGTTGCGTGATATGAGTTTTGTTCGTTTGCGCAATGTTGAGGTGGGATATAGCTTACCGCTACAATTGCTGAACCATCTTTCTATCCGAAATTTTAGAATCTTCCTACGTGGAAATAATCTACTAACGATAAGTGATTTTAAGCTTTGGGATCCCGAACTGGGTTCAAATAACGGCATGCGATACCCCATAATGAAGTCGGTATCGATGGGGCTGGAGTTAAATTTTAAATAGCATAAACCAATGATGAAGATGAAAATACAACATAAGATAACCCGGGTGATCGTGCTGGCGGCTTTGGGTATCACCATGGGGGCCTGTTCGAAATATCTTGACAAGAGCCCTGATGATCAGCTTACCCTTGAAATGATTTTTAAAGATAAGACCAGAACGGAAGATTGGCTGGCGGGTATTTACAGTAATGTACCTGACCCCTATTGGGGAAATACGCGGTCCTTGGGTTGGGATCCGCTTTCCGATGATATGGCTCCTTCGACCGGTTGGGAGCAGTTTGGCTGGTCGGTTATTGGTATGCAGACCGGAAATTGGAATCCGAGTACATCCTGGGATCCCAATTATTGGGTGGAGCTTCCCAAACGTATCCGTTCGGCCTATATTTTCCTTGACAATGTCAAGCCTAACCCTGCGCAATTGGTCAGCGAAGAAGAGGTCAACCTGATGAAAGGCGAAGCGCGCTTTATGATTGCCTATTATTATACACTTTTACTGGAAACTTACGGTGCGATACCATTCCATCTTGGTTTGACAGATCCCAGTGCACCTGCCGAGGAACTGATGATTGGACAGACGCCCTTTGATCAGGTAGTACAATGGGCAGATAAAGAACTGTTGGATTTATCAGAAATTCTGCCAGCAAGGTATAGCGCAGCACAAAAGTACGGTCGGGTAACTTCCATTATGTGTCTGGCGGTCAGGGCACGTCTTCTTTTATTTGCAGCAAGTCCATTGGTCAACGGAAATACAGCCTATGCCGGTTTTACCAATAACAAAGGTGAAGCGATATTTAATGCTACTTATACGGCAGATAAATGGAAATCCGCAGTGGCGGCGTCCAAGCTCCTGATCGAAAAGGCTGAGGCCGCCGGGCACAAATTGTATATAGAATACAACAGTGATGGTTCTATTGATCCATTTTTATCCTATCAGAACATGTTATTCCGCAGGCCACAGGACGGCAATGAAGAGATTCTTTTTGCCCGGCCCGACTGTAATTTCGGGGAGTATGACCGCCATGCGCAGCCTAGGGGAACTGGTGGCAATGGGGGATTGGGGATTACGCAATCACTGGTCGATGCCTTTTTTATGGAAAACGGCAGGACCATCGACGATCCTTTGTCGGGCTATCAGGAGAAAGGTTTTTCAAAAACTGCAGAAGTCAGAAATACGCGCTGGGCCGAGTCACAGGGCAATGGCAAGGTTACGTTAGAGGGAACTTATAACATGTATACCCATCGCGAACCACGCTTCTATATTTCCGTATTATACAATGGAGCTTGGTATAGAAGGGAAAATCGTACCACCCAGTTTTACAGTGGCAACTGGGATGGAGGACCTACCCACGATGCACCACAGAATGGTTATCTCATCCGGAAGAAGGTTCATCCCGACCATGATCCACGCAATAACACAAATCCGTATCGGCCGGGTATACTTTACCGTTTGGGAGAAGCTTATCTCAATTATGCCGAAGCCCTCAACGAAACGGAACCCAATCATCCGGATATCTTAAAGTATGTCAATTTGATCCGTGTGCGTGGTGGAGTTCCACAATATGGGGCTGGTTCGAATGCACTGCCGGTACCCGTTTCACAAGAGGCGATGCGTAAGGCCATCAGGAATGAACGTCGTGTAGAGCTCAACAATGAGGGAATCCGTTACCGCGATATTCGACGCTGGAAGATCGGAGAGACCACACTGAATGGAAATTTTTATGGGATGAATTTTTCCGGAACTGAAAAAGACGATAACGAGGCTAATCCGAAGGCTTTTTTCAAACGTTCGGTCTATCAAAAGCGTATTTTTACTGCTAAAAACTATTGGTTTCCAGTCCCGCAAGCTGAAATAGACAAGAACCCAAACTTGGTCCAGAATCCTGGATGGAACTAGTGCAAAACATGATGTTTTTGTCATATTAGGCCGCTTGGGATGAAGTCCTAAGCGGCTATTTTGCTCCAATTGCTGTCTTGAGAAAATAACCTTCCTTTTCGAAGATGATAGTATCGAAAATTTGATGCAATGCATGCAATTTCTCCGCATAGGAAGAACATGGCAACCGCTGGTGAAACTTTTGATCTTGCTATAAAATCCATAACCAAATCTTTCCTTGAATATTATTTGGAATAAATCTAAATAATTATTTATTTTGCGCACTTGGATGCACTAAACACATGGAACTCGATTAAAACTGGCGATAACGACAGTTTTTTGGCTTTATACGACTCGGTATATACAGCCTTGTTCCGCTACGGATTGAAAATTAACGCCGACCGTGAAGTTGTAAAAGAATCCATCCATATCTTATTCTGTGAGTTATGGGAAAAGCGGGAAAAACTACCCATACTAACTACAGATCCAAAATATTACCTTTTTGTATGGCTAAAGCGCGTGATCTACAAACAACGTGCTAACCAAAATATACCACTGGAAGACCTGTTACATACACCGATGGAGGATTCGATCGAATCGCAAAAAATCGCAATTGAAGAAACATTGGAACGAGATCAGGCGCTACGCGCTGCAATGGGCAACCTGACGAAAAAACAGCATCGCTATATAGAGCTAAAGTTTTTTCATAATAAGAGTTATGAGGAAATCGCCGACATGGAAAATGCGGCCCTGAGAACAGTTTACAACGTAGTTTACGAAGCTATTAAAAAATTAAAAGGTTCATTATCAGTGATTATTGTTGTTATTTTAAATTTTTCCAAATAAAAATAGGTAAAAAAAGGGACTTTACCGCACTACTGTGTAAATGCAACATCAAGCAATGGAACAACCTACTTTGGAAAAACTGATCTGTCATGAATCCTTTATCAATTATTGTCTGCAAGTGGGGCTCGAGGACATGGAATATTGGGAACAATGGGTTGAGGCAAATCCGCAGCACCGTCAGCTTGTAGAAGATGCGAAAGGACTAGTCGAACTGATGCATTCGGGCCCCAGTCGAGCCGAGATAGTTGAAGAGCGTGTCCGGCTTCGAGCTTTTATCCATAAAAATGACACTCCCGTACATCGTTTACGAAATTACAGGTGGATTGGCTATACCGCTGCGAGTCTCTTATGCGTATCGATGGGTTTGCTATTTTTGAAAAGACAGTTGCCGCTAAAGGAAAATGCCAGTCAAATTGAGCTTGTCAGCCAGCTCGTGCCGACTGGTAAGTATATGAATGTACTTTTGAGCGATAGTACCAAGGTGAAGCTTGGCCCAACGTCTACACTGCGATATCCGAAGCATTTCACGGGAGATAAGCGGATAGTTAGCTTGGATGGGGAAGGCTATTTTGAAGTTACGCATAACAGCCATAAGCCTTTTATTATTCAAACAGGTGAACTTGAAATCAAAGTGCTCGGAACATCTTTTAACGTACATGCTTTTGAAGAGGATGAACTGTCAAAAATAGCTTTGTTTACAGGTAAGGTGGAGGTTTTAAAGGGAGCCAAGAGATTACTGCTAAATCCAGGTCAGGCTATTGTATATAATTNNTATATAATAAAAACAAAGCAACCTTTGCGGTAGAATCCTTTGATCAAGCTAAAGAAAAGGAAAATATGGCGGGTGTTTTGCATTTTGACAAGGCTACTTTCAGCGAAATAACCAGACAGCTGAACCGAAAATATGGAATCATCGTGCATGACCGACCGGATATCGAGCTGATGTATTCGGGCACCATAGGACATGAATCGTTGGAAATGGTGCTTGAAAAACTTTCCATGACAACAACATATCGGTTCACCATCGAATCCAATACACTTATCGTTCGTAAAAAATAACATCATATATCTATGTCTTCTAAATCCATCAATAGAAGCGCCCTGCTTCTTGGTGTACTTCTTTCCTTTCAGGTGTTAGCTGTAGATGCACAACAACTGAAGATTGAAAGTAAAAATCTACCACTACGGTCTGTTTTGAAGCAGATTGAAGAAAAATCGGGTTATAGCTTTCTCTATGACGAATCTCAGATCAATGTGGAGCACCGTATCAATATCGAGGTAAATGGGCCCCTTTCGCAGGTTTTAAATCAGCTGGAACAGTTAACTTATCTCAAATTACAGGTCTCAGGTAAGAATATTCTGATCAGTAAGGCTTCTTTGGGGGTTCTATCGGGTAGAGTTGTCGATGAGAATGGGCAAGGAATACCATTGGTAACTGTGCATCTTAAAGAATTGAACCAGTATTATTTTACGGATAATCATGGCTTCTATAAATTCCAGTTTCCGGCCCATCGGCTGAGGTTAGCCAATTTGCAGTTTTCCATGATCGGAAGACAAGGGACTTCCATTACAAGTGTTTTAAATGGAACAAATAATGTCATTGCCGACATGACATTACCAACGTTGAGTGTAGGACTGGAAGAAATAGCTGTCACGCCCCGAACCAACAGGAGACTGGAAAGCAATAGTTCCCTGTATATCAACCGCGAAGTGATCGAACAGTCGGGCGCATTAAGTCTTAATGATTTATTGAGCCTTATTCCTGGACAAAAAATCGCCGCGCCCTCTTTACAGCAGGTCCAGCAAGCTAATTTGAGAAGCGCGACATTGGGTACAAATTCTTTTTCCAACAAAGATCCATTTGCGCTTAATAATTCTTTTGGTGTGGCGCTGATCATGGATGGTATCGCATTGTCCAACAACGCCAATATGCAGACCTTAAATGCGGGAATTTACGGAATGGGTAACTCCTACGTCAGTGGCAAGATATCTGGGCTGAGTGGCAGTGATGCCGCCACGGATAATTATACTGGCGACTATACTTTTGGAGGTACCGATCTCCGCCAGATTGCCACAGACAATATCGAAAGTATAGAAATTGCTGCCGGCGTACCTTCGGTGAAGTNNCGGTGAAGTATGGGGATATGACCAATGGTGCGATTATCATCAATCGTATTGCAGGAAAAACACCGCTCAATTTTAATGTTCAACTCCGCGATAATGCAACCGTTTACGGAATTAGTAAAGGTTTTGATACCCGTAAGTTTGGTGCGATCACTGTTGGTGGAAATTTCACGCGCTCCTTTGAAGACAACAGGGATAAGATGAAATCCTACGATCGTGTTGGCGGAAATATCATGTGGACG
>DKIT01000060.1 GCA_002454415.1 Sphingobacterium sp. UBA6711
CCTGTGATCTTCCGCCAAAAATGCTGTTTTAGTTCCCTTTTTTAATTCTATATAGATCATCTATGTGATGGTCATCACTTTAATTAGCTTAAAATTTCTATAATCATCTCATTTCAACTCCCAAATAATAATGAGATCGTTATGCACGATATTCAAAAGGAACATCTTTCGCCTTTTTTCTCGATTCTAGTTGGCCTAAATAAATCATATTGCGCAGCTGAAATCTTGCATGAAGCAGTGATGAAAGTCATAAACAAAGAAATTTATAATGAAGGGGAGATACAAGAGTATTTAACTTCATCTGAAATCATTAACGAAGCTTCAGTATTGATTACACCTTATTCAATAAGTAAAATCCCAAGCTGGACTAAAAGAAGCGATATACAAGATATAGAAAACCATGTTGTGTTAACAGTATCTTTAGGGAAATATGCTGCCTTTTATTTTTCTGAGAAAGGCATGAAAGATTCTGTCAGATCATTTTTTAAAAGCCCCTCCTTAGAAAAACTACATCCTGTAGAAATATCGCATCTAAATCACCTCTTCATTAATGAAGATAACATTAAAATGCTTTGGCTATTAGGAATCCATGGGAAAAACACCTTTAAAGCAGACTCCAAAGTTTTAGGAGGAAATAGCGTAGCAGAATCTTTAGATCCTCTTGAGGATCAATCTTATATGATGTCTGAAGTCCGTACTGAAATCGGAAAAAATAATAAAACCATAGGACTCAATCCTTTCAAATCATCAATTTGGAGAGGTCCGTGTAAGGATTGGGAAACATTTGAAAAAAACGTCATTGAGATTTTGGATACATTAAACTCAAATAACCAAAATAATTCAACACCTATAGGTATTTTAGCGAGTCCTATTAATGACCTCAATGGTGTCAAAGATGCCTATGATTTTTCGGTAATAGATCCTGATTTCGTCTCTTATGAAATAAGCACTACCAAAATTGATTTACTTAGAAAAATAAGCTCAAAATATAAAGTTGAAGTTACACCCATATTAAATTCATCTTTTTCCCTTAAAGTCTATTATGAGAATTTACATTGTGGAGATATCAATGTAAAATTACTAATTAAAGAATATGAAATTAGCTTCTCCATTGATAGCCAAAACCCCGTGGCACAGAAAAAAGAAATACTTAATAATTATGCAAAAGTTCTTAAATTTCCTGAACTAATAAAATGTTGGTATGAATCTGGGCATGCTATAGTAAACTCTTGGATATTTAAGACTGACTATAAAGATGTAACTTATAATGGATTTATTTGGGCTGATTTTGAAAACTTTAATATATGTCAAGAGAAGCCATTAGTAGCTGGCATGCTTGATTTGTCAAATATAGGAATGCAAAAATCACTTTTTTGTTGGGTTAAAAATCGCTGGAATAGTCGTTGGGATTCCATAGAAAAATTCAATACTACAGAGAAACCCACAGGGTGGTTATATTGTGACGATGGAGCTGGTGAAAAGGCCGATTTTATTCATGTTGATGACTACAATGATAAGACTATAGTATCTTTAATTCATATTAAAGCGGCTAATAGCGACAGTAATAAAAGAAGAGTGTCCGTAGGCGCACATGATATTGTATTAAGCCAAGCCGTTAAAAATTTAAGATATTCGAACCGTAAGAATCTCATTCAGGACCTCACCGAAAGAGCCAGTACCTCTCAAAATAAAATGTGCTGGCAAGAAAATAAACCAATACAACCATCTGATTTTATTAGAAAACTATCATCATTGAATACAAATCCAAACAAACTAAAAACAAGAGTAATTGTCATACAACCCCATACAATCAAAAGCTATTACACACAGTTACAAGGCAATAACATTAAAAGGCAGTTAGATGTATTATTGGTAAGTTCCGATAATGCTATTAAATCATCAGGTGCAGAGTTTCATATTATTGGTTTCAATGATGATTGATTCTAATACCATTTCTTAACCTTTAGGTTCGATTCCTTTGGTCCGCAAAGCCTCCCTCGCCAGCTCCTTCAACCAGCTGGCGAGACTCACCCCTTCCTCCGCAGCCACAGCATCCAACTGCTCCTTCAATGCCGGATCAATACGCATTTTAAACTGCGGGGATTGCCCGCCGCCTTTTGGTTTTTTTTCGCGCGCTATGATTGACATGGGGCCACCTATCCATCTACTCTAAATCAAATTAGGAGGCCACCTAAACCTCCGATTTTATCAACGCTCCAATGTGCAGGAACACACAGGAGCGTCTAACCTCACCAACTATCAAGGAGTTGATTATGGCTGATTCGCATTCTACCCCAGACACCACCGCAACCGGAACTGAGCGTACATTAATTGTGGGATATCGCCCGCAAGGTCTCGATCGCAGTACGCCAAACCTGATCCTTTCCGGCAAATGGCTGCGTGCGGCGGGGTTTGATACCGGGGATAAAGTCACGGTGAAAGTCATGGATGGCTGCATCGTTGTAATGGCGCATAACCCGCATGAGAAGGCGCTGCTCGCCGAATTAAAGCAGGCGCAGCAGAAGCTAAAAAGCATCGAAGGGGCGCTGGCCCTGGCGTAATCACAGGCTGATCACCTGATTATTACTTAACCTGTAAGTCAGGCTTACAGGTTCGGCAGACGCGAAACCAAAGCAGATATGCAGTTGTTCAGCAAAACCGAACAACTGCCGCAGCCCGTAACCCTCATCTCAAACCCATCACCATGCAAAAATCAGAATTTTACAAACAAAGACTGGCAAGCGGCCAGTAATTAGCCCGGTATACTCACGACGATACAAATCAGAATGAGTGCCAGACATGAAAACAATAGCTAATGTCAAAATTAAATGCTTATCGTTCCTGACTCTTATATTACTTTCAGCCTGCCATCACGCTTTCGCGGCCAAAATGACAGGCTTTGCGGAACAATATTACCGGGATGACCTCTCTTCCCAAGAAGTTGTATCACAACAGCCTATCTCTCCCACCATTAATATCGGCAACAAAGCCATACAGATGGAGACGACTTCCCTGACGGATATTG
>DKIT01000026.1 GCA_002454415.1 Sphingobacterium sp. UBA6711
CAAAAAGCGGGACGTTTATCTGATCTGAATCGCGAGAATCTTGCCCCTATAGGGACCACCCGGAAACAAGTGAATTTAATGGTAGCATATGGATTTTAGGAAGTGGACCTTGATGAAGAAGAATACACTGATTGTTATCGCCATCTTTATTGCACCTTTGTTGATTTCGGCATTTGCAAATCGTACTGATGAGCAGGAAGATCTACAGACATTGCGCCAACGCTACAGTAGCGGCCGCCAGGAACTATGGCCCAAACCACATATCGACTCAGCTGTGAGACCTAATTTTGTGGATATCGGGGTATTGCCCGAGGTAAGCTATCCGGCAGATAACCCTTATAGCAAGGAAAAATCATTGCTCGGAAAGTTATTGTTTTTTGACCCCAGACTTTCGGCATCGAAGCAAATATCATGCGCAAGTTGTCATGTCCCTCAATTGGGATTTGGAGATGTAAAAAGCCTTGCGCACGGTCATGGAAGGCGAGAGGGAAAAAGAAATGCGATGACGCTATACAATGTCGCATTTTACAAATCTTTTATGTGGGATGGCCGTGCTAAGAGCCTGGAAGATCAGGTTTTGTTGCCGACACAGGACCATTTGGAAATGAATACGCCGTTAGATACTTTAATAGCGCATGTAAAAGCTGTGCCAGGCTATGCGGCATACTTCGAACAGGCTTTTGGGGATAAACAGATTACCCTGTTCCGAATACAACAAGCATTAGCAACCTTTGAACGTGGTATTGTAAGCTATCCAACAAAGTTTGACCGATTTGTGCAGGGGCAGGCCGATGCGCTGAACGATCAGGAACTTACCGGCCTGCATTTATTTCGTACAAAGGCACGGTGTATAAATTGCCACAACACACCTTTGTTCTCGGATAATCTTTTTCATAATGATGGACAGACACTGTACGGAAGCAAACAACAGGATTTTGGCCACTACCTTCTCACAGGAGATCAAAAAGACATTGGCGCATTCCGTACGCCATCGCTTCGAAATACAGGCCTGACAGGTCCCTGGATGCATCACGGCAACTTTCCAACCTTGCGTGATGTGGTCGAACTCTATAATCTGGGCAATCCGGCACCTATACAAAGGCATGTGAAAATTGATGAAAAGACAAGACCTATACATTCACCATTATTAAAAAAATTGAATTTGTCGCGACAGGAAGTTGATGCGGTGATAGCTTTTCTACAGGCTTTAAGTACACCAACGCAACGTCGGATTGCGATGCCGGAGCTTCCAGAATAAAAGGTGAAAGCTAAAGTTATGCCTAATGTTTGTCAATAGGTGGTGAGTAAAGTTCGATCCGAAGTAAATGTGCTCAAAATAATATAAAAAAGGATGTCGATCGACAAAAATAGCCAAATCTTTAATTTAGATTTGGCTATTTTTCGTTTGAGATTTTGCTAGCCTTTGCTTTCAGATAAACCCAAAATGGGTAACGGGAGAGGCTCGTGTTCATACTAGAATTAGTTGGCTTCACAAATGTCTTTTAATTTTTTTAAGGCTTGTGGCCAGGCTTCGTCAAAGTAGTCGATATACTCTTCATTGGTATCTACATCTATCATTAATAATGTTTGGCCATTGAGATCGTTGAAAGTATAATTTTCCAGTGATCCTGCCCAAGCTTCTACTGCTGGGCCGGCTGTAACTTCCTTACCTTTGTCCAATATACCGTAATGGCGAATGGATACATATTTATTGGGAATGTGTTCCGCAATTTCGGCGATCATACCTTCTTTTTCACCCTCCTTATTGACACCTGTAAAGTAAATCTTGCTTCCCTTTTCCCAGCTACCTTCAAAATCCGAAGTTGGATTGAAAGCTGCTGTCCACTGCTTGTACGTTTCTTTGGCAAGCATAGTCTTAAAAACATGCGCGATAGGGGAGTCTATCGTGATTTGATAATACATTTTTTTCATTTTCTTATTTTTTTGGAAAATTCGGATCTGCTTTGATTTCTTCAATCTGTTTGGTGTGACGGGCACAATGCGCTGCAATGAACATAAGTCCTTGGTAGCCGTCTACAGCTCCGGTGGGATAATCATTGATATGATTTCTGAGATCTTCGGCATTGGCATTTTTGATAAAATCAAGTACGGGTTGGCGTGCTGCATGGAAATCCGATACAGCCTTTTCTGCATTTTTATAAATGCCTTCTGGTTGGAGTTCTTTTGGGGCCTGAAATTTGTGACTACGATCAGTAAGCATACTCTTTAGGTTGTCATCCGTTACTTTGATCTCCTTTCTCCTTTCGGGTTGAGGAGCTTTGGCCAACCCCTCTTTTGCCATATCAAATATCATCTTTTCTGAACGAATGATATGCTCCAAACATTGGCTGATGGACCATTTATCGGCTGCGGGTTTAAACTGAAGCTGTGCTTCACTTAGCCCAGCCACTTGCCCCTCCAGGTTTTTCGTGGTCTCATTGAAGTACTGTATTAAAGAGTCTGTACCGATATCTTCACGCTTTAGCGCGGGCTGTTTGAACGCAGAAGAATTATGGTAAACGTGTTTTCCTACAGACGACTGTAGTTTAGCTGGCGATGGCGATAGGAAAGCAGTTGTTACACTTGCAATTGCTATCATGTTCATAATTAGATTCATCGTGTTAATCTATTAAATTATAAAAAAAATATGTCACTTTCTTTTTACAATTATAATCTATTTTTGTTTTTCTAATCTTTCCATAGGGCAAGAAAAATGCTGTTAATGATCTCATTGGTCCAATTATTATTAAATGTTTGTTTTACATTTAATAATAATAACTTATCTTTAATGCAATAACTAACCAAATATTCTATACACATTTATGCTCAATTATCGTAATTTTTGTTTGTTAAATAGCGTAATGAAGCAGCTTGCTTTGACATTTGCTGCCTTTCTATTTTCTTCGGTAGTTTCTGGCCAAAACATTTCGGTGGCCAGTCCCGATGGCCAACTTCAAATAAAACTTCAACTAAAAGAAGGCCATTTGTTCTATGGAGTAGAATTGAATGGAAAGGAAATGTTAGAATCTTCACCGTTGGGATTACGTGGTAAGACGATAGATTTGGCCGAGAAGCTTCGTTTGATAAATGAGGAAAGAAGGAAAGTCGAGACACATTATGAAGAATCAAAAATTAAGCATCGTCATGTCAGCTATAACGCTAATGAATTACGTTGTCGTTTCGAAAATGCATCGAAACAACAGTTTGATATTATATTTCAGGTAAGCGATAATAATATCGCTTTCAGATATTATGTACCTCAAGTAGGCGAATTGGCGAACTTTTCACTACTAAAGGAAGAGAGTGGATTTAAGTTGCCGACACTGGCGACCACATTTCTAACACCTCAAGCGCCAGCAATGACGGGATGGATGAAGACTAAACCTAGTTATGAAGAAGAATACCTTGTCGATCAACCACTTGGTGGAACCTCCAAATATGGTCTGGGCTATACCTTCCCAGCTCTTTTTCATATTGGCGATAGGGGATGGGTATTAATCTCTGAGACTGGAGTTTCGAGTGCATATTGTGCCTCAAAATTGAGTGAGGGTAGCAAGGATGGCCTGTACACAATAGCTTTTCCCGAGGAGGGAGAAAATAATGGGATGGGCAATGCCTATCCTACTATTCCATTGCCAGGCTATACGCCTTGGCACACGCTGACAGTTGGCCATAATCTGAAGCCAATTGTAGAAACAACAATTCCCTTTGATGTCNNCTTGGAGCTGGTTGGAATGGCAGGACGGGAGTATCAACTTTGAAGATCAAAAGAAATTTGTGGATCTGTCTGCAGCCATGGGGTATGAATTCGTATTGGTCGACAATTGGTGGGATTCAAAAATAGGCCATGAAAAAATAGAACAGTTGGTTGCCTATGCCAAAAACAAGGGGGTTGGAATCTGTTTATGGTACAATTCGAATGGTTTTTGGAATGATGCGCCGCAGACTCCCAAAAATAAGATGAATACGTCTATAGCACGTAAGAAAGAAATGCAGTGGATGCAACGTGTAGGTATTAAAGGAATCAAAGTTGATTTTTTTGGTGGGGACAAACAAGAAACACTTAAACTCTACGAGGATATTCTTTCAGATGCGAATGACTATGGGCTAACGGTAATATTTCATGGCTGTACTTTACCGCGCGGATGGGAGCGAATGTATCCTAACTTTGTTGGAAGTGAAGCGGTATTAGCCTCTGAAAACCTTATTTTTACACAGCATGCTAATGACACGGAGGCTTTTAATGCAACTTTACACCCCTTTATCAGAAATGCGGTAGCCGCAATGGATTTTGGACCGGTACTATTGAACAAGCGTCATAACCGTGAAAATAATGGGGGAACGATCCGTAAAACGACAGAATCATTTCAACTGGCAACAGCGGTTTTATTTCAGACGCCTGAACAGAATTTCGGCATTACACCCAACAATTTGAATGAAATGCCAAAGCACGTTATCGATTTTATGAAGCAGGTACCTACCACTTGGGATGAAACAACTTTTATTGACGGTTATCCCGGTAAATATGTGGTTCTTGGCCGACGAAAAGGTGATATGTGGTATGTTGCGGCTATTAACGCTGGAGGAAACGAAAAAGTAATTGAGTTAAATTTGCCGATGCTTGTTGGAGACACGGTACAATTTATCGGCGATGATACCGCAAGAGAATCTCACTACAGACAAGTTAAACTTTCTAAAGGCAAGAAAATGAAACTGACATTGCAGCCTGGCGGCGGTGTCGTTTTGACCGGAAAGTAAAAACTAAATGGACAATTCTTCTTCCTGACCAAGCTACTTACTTTGTAGCTTTTTGGTCAGGAAGAAGTGTTCTGATTTCTAAAATTTTGTGGCTCTTCGATCCTGCTGGAGTCTTGATCTTCAATTCAATTTTGTTTATTTCGGTAATACCTTGCGGAACAGGGAAGTGAACTGTTTTCGTTGCAGCATTTGGTTCAGTGTCTTGGAATACGCCGGCTACCACGCCATTGATCAGGACCTCTGTGATCCTTGGGGAACTGTCAGCTAAGAATTTGATGTATATGGAGCTCGTTGCAGGTGTCGTTTTCATCATATAACTAAACCAATCCTTCGTCTCGCGCCATCGTGTATCCTCAAAGGAGCCAGCATTGCTATTGTGCTCACGAAAAAAGTGATCTGACTCGGGCTGCTGTTCTCCAGTAACGACTTTATCTACAGTTTTGGCGGTCAAAGCTAAACTTGCTCGTTCATCTTTATCAATTTTTTCCTGCAATACCTGTAATTGCTGTTCTGTAGCTTGGGGCCAATATAGGATGTAGCGTGAATCATGGATACCAAAAAAGGGTTCAAGCTCCATTTCGATATGCTGTTTTCCAGAATGGAGACCCGAGAGGGTAAAATGGAGTGGTTTGGAAGGAACTTGTTTGACAAGGGAAGGTATTTTACTGGCTTCAGCTGTTAGGATGGGAATGTTGCGCAGTGGAATTTGTTCGCCCGAAGCGATGTGTCCCATTCGACTGTCATCTGCCTTAAGTCCCAATAAGTTATTCTCTCCAGTGCGAGATCCTAATACGATAGGGCCATATAATATACTGAAGTAGTTGCTTTTGTCGGGCAACTGTTCACTATGTATGCCCATGGGTAATGCTACATCCACAATATCTCCTTTTCTCCAGGTACGTTTTATTTGGATATGTTGGTCTGTTACTGAAGCGGCTTTTTGGGGTTTTCCATTGACGAGAATAGTAGGTGAAGCGGTCAACCAACTTGGTTTACGAATAAACAACGTAAAGGAAGTAGGTTTCTTGGTATCTATTCTAATGCGCGTATTTTTTTCAAATGGAAAGTTCGTTTCTTGAATTACTTCAACGCCCTTTTCCTTCCAATGAAGCCGCGAGGGGATATAAAGATTGACAAACAAGCCTTCATTATTGTGAGCATAAATCATTTCTCCGTATTTGGCATGATTTTCCATCCCGGATCCAACACAGCACCACATACTTGTCTGTGGTTGTGAATAGACGCGATAATGACCAGGTCGAATTTGGGTAAAGTACACTAAACCACCGTGTTCGGGATGCTGTGTTGACAAAATATGGTTGTAAAGCGCACGTTCATAAAAATCCAGGTACTTTGCCTTAGGGTCGGTTTGGTAAAGCATTTTGGTGAGGCGTAGCATATTGTATGTATTGCAGGTTTCGGGTCCTTCTATACTATGCAACATCTTTGAGAAATCATTTGTTGGGTTGAAATGTTCGCTGACGCTATTTCCCCCAATAGAAATCGAGCGATTTTCAACAACATTATCCCAAAAATAACGGACGGCATCAGCCCATCTTTCATCATGAGATAAATCAGCTATTCTTTTGAAACCGAGCACCTTTGGAATTTGTGTGTTGGCATGTAATCCTGTTAATCTATCATCGTGTTGTAGTAAGGGATTTAATATGGATTGATGACTGAATTTTCGAGCCAGCTCGAGATAGCTGGGATTTTGGGTAATCGCTGCAACATCTGCAAAAGTTTCGTTCAGCCCCCCGTGTTCACTCCGTAACATATCTTGTATTTGTGATTCTGAGAGTTGAGCCACAAGGTTTATCGCCCAGTTAGTCAGTTCAATCAGCATCTCTTTTGCCATTTGATTATCTGCCAACAAATAAGCGTCTCTTAAACCCGCATAGGTTTTATGGATATTATATAGGGGGACCCATTTCCCATTTAAGTTAAAACTACCTGCATCAATACGGCCTTTTTGAATCTCTGCCCAAATGGCTTTCCCCCCAGGTACCCCACCGATATACCCGTCGGCATTCGATTCCTGACAGCTTTTTAGATTTTTAACCATATAATCCAAACGTTCCTTCACACGGGGATCGCCTGTAGATGCATACATGTTCGCTAGAGCAGATAGATAGTGCCCACCGATATGCCCGTCTAAACCTGTATTTTCCCAATTGGTATAAGAATCTTTTTTGACCGGTAAGTTAGCTTCGCGTAAAAATGGGGCGAGCAGTCGGTCTGGCTCCATCTCCAATAGGTAATTTAGGTCTAAATCTTCCGCATGCTTAAAAATTCCGGGTAATAATCTTACCTCTCTTAAATCAAAATAATTTAATTTTTGAGTTGTTTGTGCTACCAACGGTAAGCTTGTTATACCAGCCAGAACAGCAGTTAAGAACGAAATTTTTAATGTCATATAAATGGACGTTTAGTTTATTATTAAAGGACCGAATTCTTTATTTGGTTAGCGGCACCTACAAGGCCTATAAATCAAAGATATCAAATGTGTTAAATATTTTAAATGTTTTTTACACATTTATTAAGGGTGAAAGAGTACGCTTCTTACTTGAGGCATATGATGAGGTGTTTAGCGGATGACGAAACTGTTCAAAACCAAAAAGGCTTAAAAAAATGCTGTTTTTTTTTCGTAGTCTCTCTTTAGACAACTTTTTCGGGATTATAGACAACCATTTGTTGATAAATGACTTCTATCTTTGTTATGGCTAGATGTTAGAGCCGAATGGTCAGCATAATTACGCTGCTGACGTTGGGTTCTGGGGGATCCCATATATTATAACCGGCTTTGGGATTCCCCGCAACAAAAAGGCCTGATCAATTTGATCAGGCCTCTTTTGTTGCCTATATTTTTATACTTTATAATTGATTTGCCCGCGCTGTAATTTCAGCAATATCCAATACTTCGATCTCAGCGTCTTTCTCTTTTATTTTTATCCCGTCCTTTAACATGGTCATACAGAAAGGACAGGCCGCAGCAACCACTTGCGGTTTCGCATCAATTACTTCTTCAATACGTTCAATATTAATGTCTTTTTTCCCCGGCTCCGGTTCTTTAAACATCTGACCTCCTCCAGCTCCGCAGCACAGCCCGTTGCTCTTACAGCGTTTCAATTCTATGAGCTGAGCATCTAAGCTTTCAAGTACCTTTCTTGGTGCTTCGTATACTTCATTTGCTCTACCTAAGTAACAGGGGTCGTGATACGTTATTTTTTTCCCCTTAAACACGTTATTATCCAAAGGTTTAAGTTTACCTGTATCGATAAGATTTTGGATTAATTGGGTATGGTGAATAACCTCATAGTTTCCACCCAGCGANNTTTTATTTCATAACCATTGAGCACTTCGATATTCATCATGGCCTGCATCTGAAAAAGAAATTCATTTCCACTTCTTTTTGCCGGGTCACCGGTACAACTCTCTTCTGTTCCCAATATGGCATATTTTAGACCGACATGCTGTAGTATTCGGCAGATATCACGTGTGATTTTTTGTGCGCGCTCATCAAAGCTACCTGCGCAACCTACCCAAAATAGAATATCCGGACTTTCTCCTTTGGCCAACAGCTCTGCAACTGTCGGAACCATTAATTCGTTTTCCATCATACGATTATTGTTGTTGAGTCCAATTGGCACGATCCATTTGTGCATATTTCCATGGGGCACCATTATTCTCAATATTTCCAAACATATTATTTATACTTGCAGGTGCCTGTGATTCTTCCATGACCGCATAGCGTCGTAATTCTACGATGATATCCAATGGGTTGATGTTCACTGGACATTGCTCTACACAAGCATTACAGCTCGTACAGGCCCACAATTCTTCTCGACTGATATAAGTATCTATGAGCGATTTTCCGTCTTCCTGAAAGCTTCCATTTATTTTGATATTATTGCCAACTTCAGTTAGCCTATCGCGTGTAACCATCATGATCTTACGGGGAGATAGTAGCTTTCCGGTCATATTTGCAGGGCAAGCGGAGGTACAACGACCACATTCGGTACATGTATACGCGTCCAACAAGCTTTTCCATGTCAGGTCTTGGACATCTTTGGCTCCAAAACGCGCATTTGCATCAGCCGCCGGCGGTGTGAAACTGGGATCAAGCATCGCTTTCACTTCATTTGTCACGGCAGCCATATTGGATAACTTTCCTTTTGGGGCCAGGTTAGAAAAATAGGTGTTGGGAAAAGCCAATACAATATGAAGATGTTTTGAATAAGGTAGATAATTCAAAAAAGCCAATACACCTAGAATATGAAACCACCAGCAAAATCGCTCGATTAGATACAATGTTTCCGTGGATGTTGAGAGGTAAGGAAGCAGATGTTGACTAACTGGAAAAGATCCTGCTGATTTAAAGTGTTCAAAACCATATAACTGTAATTTTAGGTCGGAAGCATTCATCAGAAGAAATGCCGACATCAAAAGGATTTCAATGACTAGAATAATATTTGCATCAGTCTTAGGCCACTGCTGTAATTCCTTACTATTTAAACGGGGTACTTTAACAATATTTCTCCGAATTAAAAAGACTAAGCAAGAAACCAACACACCCAAGGCCAGCCATTCAAACGAACCAATCAAAAAGTTATAAAATCCGCCTAAAAAAGAAAATATCCGGTGGGTACCAAGCAGGCCATCGATGATAATCTCCAACATTTCGATATTGATGATCACAAATCCGAGGTAAACAAATAGATGTAATAATGCGGGGACGATACGTTTGAACATCTTTTTTTGTCCGAAAGCAACGAGCAACATTGTTTTCCATCGCTTTGAAGGATTGTCTGAGCGATCTACAGATCTCCCGAGTTTGATATTGCTATAAATTTGTCGCGCATTTTTGCTAAAGNNCCGCAAATATAAGTTGACCTATCATATGCTTGGATCTTGGTTATAAACAAATATACTATAATGTTTTTATTATGCTAACATAATAAAAAAAATCAATAATTAAGGATTTCGAAAGATAATTGCTTGCAATTTTTGACGGGTGGGTGGGAGAGAAAATAGAAAGACTTCCAAGAATAATAGATTCCTTGGAAGTCTTCATTAAATGGTTTTATAATTTAATATCGGAGAATGTCTGTTCTAGAATTTTTTTAATGGTTTTTTCAATGCGCGCCTTTCCCTCTTCGGCATTGACGTCAATACCACAGAAAGTACTACCTGTTGATTTGGCCTGTAAACTCAGATAATAAATAGAGCTAACGAGGATAGCCAATGTGGCCCGCAAGTCATTGTCAGAATTTTCAAATTTTGCATCGACATGTTTGAATAATTCTTCGCCAAACATTTCTCTTCTATCAGCAATGTTCTTCAGTGCTTTGGTTTTTTCTCCAAGCCCCCAATGAATTACTTTCTGTTTTGCCTTATCTTTTAGGAAAGTATTAAATTGAGATTTAAGCAGTTCTTCGATCAGGGGAACACTAATAGAATCGGGATTGGTAACCATCTGTCCCAAGACCCCTTTGTCTCCAATTTGCCAAAAATCTTTTTGTGTCAGATAAGCTTCTACAAGTTGATCAAGGCCGCCGAAGTAATTCCATATTAACGCTTTGTTAAGCCCACACTCGAGTGCGATATTGGGGCCATTTAAAGCATGATATCCCTTTTTTTGGATTACTTTTCCAACAGCTGCGATCATTCGAGCCTTCGTGCGTTCTTTGTCTCGAATAGGACCAGAAGTGACTTTTCTTTCTTTTTTTGGATTGTCCTCAATTGCTTTCTTTTTCATGCGGATAAAATCATTTTAGCGACGAAGCTTTCCTGGGTACTCATATTCGTCAGTTAATGAACAAATTTGAGCCCATGAAGTTTTCATTAGGGTAGATAAGTTTGTTTTTCTGAACCAATATCTAAATTTTAGCTGGTAAATGCAAGAAAATCAGACGCTAGATTTTTATTTATCTGTTTTTTTATTTTTTAGCTTAGAAATTTGCTGACAGGTATATTTGGTAAATGTTTTATACAGAGTTTTATAGGAACAGTACTTGTTGATTATCAATAAATATAAAAAAATTGTGCGATAGAGGGGAATGGGAAAGTTGTGGCATAAAAAAAGGGATTGTCCGTATAGACAATCCCTTTTTTTGCTTATTAAGTTAATACGCTTATTTTTTCGTTGCAGCGGCAGCAGGTGCAGCTGTAGCAGAAATACCTAATTTTGTTTTGATAGCAGCAGTTAAGTCTTCGCCACCTTGGAAATAAGGAATATTTGTGCTTGAAATATCAAATACATAAGCCATGCCTTTTTCTTTGGAAACCGCACTTACCGCTTCAGCTACTTTTCTATGAATCGGCGCGATCAATTCTTCTTCTTTCTTATTCAAGTCTTCTTGTGCTGCTTGCTGAGCAGTTTGAATACGTGATTGGATATCTTGTAATTCTTGACCTATTTTATTGATTTCTGGATCAACAGTCTCTTTATTCGCTTCGCTTCTGTTACGTAATTTGTCGTTTGCATCTTTTTGTTTGGTTTGATAGATAGTAACCATATCTTGGATTTCTTTGGTTTTACCATCGCTCAATGTTTTCAATTGCGCTTCAGCAGTTTTAAATTCAGAGGTAGCTTGAATGATCTCTGCAAAATTGATATGACCAATTTTTTGTTGAGCTTTCGCGAATTGAGTTGAGAAAAATACTGCCACTAAAGCAACCGCACCTTTTAATAAATTTTTCATGCTTTTCATTTTAATCTAATGAGCCATCTTTATGGCAATCTTTTAGTTTTCTAATTAATTACTATTATTTTATTTGTGTCCACAATGATAATAAACTCCAGCTTAGTTTGCAAGACTAGGATTTGGTTTATAGCCTAATTTTGTAATGACTTCATTACTTTTGTTCAGTTTAGGATTGGCATACAGAAAGTTTGATTCGTTCCCTTTGTCCATGACAAAATCAAATCCTTGGGCAGAAGCTACATCTTGGATTGCTTTTGCAACCCGATCCTGAATCGGTTTAACCAACTGTACACGTCTCTTAAAGAGTTCTCCCTCAAATCCAAATTTCTGTTTTTGATAGTCCTTTACTTCTTTTTCTTTTGTTACGATTTCGTCTTCGCGACGACGGCGCATATCCTCATTCAATAAAACTTGGTCTTTTTGATAGGCCTGATATAGTTTTTCAATCTCAGCATATTTCTGATCGACCTCTTCCTGCCATTGTTTAGATAAATCATCTAATTGCTTCTGTGCAGTAGTATATTCAGGAACGTGCTTAAGGATATATTCTGAATCAACATATGCGAGTTGTTGGGCAAATGTTGCTGTAGCGCTCACGACTACAAAAGCTATCACTAACAATATTTTTTTCATATTTCCTGTAAGTTTTATAGAACTATACTATTTATTATTTAACATTAATTTACTCTATGACAATCAACAAAGCCAAAAGTTTAATTTGGAAAACCGTCCTAAGTAAATTTACGGCTCAAAATTAACAAAAAAGAAGCAATCTACTAGATATTTCTCGGGTTTAACACTATTTAACTTGTTAGCGAATACGCCGTGGATTATTTCAAAGCATTCTATATGGCCAACTTTTTGATGAAATAACTTACTGTGAATATAAGAAGATTTAAATTGTATTTACAAAAAACATCCCATTAAATTTGGCCTGTCGGTATAAGTAAAAACTAAAAAAGCTATCTGCAATTTCTTGCGATAGCTTTTTTATATAAGGTATGCTGTCTGGGGGTTAGAATCCGCCCATATTTTGCATAATACTAAATGTGAAGTTTTGTTTCCATGTACTGCTTGGTAGACCTGGAATAGGATCAAATGCATGACCATAATCAATTCCTAGCATACCAAAGATTGGCAAGAAGATACGGGCACCAACTCCTGCAGAACGACGTACTTTAAATGGATTGTATTCGGTGAATTTGTTCCATGTATTGGCTGCTTCCGCAAATGCCAATACATATACTGTCGCCTGATCATTCAACATCACTGGATGACGTAATTCCATTTGGTATTTTGTATAGATTGGACTACCAGAATTTCGGGCAACATTCACATTTTGTGTGCCTTCTGGAATAATTACACCATTTGCATAACCACGCAATGCCACAATTTCCGATCCTTGAAGGTAATCAAATCCTTGCATTCCGTCACCACCGACTTTGAAACGTTCGAAGGTTGAGATTTCAGTTTTACTAGAGTATTTACCCAAGAAACCAAATTGGGCTTGAGCTTTGAATACGAGTTTTCCCACGATCTTTGCATACCATTGCGAATCAAATTTCCACTTATGGTATTCTGTCCAACGATAGCGTTCTTGCGCAGAACCGTTTTTATAGTCAATGTTATTGAACAATGAATATGGAGGCGTTAACTGCACTGAGAATTTGATATTTGAACCCGAAGTAGGATATATCGGTGCATCAATTGAATTCCGGCTAAACTCTTGTGTTAAGTTGATGTTGTATGCTGTACCATTATCAAACAAGAAGTAATTACCATAATTCTGCAACTTGTAACGTTGGAACGATAATGATGTGTTCGCCTGAAACCAGTTATCCGGCCATTGCAAACGTTNNAACGATATCAACTGTACCTTCAGCATAGTTCAGATTTGTTGGTACAGGATTTGTTTTTTGTTCATCAAAATTTCCCAATTGAGCAATTTCACGAACACTTCGCATGATCTGTTCTTTTGAGAATTTTTGTCCAGGTTTGGTATAAATGGAGCGTAATACAACACGATCATTGGTTACATCGTTACCTTTGACAATAACATTATTGATCGTGTATTGGGCACCTTCATAGACGCGGAGATTTAAGTCTATTGTATCGTTATAAACACGTGTTTGCTCGGGATCAACCGAGAAGGTCAAATAACCATCATTCATGTAAATTGACGATATGTCGTCGCTGTTTTTTGTCGGTCCCATTAACTTCGCAGTCAATTTCTCTTCAGAAAAAACATCGCCACGTTTAATGCCTAAAATTTTATTTAGTAAGGTGTCCGAATACTTTGCATTACCCGTCCACACAATATTACCAACATAATATTTAGGACCTTCGTAAAGGTCAAAATTGACCAATACATTTTTTTCACCGTCACGAATGACCGTATCTTTTAAGAGCTCGGCATCACGATAACCCTTGGCTGCCATTTTCTTGATCAGGTTTTCTTTCCCTTCTTTGTATTTTTCTTCTTTGAATTTACCTGGACCAAAAATGCGGTACCACATTTTTTGCTTGATGGGCTTAGCCATTTTTCTCAGTTCTTTTTGAGAAAAATGTTCATTCCCTGTAAAAGTCATTTTTTTGACTCGTACCTTATGCTTTTTATCAACATCAGCAATTAAGATCTCATTATTTGCTTGCGCCGAATCCTTAACGGTTTTTAATGCAATTTCTGGATATAAATAAGCCTTTTCTTTGAGGAATCGTTGAATGGTAGCACGTGTTGTATTCATCAAATTCTCATTGACGATTTTACCAGTGTTACTATTTAAACGTTTGCGAACTTCCTCGGTTTGGCTTTTACTCAGACCGTTAATATCAATACGCGTTAAACGAGGACGTTCTACTACACGAATGGTTAGAAAAATGTTCTCTCCTTCAATCTTGTCTGCCCATAATTCAACATCATCGAAGAGACCCTGAGCCATCATATCTTTTACTACTTTCGCGGTCGCTTCACTTGGAACTTCCAAATATTGACCAACAGACAACTTTGAGATCGTAATTAATACGTTTTTATCTAAAAATTGTGTTCCAGTTATATCAATAGCACTAATTACGTAGTTTTTAGGATTGAGATAGCTGATTTTTTCGGGGTCATTTAAATTGAATGCACCATTTTCCTGTCCGTAGACAAGCTGCATTGATGAGAGGCCAAAAAATAGTATTACGGGTAGTATACGCTTCATTTATCTATAATTATTGGCGCTAAAGTACACCAATCGTTTGTTAATTTTTGTTAATTAAGAAAATTTAACCAGCTTGTTTTTATTCAAATCAGTGGACAAATTTAATAAAATCATTTATAACTGTTCGCTTGTTTTTCCAAACCTTCTTTCGCGTTGTTGGTAATCGACAATTGATTTGAATAAATCTTCCTTTGTAAACTCGGGCCACATCTTATCCAAGAAACACAGTTCTGAATAAGCAATTTGCCAAAGTAAAAAGTTACTGATTCTTAATTCCCCACTTGTACGGATCAAAAGATCCGGATCGGGCATGTTATGTGTATACAGATTAGCGGATAATATTTCGTCATTGATATCATCTGGGTTTAAAGTTCCTTCTTTTACCTGTTTGGCTAAATTGCGAGTAGCATCGACAATCTCTTGTCGGGAACTATAGCTTAGTGCTAATGTCAACGTGCAATGTGTATTATCTTTGGTAGCATCCATAGTCTCCCGTAATTTTTTTTGCGCGTTGGATGGAAGTTTACTGATGTCTCCTATGGCATTTAATCGAACACCGTTTTCCTGAAACGTTTTGATTTCCTTTTTAAGCGAGGAGACCAAAAGCTCCATTAAGGCAATTACTTCAAGCTTGGGGCGATTCCAGTTCTCCGCAGAAAAAGCATAGAGTGTTAAATATTTGATATTTGCCTGCACACATCCTTCCAATGCCTCTCTTACAGATTTTACACCATTTTGATGTCCAAATACGCGGAGTTTTCCTTTTTGTTTTGCCCAACGTCCATTTCCATCCATAATGATAGCAATGTGTTGAGGTAATTTAATATTATCTATTTGATCTAAAAAGCTCATTGTTGCTGTTTCAATAAATTTAACACCTTAGCTTAAGCACTGTTCAGTGGTATAAAACCCAGTATCGATGTTAGTCCTCTATCTTTCTTATTTCTTCCAAATATCGATTTTTAATTGGAAATACAGAAGTACAATATGTATAAAGATTAGTAATTCCTTACATCAATTCCCCAAAGTAGCTTTTCGCGCAATGTGCTAAAAAAGCTTTCATGTGGAAGACGGATGAGGTTAATGGTAAAAGGCGCTTGTTTAATTGTCAATTTGATAGAGGTGTCAATAGATTCATTTTTGGAATCACAGCTCAGAATGTATTGATTACTGCGGCTCTCTATTTCAAGTTCCAGTATAAACTGATTTGATATCACAATGGGGCGCACATTGAGGTTGTGCGGAGAAATTGGGGTTATGACAAAATTACCGCTCTCGGGCATAATAATCGGCCCTCCACAACTCAATGAATAGGCTGTAGAACCGGTAGGGGTAGCGATAATCAGTCCGTCAGCCCAATAAGAATTGAGAAGTTCTCCATTGATACGAGCATTGACCGTTATCATAGCCGAGCTATCGTAACGAAATACTGTAATATCATTTAACGCATAGTGATCTCCTTGGAACAAATCAGTTTGTTCTGATTCTACAGAAAGAAGGACACGCTTTTGTATAGTAAAACGTTGGTCTAAGATAGTATCTATGGCATCTTCAAAATCATTTTTATTGATTGAAGCCAAAAAACCCAGACGACCAAAATTGATGCCTGCAATCGGGATGCCCGAATCTTTAATGAGTGATACGGCGGACAGCATCGTCCCATCGCCTCCCAAACTTAGCATAATGTCGATATGCTCATTGATCTCTTGGTACGTATTGTAGGTAGGGAAATTAAAGTCGCATTTAAATTGTGTGCTCAAAAACTTATAAAATGGATCATAGACCCATATTTCGACATTTTTATCGACAAGATATTCAAATAAGTGTTTCACATGTGCTATGACGGAGGGTTGAAATTCCCGTCCATAAATCGCGATTCTCATACTGTTCTTGTTTTATTGGGGCAAAGATGAGAAAAAAAACTAATCTTAATCAAATGTTGATATAATTCATCAGTTGCTCATAACGGTCCGCAGTGTCGTCAAATGCCGCAATTGTATTATGGGTTTCCATAATGGTATAATTATGTCTTAAAAATGAGTTAAGTAGCGCGTTGATATTTGATTTACCGACTTTTAACGTAACTTCAATATTGTCATTATCGAGATTCACCTTTGTTGCACAATTGAGTATTCTACAATTGTCACTTTCCACTAAATGCGCAATTTGCGATAATGAAAAATCATGGAGTCCAATCGACAAAACGATAATAGCACCTGACTCATTTTGGGATTGGATTAAGCTTATGGCTTTTAAAATGTCTAACTGAGTAGAAACGCCGATAAATTTATTGTCTTGATCCAGAATGGGGATAAGCGTGCTATTATAAACGGTCATCATTACGAGTGCGTCGTAAGGGTGCTGGTCGAATTTCAGTTGAATGGGTGGTGTATTTATTTTGATGCTAGAGAGTGGCGCATCTTCATCTTCTGCATCCAACAAGATCGTTTCATTCACAAATCCGATATACTCGTCCCCATTTAAGACGATCAACTCTCTACAAAGCATATCTTGAAGCTTTTCTAGCGCTTGTTGTACTGAATCAGCATTTTGAATACTGAAATCGGCATTTGAAAGAAATTGACCTATTAGCATACCCAAACTTAATAAAAAAACTATGTGAAAAGAAATTTTGTAGGATCAGATTTATAACCTAAGTGGGTGAGTTTCTGTTGTACTGAAAATTTGAAGCAAAAGGAATGGATTACATTATTGCAAATAACTGCATTTTTAAAGTTTAAAATTGTACTTTTATTACCATTCTGTTATTATTTTTGTCAACGAATTGAAATAGGTTTTAGATTAAAGCCCAGCGGGGAGAAGTATTTTTAATCAGGAATATAAGATTGATGATTACAAGCGAAAGTAAAAAATTTATTGATATACGTGAAGTCATTCACAAAAAAAACGCGGGACTTGCCAAATGGATTCCGTCTTTTTTACTTAATTATTTAAAAAGGACAATCCATGAGGATGAGATCAATGATATTATGACGCGTTTTGCAGATCTTCAGGGCTTGGATTTTGTCGATGCACTAATCAATGATCTGGATGTTAAAGTGAACTTGTTTGGAGCGGAAAATATTCCTGTATCTGATCCCGTGATCTTTGCTTCCAATCATCCCTTGGGAGGTTTGGATGGTATAGCATTTATGCATGCCATTGGTAAGCACCGTCGTGATGTGAAATTTTTGGTCAATGATATCTTATTGAATATCGGTAATCTAAGGCCTTTGTTTGTTGGTGTCAATAAACTAGGTGGGCAAGGAAAGCAAGCTATTTCAGCGATTGAAGAAGCCTACGGGGCTGATGATGCATTACTTGTTTTCCCGGCGGGCTTGGTTTCCCGTAAGCAAAATGATGGTCGTATAGAGGACTTGGAGTGGAAAAAAAGTTTTATTAGCAAAGCGAAAAAATATAAAAAAGATATCATTCCGGTGTTGATTGACGGTAAAAACTCTAAGTTTTTTTATAATTTTGCAAGGCTTAGACAGAAATTAGGTCTTAAGGTAAACATTGAAATGTTATATTTACCTGATGAAATGTTTGCACAGCGTGGACATACCGTCAATATAATAATAGGAAAGAGAATCTCTTATACAGCGTTTGATCAATCAAAAAACGAAAAAACTTGGGCTGAGGAAGTGAAAAGAAGAGTTTATGGATTGGCTCAAGAAAAATAAAATTTATGCAAGAAATTATACCCCCAGTTGATAAAGAACTACTAAAGGCCGAATTGAATAAAGAAGTCTTTGTGCGCTATACCAACAATGGAAATAACGAAATATACTTAATCAACTATCATAACTCGCCAAACGTCATGCGGGAAATTGGACGTTTGCGTGAGTTGACTTTTCGTGGAGCGGGAGGGGGAACCGGACTTTCGATTGATATCGATGAGAATGATACCTGTGAAGACTGTTATGATCAGCTGATCGCTTGGAATCCAGAAGATGAGGAGGTTGTGGCAGGATATCGCGTGATCAAATGTGCATCCGCAGGTGAAGTTAATGGTATTCCTAATTTATCTACTGCACACTATTTCCAGTTCTCTGATCTGTTCACGAAAGAATATTTACCGTATACGATAGAATTGGGGCGTTCTTTTGTTCAGCCCAAGTATCAACCAGCGATTGATAACCGCAAAGGAATTTTTTCGCTTGATAATCTTTGGGATGGTTTAGGTGCCCTTGTGATGCTTAACCCCGAGATAAAGTATCTTTTTGGTAAAGTGACCATGTATCCACATTATAATAAAGATGCGCGGGACATGTTACTTTATTTTATGGATTATTATTTTCCAGATCATGATAAATTGGTCGTTCCACTTCCTGACTTGGAGATAAAGAATGATTATCAGCGCTTTGTCGGTGTTTTTGATGGCTTGGACTACAAAGAGGGTTATAAAGTATTAAATAGTCACGTTAGGACGTTAGGAGAGAATATTCCCCCGCTCATAAATACCTATATGAATTTGTCGCCAACGATGAAATCATTTGGTACAGCACGCAATGACGAATTTGGTACCGTCGAGGAAAAGGGGATATTGATTGTGATTGATGATGTTTACCCTGTCAAAAAAGAACGTCATATGAATACTTTCGATAGAGATCGTGAGTATGGTCATAGAAAGCCTAAAAGAGGATAAAAAAAGATGGGATTCAAATTTTTGAATCCCATCTTTTTTGTCAGAAATTATAGTTATATCTTCAGGCCTGCATTACACCGGTTTTATGCATATGTAGAGAAGAAATGCCAAAATTGCGCCTAAAATTGGTCCCAGGATTGGGATCCAAGCATAAGACCAGTCGGAGCTGCCCTTGTCTTTTATTGGCCAAATTGCGTGGAATAAGCGGGGGCCGAGGTCTCTTGCCGGATTGATGGCGTATCCTGTAGTTCCGCCGAGGGATAAGCCAATGGCCCAAACTAGAAATGCAACTGGTATTGCACCCAGTGAACCCATACCAATTGGTTCTGTTTTCCCATTGATGCTGACTTCCTGGCCGGAGATGAAGAAAATAACAAAGATCAAAACGAATGTTCCGATAGTTTCGCTGGCCAGATTTGTGAATGTATTTCTGATGTTGGGGATGGTGGCGAAAACGCCAAGTTTGGTTGTTGGATCTTTCGTTGCATCGAAATGATCTCTGTGCATGATGTATGTTAGCATTGCTCCGCAAAATCCACCTGCAATTTGAGCAATGATATAGCCAGGTACTTCAGTCCAGGGCAAGCCTTGATTGAGGGCCACGGCGATGGTAACTGCGGGATTGAGGTGAGCACCCGTATACGGGCCTGCGAATACAACGCCTACATAGACCGCAAGCGCCCAAGCGGTGGTAATTACGATCCATCCGCTATTTTCTCCCTTTGTGCCTTTTAAGATCACGTTGGCAACAACTCCATTTCCTAGCAGGAGAAGCAGGGATGTACCGATAAATTCTGCTAAATAGTGATTCATTTTTTTAGGTTAGTTTTCGGTCCAGTACTGTAATGCTTTGACTCCCTTGGTCCATTGCTTGATAATCTTTTCGGTCTGTTCCGCCTCTTTATTTTCGGGTTCAAAAAGTCGATCCTGAGCCCAGAATTTTGACAGTTCTTCCTCATTTTTCCAAAATCCCACAGCTAATCCTGCGAGGTAGGCTGCGCCTAAGGCTGTTGTTTCTGTTATTTTGGGTCTGACAACATGGCTGTTCAATACATTTGCCTGGATTTGCATCAGCAGGTTGTTTGCTGTTGCGCCACCATCTACCCGCAGTTCTTTTATCGGTATGCCGCTATCTGCTTCCATGGCCTGGACAACGTCACGTGTTTGGAGAGAGATAGCCTCCAGTGATGCACGCGCGATATGGCCATTTGTTGTTGCTCTGGTGAGGCCAAATAGCGTCCCTTGGGCCCTGGCATTCCAGTATGGGGCGCCAAGTCCTGCGAAGGTGGGGATGAAGGTGACGCCACCATTGTCTTTTTCGGAGAGTGCCAACTGTTCTATATCGGCTGCTTTATAGATGATATTGAGGTTGTCTCGCAACCACTGTACGAGTGCCCCGCCTATAAATATACTGCCTTCTAATGCGTACTCCGTTTTTCCGTTTATCTTCCACGCAACAGTGGTCAAAAGGTTATTTTTTGACATGATGGGCTGGTCTCCGATATTCATCAACATAAAGCAACCTGTTCCATAGGTGTTTTTGACCATGCCTTTTTCTGTGCATTGTTGGCCGAAAAGAGCGGCCTGTTGATCGCCGGCTATTCCAGCTATTTTTACTTTATGAGC
>DKIT01000226.1:0-21464 GCA_002454415.1 Sphingobacterium sp. UBA6711
CAATCCAGGTATTGGAAAGCTCCCCATTTCTTCCCATCGCCTAAACGCTTATTAACTTGGCCCTCCATAGGATACACACTCGTTAGGTCTTGGCGGGGATGTGTTGGGTCATTCATGTACGCCCAGATCGATGTATACTGTACATTACCGATGGTTCCAGTCAATTTCAGGTGAGCATAATTTGAAGAGAAGTCCGATAACAGCATCGATCGGTAACCATCACCAATAAAATTCTTATCGTAGGCTAGCGTCGCCTGAACATACTTATGCGCATCGTAAGTCATACTCGCCGTTGCATACATCCAATCCATTTTATTTTTAGACTGAAGCTTTGTATTTCCTTGACCAGGAATTACTTTGTTCGCAACGATATAATCATCAAGATATTTTGGATACACAGCTTGGCTTTCAAATGCAGAAGTATTGAAAGTAAATTTATTTCCGACATTAAGGCCTACTTGAAATCCCCTGCTATTCATCCAGGTGCGACGTTTGTCACCCTGCATATCTTTTCCGATATACAAATCTGGTAGAAAGTCAGCATAAAATGTGTAATCATCCTTTTCTACCTGAACAAGGTGCTCATTGAAAATCTTCCGCATAAACCAATTCGAAGACGATACTGACCTGTTAGATTGGATCGAATCAAACTTTACTAATAATACAGAATCTTTAATGACAAATGGTTTCGCCGAAGTATGCATTCTTGTTTCAGTAGAATACACCACATCATTCATTTTTTGGTAAAAATGATACGAGTAAGGTTGACTCTTTATCTGTCCGAAACCTCCAAACGAAATACCTACGCCTAGGCCAGCCAGCATAATTCGAAGTAAACTCTTCTTTTTTGTTATATTAAGCTTCATAAAATTATTTCAAAGATTGTTTTTTCTAGCAAAATGCATTCCTAAACGCAAATTAACCGAATAAAATTGACTTTATTCTTATGTAAAGTCAATTTTATCCTGCTAAATCGTATTTGCTATTTCTTTTATTCAAAAATATTTATATCTTGCATCCTAGTAAATCACCTTATAAAACATAACTACAGCCTTAACACGCATGAAACGCAGAACATTTATCCAAAATGCAACCTTATTGACAGCGGGTGCACTTACAAGCAAATTTTCGTTTGCCCAGGAACATTCTTTTCCAACTGTACGAACAGCCAAAGAGAAAAGGCTTTTTTCCAGTAAAGTAATTGAGGATGCGATTGCAGAATTTCAGAAAAATATAAAAAATAAAGAACTGGCGTGGTTATTTAATAATTGTTTTCCCAATACCTTAGACACAACCGTATTTCCTTATGTTCAAAATGGAAGAAACTACACCTATGTAATTACTGGCGACATAGACGCGATGTGGCTTCGTGATAGTAGTGCCCAGGTTTGGCCATATCTTCCTTTTATGAAGAAAGATAAAAAATTACAAGATCTTATTGTCGGGCTAATCCAGAAACAAAGTAAATGTATTAATATTGATCCTTANNAAAAAGGAGAATGGTTTAGTGATCATACCAGTATGAAGCCTGGTATACACGAACGGAAATGGGAAATTGATTCTTTATGCTACCCCATTCGATTGGCCTACCATTATTGGAAAGAGACAAACGATAAGAGTCCTTTTAACGAGGAGTGGCTTGAAGCACAACACAAGATCTATCAAACCTTTGTTGAACAACAACGGAAAGAAAGTTTGGGGCCTTATAAATTTGCNNCTTATGGATACCCGGTAAATCCGGTAGGTTTAATTTGTTCAAGCTTTCGACCTTCGGACGATTCCACCATTTTTTCCTTCTTAATTCCATCTAACTTATTTGCGATTGTTAGTCTTAGACAGTCGGCTGAAATCTTGAAAAAGGTTAAAAACGAGCATAGCCTGGCGGCAAAAATGGAAACGCTTGCAAACGAGGTGGAAGCTGCTGTCAATAAATATGGTATTATCGACCACCCGAGTCTAGGACGTATATACGCCTTTGAGGTAGATGGATTTTCCAGTCACCTGATGATGGACGATGCGAATATACCAAGTTTACTAGCACTACCTTATTTAGGTGCAGTAGATGTCAACGATGAAGTTTACCAACGTACCCGTAACTTTGTCCTGTCTGACAAGAATCCATTTTTCTTTAAGGGAACCGCAGCAGAAGGTATCGGTGGCCCCCATATTGGAAGGGATATGATCTGGCCTATGTCGATTATTATGCGTGCTCAGACCTCGTCAAATGACGATGAAATACGTCAATGTATCAAGACTTTGGTAAACACTCATGGAGGAACGGGTTTTATGCACGAATCTTTTCATAAAAATGATCCTAAGAAATTCACAAGACATTGGTTTGCCTGGACAAATACATTATTTGGCGAATTAATTTGGAAAATATATAAAGAGAAACCATCTTTGCTTCAATAAAAAGCGAATCTTATAACGCAATGTTATAAGCTTTGAAACTTATAACATTGTGTTATGGATAAAATATCATCAGCTGGTCCAATTGGCATTTTTGATTCGGGATATGGAGGACTTTCTGTATTCAAAGAAATTCAGCAGCTCCTGCCTCAATACGATTACATTTACTTAGGCGACAATGCTCGTGTCCCTTATGGCACACGATCTTTCGATACTGTCTATAATTATACCAAACAATGCGTCTTTAAATTGTTCGATCTTGGCTGCAACCTAGTTATCCTAGCCTGCAATACGGCTTCAGCGAAAGCACTGAGAACAATCCAACAAAATGATTTACCACCAGGTAAGCGTGTTTTAGGCGTCATTCGACCTACGACCGAAATTGTTCATAATTATACAAAAACGAACAAAATTGGTATTTTAGCAACAACAGGGACTGTTAAATCTGAGTCTTATAAAATCGAAATACACAAATTCAATCCAGAGATCGAAGTCTTTCAGCATGATTGTCCCTTTTGGGTACCTTTGGTGGAAAACAATGAGATAAATACGGAAGGGGCTCACTATTTTGTGGAAAAAGATGTACATGAACTTTTGCAACAATCACATCAAATTGACACTATCGTCTTGGCTTGTACCCATTATCCACTATTACTGCCTGTCATTCAAAAATACACGCCCGATAATATCACCATCATTTCTCAAGGTCCAATCGTCGCCAACAGTTTAAAAGAATATCTTAACCGGCATTTAGAAATAGAAGCATGCTGTTCCAAAAATGGACAACTAGCTTTTTATACGACAGATGATCCACGAGATTTTGAAATAAAGGCAAAAATATTTTTTGGACAGCCCATAGCGGCTAGTCATATCAACGTCTAAATAAAAAACAGTGATTTTTAAAACTTTTGCTTCTTATTTTTCGTTATTCTGATAAATGATAAAAGGAAGAGTAATATGAAAAAGAACTTTATAACCATTACATACAATCAAGATACAGATCATTGCGAATCAAAAGAGTTTTCTAGTATGCAAGAAAGTGCTGAATATTTTAAAACATTTGAAACCTCAGCACAGCCAAATTATGTTCCTGTTTGTATTTATAATTTAAACACGGAGACTGTACTCGAGGTAAGTGATTATTATGTAAATAAAGACAGCGAGCTACAACAAATTTTGGAACACTGTCTTGCCAAAAGGTAATTTTTGCTACTGTTGTTTACACCAGTTCTTCCACGTACTTTTTATTCCCTTATATTTTGGGGATATGTATACATATTATTACATTCGATAAAATAATATGTCGTTAATTTTTAATATCTTGAATCTGATAATCAGACCAAAAAATAAGTCAAAAATAATGAAATCCAAACTGACAATAAGCCTTTTAACGGTATCCTTAGGGTTAACAGCATGTAATTCAAATCATGCTAATTCGAGCACGGGATCCGACAGCAGCACAAATTCTACCGTTGATACAACGAGTTATCCACCTGTAGAAACACAAAAAGCAAATACAGATTATAAACCAGCTTTTGCGGGACAAACGAGAATTGCGGGGGCTAAAACGACCACTCCTTTCGCCGGTAAAGTAATCGCTGAAGGGTTAAAATCTCCCTGGGGAATTGTCGCATTGCCAGATGGTAAGTTTTTGATATCGGAAAAAGGAGGAGATTTTAGGATTGTCACAGCAGATGGAAAATTGGGAGATCCTAGCAAGGGATTACCAGCAGTTAATAGCGATGGACAGGGCGGTCTTCTAGGGCTACGTCTCGATCCAAATTTCGAATCAAACCGCATGGTGTATTGGGTTTTCTCTGACAATACTCCTACAGGAACATTGACAGCTGTCGCAAAAGGAAAGCTTTCAACAGATGAGAAATCAATTGAAGGCGCCAAAGTAATCTATCAAGCAACCCCAGCGCACAAAGGTAACCTACATTATGGAGGTCGAATCTTATTTGATAAAGAAGGAAATATCATTTTTTGCACCGGCGAAAGATCTGATTTGGTTACAAGACCCCTTGCGCAGGATTTGAACGCAGCATTGGGCAAGATTTTACGCATTACCACAGATGGAAAACCTGCATCAGGTAACCCTTTTATAGGCAAGCCAAATGCTCGTCCAGAAATTTACAGTTATGGCCACCGTAATCCACAAGGCCTTGCGTTGCATCCAGAAACTGGTGATCTTTGGGAAACAGAATTTGGTCCTCGCGGAGGCGATGAGTTAAATAGAGTTCAAGCTGGCAAAAACTACGGGTGGCCAACGATTACATACGGGATAGAATATAAGGGAGATAAAGTTGGCGCAGGTATACAGCAACAAGAGGGCCTTGAACAACCTGTCTATTATTGGGACCCTGTGCTCTCGCCTAGTGGCATTACTTTCTATACTGGACAAAATATTCCAGAATGGAAAAATAACCTTTTTATTTGCGGGCTGAGTAGTACACACATTGCCAGAATTATTCTTAAAGACAATAAGGTCATTGGGGAAGAGCGTTTACTAGGTAGTGAAGGACAACGGTTTAGAGATATCANNTGGGGAAGCTTTATAAAATTGACAAGAATAATTAGATCATATTGTGCGGTCCATTCTGGGGCCGCACTTTACTATTTGATCATGCTCTTATAGTTTTCCATTAGCCTATTCTATTTTCAACATTTATCCTATCTTTCACAACATACTATTTAACATAACGATAAGTTTGGCTCGATTATTGATCACTATATATAAAATCAATAAATTATTATATATGGTAAAAAAAGAAAAAATGAAAAAATTATTAGAAATTAATCCGCTGTCATTTTATATGACAAATTGGGGATTTGTAAATAATACAAGTCCAAAAAGAACGCGCAAAACCAGCCAATCTTCTCCTAAAAATTAAGCACGTTCCTGCTTAAGCAATTCAATTCATTTTATTAAAATCATCTGCTGATATCCTCCATACGGATATAAGTAAGAGATTTGTTGCTCTTACTTATATCCCTTTGCAAGGATGCTCAATTAGGCTAGAAAAAAAGCCAATAATATTACGATAATAATACATGCTATCATAATGTATTTATTCAGTTGGCTATTTCTCTCTCCTTCGTCACTTTTATAGTGATAATCTCGTTTATTGGGCAAATTCATATCTCTGTTTTTATTAATGATGAAGTTAAGGACTTTTTTCCATATTATTCGTGATGATAGGGCTCACCTTTCATAATTGAGAACGCACGATAGAGTTGTTCTGTAAAAAAAAGGCGAATCATTTGATGCGAAAACGTCATCTTTGACAACGACATCTTCGAACTTGCCCGATCATAAATTTTCTGATCAAACCCATAAGGCCCACCAATAATAAACACCATATGTTGCACACTATTTATCATCATTTTCTCCAAATAAGAGGAAAAATCTAGTGAACGATACTCCTTTCCATGTTCATCCAAAAGTATGACCAAATCTTGCGGTTGCAGCTGTTTCAATATCAAAAGCGCTTCCTTATCTTTTTGTTGCTCCGCTGAGAGACTCTTTACATTTTTGATATCCGGTAATACCAATAAGTTAAAATTTATATAGAACTTTAATCGCTTAATATACTTATCGATCCCTTCGATCAAATATTTGTCATCCGTTTTACCAATACAAAGTAGTGTTATTTTCATTACAATAAACTTATGAATTCTCATCGCAGTTTACACCATACGACAAGAGAATGCTTAAACTAATATTATCAACTGAATAGATCATGCTCCTCGCATGCTTTTTATGAATTTGTCCATTCACATTTTCAAGATATCGAATGACAGCTCTTTCCTTTTAATACACGCGATTGAACGGATACCATCCTTAAAAGACAAAGTTCCGATTCTAACCCAAAAGATGTCAGTAAAAAGATAGAACACTTAACAAAGTGACTCATCTACTAATATGTAGGTTCATTATACCAAAACATGTTAGTCTGAAAAAGTCAAAAAAAGCCGAACAAGGCTATTCTTGTTCGGCTTTGTCTATTTCTTCGAAGTACAAGCTTTTATTAAATTTAAAATGGTGCATCATCAGGCATATCGTTCATTCTTGAAGGCATTGTGATTCCTCCACTAAATCCTGCTCCACCAAAATCATCGGCGAAGTTTGGTGAAGGATTCAAAGCCGAAGCGGAGAACGTAGATGCCGCATCTCCAAAACCATCTCCGCCGCCCATGCCTGAAAACTCGTCTTCTAAATCGACAAACTTCACAAATTTACCAACGAAGCGAAGCGGAACAATACCTGTTTCACCATTACGGTGCTTCGCAATAATTACCTCCCCTACACCAGCAGTAGGACGTCCCTCTTCATCCTCTGTCAAACCATAGTACTCAGGTCTATATAGAAAAAGGACCATATCAGCATCCTGTTCAATAGATCCAGATTCACGCAAATCGGATAACATAGGTCTTTTACTATTACCTGGTCTCGACTCCACAGCCCGACTTAATTGAGATAATGCTAGAACCGGTATATTCAATTCTTTTGCCACTGATTTTAAAGCACGCGATATACTACCGATCTCTTGTTCACGATTTCCACCGCCTTTACCTTCAGCCTTACCATGCATTAACTGCAAATAATCGACAATAACCATCTGAATATCGTATTGAGCTTTGAGTCTTCTACATTTTGCTCTAAATTCAAAAACATTCAATGCAGGTGTATCGTCTATGATAATTGGTGCCTCAGTCAATCGTCCAATCCGCGAATGTAGCTGTTGCCATTCATGATCTGCAAGATTACCTTTTTTCAATTTCTCTTGCTCAATTTCGGTCTCCCCGGCAATAAGACGATTGACGAGCTGAACAGATGACATCTCCAATGAAAATACAGCAACAGCTTTACCATGCTCAACCGCAGCATTTCTTGCCACAGATAATACAAATGCTGTCTTCCCCATGGCGGGGCGAGCGGCAATAATCACAAGATCCGAAGGTTGCCATCCTGATGTCATTCGATCCAAAGCAGTCAAACCGGAAGGTACACCAGTCAAACCATCTGTTCGATCGCGCAACATTTCCAGATTCGAGATTGCTTCCCGCATGATATCATCCATTTTCCTGGAATCTCTTCGCAGATTGTTTTGCGCAATATCAAACAAACTTTTCTCTGCATGATCCAGCAGATCAAAAATATCCGATGTCTCATCGTATGAACTGTTAATAATTTCCGTCGATACTTTAATCAGTTCTCGTTGAATATATTTTTGGGAAATAATGCGGGCGTGGTATTCAATGTTTGCCGCAGAAACAACACGATCCGTCAGCTGCGTAATATAATAGGCTCCACCGACCATTTCCAACGCTCCCATTCTTCTGAGTTCAGAAGTTACCGTCAGGATATCAATTGGTGACGTTTTTTGAAAAAGCCCAAAAATCGCTTCAAAAATCTTTTGGTGTGATTCTTTATAGAAAGACTCAGGCTTTAAAATATCTATAATTTCACTTAGCGCATTTTTTTCGAGCATCAGCGCCCCTAAAACAGCCTCTTCAAGATCCACTGCTTGCGGAGGAAGCTTACCCAGGCCGCTAACCAGATTATTTAATTTGGTACGGCGTTCTCCATAATTACCTCGCTTGTTATTATCCGTATTACTATTCGCTTCAAAATTGCTCTCGTTCATCATGATATTATATCAGAAATATANNGTATAAAAAATAAAATTCACCGCCATAGGTAATTACAAACAGTACGGTTCCCCCGCAGTCCAATATGTCCCAAAAAGCTTTGAAGGACACATGTTTACGTAGCCACTTTTCAACAATAGATGTTGAAAAGATGTTAAAAACAAAAAATAAACCTTTAGAATCAGCGCATTAAAAATTGTTAATAACTTAAATTATTGTGAATAAGCAAAATGATTAAAAATAAAATAACCACATCCGGCTCTTTCCTGTCACGCCACCATTTTATATAAAAACAAATCCTCTTTTAGGTATTAAAAAATATACTTATATCGTATCTTTGTAATTATGACGCACGATTCTTCAACATTAAAGCCCTATAAGGACACCAACGATGGAAAGAAAAAACAGGTAGCAGATATGTTCAATAACATTTCCCACTCCTACGATTTTTTGAACCATTTTATGTCATTGGGGATTGATATTATATGGCGTAAAAAAGCCATTAATGCATTAAAATCCATCAAACCGCAACTAATGTTGGATGTAGCGACCGGAACCGGTGATTTTGCATTGGAATCAATTAAAATATTGAATCCTAAAAAGATCATTGGCGTCGATATTTCCCAGGGGATGCTGGATGTAGCTAAGAAGAAAATTGTAACAAAGGGATTAGAAAATCAATTTGAGGTACAATTGGGTGACTCCGAAAAACTTCAGTTTGACGATAACACCTTCGATGCAGTCACTGTTGCATTTGGGGTGCGAAATTTTGAAAACTTAGAAAAAGGTTTGTCCGATATCTACAGAGTGTTAAAACCCGGCGGAAAAGCTATTATTTTAGAGTTTTCAAACCCTAAAAACTTCCCGATAAAACAGCTGTATAATTTTTATTTTAAATTTATCACACCAACCATTGGAAAGTTTTTTTCAAAAGATTCGAGTGCTTATGAATACTTGCCAGAATCTGTTGCTCAGTTTCCGGACGGGCAAAAATTCGTTGAAATAAACAAAAGGGCTGGATTTAACAAAACGATCGTCAGACCACAAACATTTGGGATCTGTACGATCTACGAGGCTACAAAATAGAAATATAAATTATATTTCAACAAGTTACTATATATGACTAAGACAGTTTTTATTACAGGAGCAAGCTCAGGAATAGGTCGAGCTTGTGCTGAAGTATTAGCAAAAGAAGGATATAACCTCCTTCTTTGTGCCCGTAGATTAAATCGTTTAGAAGCATTGAAGGACGAGCTGCTCAACATGTATCCCAATATTCAAATACACATCTTTGAGTTGGATGTTAGAAATGCTGAACAGGTACAGAGCCAGATTGATGGCTTACCTCAAGAATGGAGAAAAATTAATGTATTAATCAATAACGCTGGTTTAAGCCAAGGGTTAGATTCCATCCAAGATGGTAATATCGGAGATTGGGATCGAATGATCGATACCAATGTCAAAGGTTTACTTTACGTGAGTAAGTCAGCTATCCCCTTGCTAGATATCGACAATGGCGCTCATATCATCAATTTGGGTTCTATTGCCGGGAAAGAAGTTTATCCTAATGGTAATGTTTACTGCGCAACAAAACATGCTGTTGACGCTTTGACAAAAGCGATGCGTATTGATCTTTTGCCTAAAGGTATCAAAGTCACTTCCATTGATCCGGGAATGGTTGAAACAGAGTTTTCGGAGGTACGCTTTCATGGAGATAAAGAACGAGCTAAAAGCGTTTATAACGGTGTGCAACCTCTTACAGGAATAGACATCGCCGAAACAATTCTTTTTGTCATTACGCGACCTGCTCATGTGAACATCAACGACCTTTTAATAATGCCTACTACACAAGCGACAGGCACGATTGTCAATCGAAATTAATTAAATATCATGTCATTAGAAACACAAATAAATCAAGACATTAAAGCGGCGATGATCGCAAAGGATACTGCAAAATTGCGTGGCCTACGTGCTATCAAAGCGGCGATCCTGCTAGCAAAAACCGAAAAGGGACACACTGAAGATCTTAACCAAGATGCTGAAATCAAAGTCCTGCAAAAGCTTGTGAAACAACGTCGTGAATCAGCTGAAATTTACAGAACTCAAAATCGTGAAGACCTATACGAGATCGAAATTGAGGAAGAAAAAGTTATTGAGGCATACCTCCCCAAGCAATTGAGTAAAGAGGAAGTTGAAGCTATCATCAAAACAATAGTTGCAGAAACCGGTGCTTCTTCCATTAAGGATATGGGTAAAGTAATGGGGGCTGCAAACCAAAAATTAGCTGGACAAGCTGATGGAAAAACTATTTCTGAGGTTGTTAAAAGTCTATTAGCATAATTATTCTTAATCAATAGCGCCTAATTAAGTATGTCAGTTTCACGGTNNCCCAGGTCTTTCCTACCCACAAGCATCTATTGGCCGCGTTATTGTAGCAAAAGAGGCACGCGGAACAGGGCTTAGTCAACAACTTATGATGAATTCTATTGAAGCAATTGCGAAAGAATTCCTCGTAAATGACATACAAATTGGGGCTCAATTCCATTTAAAGTCATTTTACGAAAAATTAGGTTTCAAACAGGTTTCTGAACCTTACCCTGACTATGGTATTCTTCATATTGACATGATCAAACCCGCAATTTAACAGAAAGAACTATGCAAAATTTTGTAATCATTACTGCAGCCTTATTGGGTGCACTTGCCATCATATTAGGTGCATTTGGGGCACACGCTTTTAAAAAAATTCTTTCTGCTGAAAAATTAGAATCTTTCGAAGTGGGCGTTCGGTACCAAATGTACGCTGCTCTATCCTTATTGATCATAGGTTTAAATTTTTCATTTGAACAGCAGTCTGAAAAGGTCGCTTTTTATCTTATCAGTTTAGGGGCTATCCTATTTTCTGTTAGTATCTATTTGCTATCGTTCGGGGACTATTGGAAAAAAAACTTGAAATTTCTTGGTCCAATTACCCCTCTTGGTGGATTACTGATGACTGCAGGTTGGGTTGCAATTATTGTTCGCTTTTTGTAATTTTGATCTATATATGGCAATGATGTCTGCCCTGAACCGCCTTATTAAGCTGATGACGTCTACAATTTAATATAAAACAATAAATTTTATATAAGTGTAGGTTTATGGCTAAATTAAATCAAAATAATATTCTTCTCTTAATCAAATGGCTCATCTCCTGCTGTACCATCGGTTTTTTCGTAGGATCTATTTGTGCATTTTTTCTCTTCTCACTCAATTGGGTGACGCAGTATAGAGAGGATCATACCTGGATAATTTATGGACTTCCCTTAGCTGGATTTATTATAGCACTGTCTTATAAGTATTGGGGCAATCCATCAAGCAAAGGAAATAACCTTCTTATTCAAGAATATCTCTATCCCCAGCGCCGTATACCACTCGTCATGGCCCCACTTGTTTTATTTGGCACTTTACTCACGCATTTATTTGGCGGTTCAGCCGGTCGCGAGGGCACTGCCGTACAGATTGGTGGAGCAATTTCAGATCAACTCAATCGCTGGTTTGACTTCGACAAAAACGAGCGTCGCATATTAATATCAATTGGTATCACTGCTGGCTTTGCTGCTGTATTTGGAACACCGCTAGCGGGAACAGTTTTTGGTCTGGAGGTCTTGTTGATCGGCAGAAAAAGATATCTTGGTATTCTTCCATGCCTTTTGACAGCTTATATAGCCAATTATAGCTGTCAGTTATGGAATATTCCGCATACACATTACCCAATTCAGGACGCTATTCCAACGCTTTCTTTAAAAAACATCGGCTTTTCCATAATTGCTGGTATTCTCTTTGGAGCTACTGCCTGGCTCTTCACAGGCGCCGGAGACTTCTTTAACGTTCAATTTAAGAAGATAAAATCCGCATTATTAAGACCAGTAGTAGGAGGATTCATTCTAGTACTTGTCATTACTTTATTCCATGCCAATAATTATATCGGTCTAGGTATTCCTATGATTCAAGGAGCATTCAGCAGCCAAGCGAACTATTATGATTTTATCATCAAATTACTTTTAACAGCTTTTACACTTTCTGCAGGATTTAAAGGCGGAGAAGTCACCCCACTTTTTTTTATTGGAGCAACTTTAGGAAGTGCATTAAGCACCGTCGTTCCACTTGCCGTCAGTCTACTGGCTGCTATGGGTTTCGTCGCTGTATTTTCAGGCGCTACAAACACACCACTTGCTTGTATTGTAATGGGCTACGAATTATTTGGTATTCAACCTATCATATTTATTGGAATAGCTTGTACAGTCGCATTTTTGTTTTCCGGGAAAAAAGGAATTTATAGTGCACAAAAAGGAGGTTTCAAGGAGAAGTTCTACCGAAAACTAAATCTCTAAATCGATAGCAGAAGTTTTCTTTTTTAGTACTGAAAAGGCAGGAAAGAATAACTAGATACAATAGCGAGCTATCAAAGGAAACTTATTTCAATAAAAAAAATGTGCCTTAAAAAGTCAAACACTTTTGGGCACATGATAGCATATGCTTTTTACTTTTTTAATAGATCTTAAATCGAACTAGAGCAGTTTTCCTTGGAGAAAGAATGCAGCAACAGTAAAGTAAATAATCAATCCTGATACATCCACTAAAGTAGCAACAAACGGAGCTGATGCTGTAGCTGGATCCAATCCAAATCGTCGTAAGATAAATGGAATAAATGATCCTGATAATGTCCCCCACAAAACGATAAACAATAAGGAGACCGCTACGGTACAACCTATCGCTATCCAATACGGACCATAATCATATAAGCCAAGAAAATGCCATGCTAAAATCCGTAAAAAACCAATTGCACCTAGTATTCCTCCGAGAATTAGACCTGAAGAAATTTCCCGTTTAATGACATACCACCAATCCTTGAGTTTTAACTCACCTAAAGCCATGGCACGAATAATTAAGGAGGCTGCTTGGGAACCAGAATTACCGCCACTGGATATAATTAAGGGAACAAACAGAGCAAGAACAACGGCCTTTTCCAATTCGCCTTCAAAAAACCCCATTGCGGAAGCAGTAAGCATCTCACTAAAAAATAGAATAATCAACCAGCCTGCCCTTTTCTGAATTAATTGAAGCAAAGGAGTTTTCGTATATGCCAAATCCAGTTCTTCCATACCCCCAAAGCGTTGTATATCTTCTGTGTCTCGATCTTCGATTCGGTCTAATACGTCATCAAATGTCACAATTCCAACGAGTACTCCTGCATCTGTGATAATAGGCAATGCGCTTCGGTCATATTTTTGGAATATCTCGAATGCTTCTTCCATGGGTGTAGAAGCTTTAATCGCTGCAAAATTGTTGTCAATTAGATCCGAAATCTTGGTAGAGGAATCCGCCAGCAGTAATTGGCCAATTTTCAAGTCATCGATCAATACGTTTTTCTCATCCACGACATAAATAAAGTTGAGCGTCTCGGCTTTCCTTCCAAACACCTTGATATGCCGAAAGACATCATCAACCGTATAATAAGGGCGAATTTGTACATACATCGGTGTCATCAAGCGTGCTATACTATCCTCCTTATACCCTATTAATTCAAGCGCCATCTGCTTTTCGCGCTCATTTAAAAGATTAATCAGATATTTGATTAAATCATCAGGAAGTTCAGATAATAATTCATTACGCGTATCAGGCTTGAGATTATTCAGCAATTCAGACAGTTCGTGTTCTGTCATTGATTTAATCAATGTATATTGAACATCCATTTCAAAAAAAGAAAAGATCTCCAATCTATCCTCCAAAGGATAGTTCACAAACTGTTGATGTTGCTCCCCTTTACTTAGACGCGATATTTCTTCCGCGATATCGGCCGGGTGTAGTGCTGAATTTTGTTCCATTGGAAGAAAATTTTAATGGATTTAGCGCAAAAGTAGTTTATTTTGTATGATTTCCATCAATATCAAAATCAATTTTTCTATACTAAATTTGTCAGGTAAATTATGATATTGCTTTTGCAGGCAATTGATAAGCTTTTGCAAGCAATTTAAGACTTCATTTACAATATATTAAAAATTTATTAATCCGGGAGTGAGCTCTATCGCCTCCGCATTTGCTTGAAACAATCGCGCGGATAAACTTCCTTCAAGCGTAATCTTTCCTTGACTGACCTTTAACCAACTCCCCTCGCGCAGGCCTAATACCAGCTGGGAATTAAACTGATGAAATTCCTGGATCCGCGTTTCCCTTGTTTCTCCTTTATGGGTAGAATTTGGATCAGGATCTAGATAATGTGGATTGATATTAAAAGGCAATAACGATAAGGCTTCAAAGCTCGGTGGGTAAACAATAGGCATATCATTCGTCGTTCCAATTGTTAAACCCGTTAGATTTGAGCCTGCAGAAGTACCAATATATGGAATTCCTTTTGCTACCTGAATACGCAATTGATGTACCAAATCTAAATCATAGAGAGTCTTCAATAACAAAAATGTATTGCCCCCACCAACAAAAATAGCTTTTGCATCCTGGATCGCCTTTTTCTTATTCTGATACTCATGTAATCCTGTTACCTTTATATTCTTATCCGCCAAAGCGTACTGCACTTTAGCCGTATACTTATCAAATGAAATGCCAGAGGGGCTCGCATAAGGCACAAATAGTAATTCATCTGATTGAATAAAATCAACAAAATCTTCCTTTATATAGGACAAGAATTCACTTCCGTAGATTGTACTTGTACTTACAACCAATAAATTATACATTGGATTAATATCCATATCCTTCTAATAACTAAAATAAAAAATGCACCTTCAACTTCCTTAAACGAAGTCAAAGGTACATTTTTCATTTATCTTTCTTTATTTCTTATCAGCAGACTTTTTCTCCGCACTGAATCTTTTATTTTCCTGCAGTGCTTTATTTAAAAGATATTCAATCTGCCCATTAACACTCCTAAACTCGTCCGCGGCCCATTTCTCCAATGCCTTGTACATCTGTTCATCTAACCGCAGCATAAAGTTTTTCTTGTCTGCCATTTCTTTTAATTTATTGATACAAAGTACCCGTATTTACAATTGGCGTTGCAGCTTTTTCCCCACAAAGCACCACCATTAAATTGCTTACCATAGCTGCTTTTTTCTCATTATCTAATTCAACAATATCCTTTTCGGATAATTTATTGAGTGCCATCTCCACCATTCCTACTGCACCATCCACAATTTTCGCACGTGCGGCGACAATTGCTGCAGCCTGCTGCCGCTGAAGCATAGCTCCCGCAATTTCGGATGCATATGCTAAATGGCTAATTCGGGCTTCTTTGATAATAACTCCAGCAGGAGCTAAACGATCAGACAGTTCTTGTTCCAGAATATGGTTTACGGTATCCCCTCCTTCACGCAGTGTTATCTCCGCCCCTTCATCTTCCAAATTATCATAAGGGAAGCTACCGGCTAAATGACGAACCGCAGCTTCACTTTGTGTACGCACATAAGAGGTATAATTACTCACATCGTAAGCGGCCTTATAAGTATCCCCTACTTGCCAAACGATTACTGCCCCAATCTCAATAGGATTTCCCATTTTATCATTTACTTTCAATGTCTGCCCCTGTAAATTATCTGAACGCAGGCTAATTTTAATGGTAGAATACAAAGGGTTTACAAAAAACAAACCGTTCTCTTTGACAGTACCAACATATTTACCAAAGAAATTCAGTACGCGTGAATGATTTGGATTGATTATCATCAAACCCTTTAAAATGAAAAAAGTAGCGATCATCAACACAACCCCCAATACAACATATAGCGAACTTTCTTCTACGCTTGCAAATGAGAATATAGCTGCCACAAACGAGACAACAGCAATCAATAAAGCTAAATAGCCAGACATTGGTTTAATTAATTTTTCCATAATTTATTAATATATATTTGATATCATTTTAATATCATAAATATACCAAAAAGATCTTTGGATTTCAAAGAAAAATTTAAAATCATTATTTTCGGCTATGCACAAAAAATCCTTTCCGCCCATCGTGAATTCTCTTACCAGAACTCTTATTCTGGGCTCTCTCCCAGGAGACAGGTCATTAGCACAACAAGCGTACTACGCTCATCCCCAAAATCGATTCTGGCGCATATTTATACAGATATTCAATGCCTCAGCTTCGATGGATTACTCTGACAAAGTGAATCTCCTTCTCGAAAATGGTATTGGTCTTTGGGACGTATGTGCTGAAGCTTCTCGCACGGGCAGCATGGATCTAGCCATACAAAATGAACGTCCGAATCAAATCATTGAACTGCTTACAAAATACCCATCAATCACACAAATCGTTTTTAATGGGCAAAAAGCACACAATTTATACCTTAAACATTTCGAAAAAAAGGAAGGTATTATTTACAGATGCTTGCCTAGCACAAGTCCAGCAAATGCAAAAAGCAATCTTGAAAGTCTAATAGAACATTGGCGTATTATATTAAGTGATTAAATTACAAGAATTAGATTCGTTAATTCAGTCCTATTGCTTATTTTTGCGCTAAGATGTCAGATTTAAAATACAATCAACGAGGCGTATCCGCAGGGAAAGAGGATGTGCACAATGCGATAAAAAATATAGATAAGGGTCTGTTTCCCAAAGCATTTTGCAAAATAATTCCAGATATTTTGGGTGGAGCCCCAGACTGGTGTAATATCATGCATGCTGATGGTGCCGGCACCAAATCTTCATTGGCCTACATATACTGGAAAGAAACGGGTGATATATCGGTCTGGAAAGGTATCGCGCAGGATGCGATTATCATGAATATTGACGATTTGTTGTGTGTGGGGGCTATCGATAACATTCTTTTATCCTCAACGATTGGCAGAAATAAAAATCTTATTCCAGGTGAAGTGATTGCCGAAATCATCAATGGCACAGAGGAAATTTTATCCGAACTTCGCGCTTTAGGCATAGGCATCTATTCCACTGGTGGCGAAACTGCTGACGTTGGTGATCTTGTGCGTACAATAATTGTTGATAGCACTGTGACCTGCCGTATGAAACGTGAAGACGTCATTTCAAATCATCGCATCAAAGGCGGAAATGTAATTGTTGGATTGGCATCGAATGGACAAGCAACCTATGAACAGGCATACAATGGCGGAATGGGTTCGAATGGACTTACTTCTGCACGTCATGATGTATTTAACAAAAGAGTAGCTGAAAAATATCCTGAAGCTTACGACCCAGCTGTTCCTTATGAATTAGTTTTTGCGGGAAGCCAGGACCTTACCAATGAGATTGATGTCGAAACAGGTGAAAAAATAACAGTGGGTAAACTTGTACTGTCGCCGACGCGCACTTATGCTCCTGTCATCAAACAAATACTGGACAAATACCGTACGCAAATTGATGGAATGGTGCATTGCTCAGGAGGAGCACAAACAAAGGTCTTACACTTCGTCGACAATGTTCACGTTATCAAAGATAATCTTTTCCCGATTCCTCCTCTTTTTGAATTAATACAGAAAGAGTCTAATACAGATTGGAAAGAAATGTATAAAGTATTCAATATGGGACACCGCATGGAATTGTATGTCCCTGAATCTATTGCTTCGGATATCATCGCTATTTCAGAATCATTCGGAATTCCCGCTCAAATCATTGGTCGTGTAGAAGAATCTACCGATAAAAAAGTAACTATAACCTCTCCTTACGGAGAATTTATCTACGAATAAAAGATCTTCACCCCTTGTCTCTTGCCGACGCATGAGACAAGGATTTTTTTCAATTTGGTATAAATGAAAGAAAAACTTCTCGTAGGCTGGAAAGAAACCCTGGATTTGCCTGAATTGGGAATATTTGGCGTGGAAGCAAAAGTTGATACTGGAGCCGCTTCTTCGGTCCTACACTGCAACTCTTACAAAATCATTCATGAAGATGGCCAAGACTGGATTATCTGCGAGCTCATCATTAATTTTGAAACTGAAGAGACAAAAACGCTAAAATTAAAGCTCTATAAAACGAAATTGGTTAAAAGTTCTTTTGGTCAAGAGGAAAAACGATTTTATATCCGTACGACAGCAGCATTATATAACCAAGTGTTTGGCATTAAGATCTCTTTTCGAAATCGATCCCAAATGACGTACCCTATGCTTTTGGGAAAAAATTTTTTATATAAAAGGTTCTTGGTTGATGTTTCCAAGGAAAATCTATCATTGAAGGCCTTGGCAAAATAAAAACAAATAGCCAAGCTATTTTGTTATCTTAGCACAAAATATACTCAATATACAAATCGTGAAAATTGCCGTATTATCGACAGTAAAGAGTTTATACTCAACTCGTCGTCTCGTAGAAGCCGCACAACAAAGAGGACACGAATGCGTTGTCATCGATCACAGTAAATGTTATGTAGGTATTCAGCAAGGTAAACCCAGTATCCATTACAAAGGACAAGATCTTAGTGATATCGATGCCATTATTCCACGAATAGGGGCCTCAGTAACATTTTATGGATCAGCGATCGTTAGACAATTCGAAGTCATGGATGTTATTTCCGCTAACCCCAGTCAAGCAATTACGCGATCCCGGGACAAATTGAGATGCCTACAGATTTTATCTGGTGCAGGCATCGGACTTCCAATTACGGGATTTGCACGTACTGCCTCCGATGTGGATGACCTTATTAGCATGGTTGGCGGAGCTCCATTAGTTATCAAATTATTAGAAGGAACCCAAGGGATCGGCGTTGTTCTTGCAGAGACAAAAAAAGCCGCTTCGTCCGTAATTGAGGCGTTCTACGGCCTTGGCAATAACATTCTGATTCAGGAGTTCATCAAAGAGTCTAAAGGCTCTGATATTCGCGCATTCGTGGTGGATGGTAAAGTCGTTGGTGCAATGAAACGCACAGCAAAAGAAGGCGAATTTAGATCCAATATCCATCGTGGTGGTACCGCTCAGGTTATCCGGTTAAGTAAAGCCGAAAGAGAAACAGCAATCGCTGCAGCCGCGCAATTAGGACTTACGGTTTGCGGGGTCGATATGATCCCTTCTGATCGCGGACCTTTGGTACTGGAAGTAAACTCATCTCCGGGTTTGGAAGGCATTGAGAAAGCGACCAAAAAAGATATTGCCTCAGAAATTATACAATATATTGAGAGGCAATATGAAGCAAAACAGGCTCAGATGCCTAAAGTGGTTAAGAAAAAGAAGAAAAGAGAAAGCAAATTATAATTATTTTCATCAACAAAGGGTTGTCGACATTGACAACCCTTTGTTGATTATTTCATTTTCATCACCATATTATCCGCACCTTCAGTAGACACTTTTACCTGACCAGATTTGTTCTTCGTAGACTTATAATGGACATGGTTTTTGACTCCTTCAATCTGAACAGTCTCTACTGAACCCATATTAACCATATTGTCCGCCCCCTCTATTGTCACTGTTGCGATGTCATTGCCTGTTACTGTATTCCCCTTCCCTTCGATAATCAGTTTGCTCACATTGCCACGGATCACAACTTTATTGTCAGCACCTTCTATTTGGATAATTTCGCCACCTTTAGCCTCTATCGTACGCTTATTTCCAACCCCTTCAATAGCGATCACTTTTCCCTGTTGATGAACCACAAAATCATCTACATTCTTAGAAATTGGCTCTCTGCCAGCCATAACAAAACTTCCAATTAAAAGAAGTGAAAATCCCAATGCAATCGTTCTTAATTTCATAATTTTATATTTTCTACAGTTCAACAAAAATCAAACCTAATTTCAAATCAAAAAGAATTATCAGCTATAATTTGATACTTTAGTTGCTTACAATATAAAATAGATGGAATGAGAAAGTTTATTGACTAGGTAACGTCTTTAAAAAGAGACAGTAGTACTCTAATAGGATGTAACAAAAAAAAGGAGCCTAAACGGCTCCTTTAATATCTCTAACAAATTGATAGCGGATTAAAAACTCTATTTTACTGCGTCTACAACTGCTTTGAAAGCTTCTGGGTTATTTAAAGCTAAGTCAGCTAAAACCTTACGGTTCAAACCAATATTTTTAGCGTTTAATTTACCGATCAATTGGGAATAAGAAATTCCGTGTTGACGAGCTCCAGCGTTGATACGTTGAATCCATAAAGCTCTAAATTCGCGTTTTTTGGTTTTACGATCGCGGTAAGCGTATTGTAAACCTTTTTCTACTGTATTTTTAGCAATAGTATAAACTTTGCTACGTGATCCAAAGTAACCTTTTGCAAGGCCTAGGATTTTTTTGCGTCTTCTTCTAGAAGCTACTGCGTTAACCGAACGTGGCATATTTTTAAAATTAGTTTGGTAGAAGGTGTCATGTATTTCAATGAACTTACAACCTTGTACCCGGTTAAAAAATTATTATTAAATAAATCGAATAAAACTTATTTACCGATAGCAAGCATACGTTTTACGTTGCCCATATCGCCATCAGATACATAACTTGTTTGTGTTAAGTTACGTTTACGTTTTGTGCTCTTTTTTGTCAAGATGTGGCTTTTGAAAGCGTTTTTTCTTGCAATTTTACCTGTTCCAGTCAATTTGAAACGTTTCTTTGCGCTGGAATTGGTTTTAACTTTTGGCATAATACTTATAAATTTTATATCAATCTGTTAGAATTCTTATTATTTTTTAGGAGCCTTTGGAGCTACTGTCAAAAACATGCGTTTACCTTCTAATTTGGGTAAAAGCTCTACTTTACCGTAATCTTCCAAAGCCTGAGCGAAGCGTAACAACAAGATTTCACCTTGATCCTTGTGTACAATAGCACGACCTTTGAAGTGTACATAAGCACGAACTTTCTCTCCACTTTCAAGAAACTTAATTGCATGCTTCAATTTGAACTCAAAATCATGCTCACCAGAGTTAGGTCCGAAACGGATCTCCTTAATAACTGTCTGTTTTGCATTAGCTTNNCGTAAACAAACTTACTGTAGTCGATAATCTTACAAACCGGCGGTACAGCATTTGGCGAAATCTCCACTAAATCAAGTTCCAACTCATCAGCCAACTCTAACGCTTTGCGTGTAGGGAAAACTCCTTGTTCCACATTATCGCCTACCAAGCGCACCTCAGGTACCTTGATCAATTCATTAATGCGGTGATCTGGTTCTTTCTTTCTCATTGGTGGTCTTGGACCACCGGGTCTTTTTAATGCCAAATGTTTAAAAATTAAACGGTTATTTCCTTAATTAATATATCTCTAAATTCGTCAGCAGTCATAGTGCCTAATTCTACTGAGCCATGTTTACGTACAGAAACTGTGCCATTTTCCACCTCTTTTTCCCCTACAATCAACATATAAGGAAGCTTTTTCACTTCGGCGTCTCTGATTTTTCTGCCCACCTTCTCGTCACGTAAGTCTATCAGTCCGCGAATATCGGAATTATTTAGCGAATTCAAAACATTTTGAGCATATTCTTCATATT
>DKIT01000226.1:21490-21736 GCA_002454415.1 Sphingobacterium sp. UBA6711
CTGCTCAGGAGCAAGCCATAATGGAAATTGTCCGGCACAGTGCTCGATCAATACAGCTACAAAACGTTCTAACGATCCAAAAGGTGCGCGGTGAATCATCACAGGGCGATGTTTCATATTGTCACTTCCAGTATACTCTAATTCAAAGCGTTCAGGTAAATTATAGTCAACCTGAATGGTGCCCAACTGCCATTTACGTCCGAGAGCATCTTTCACCATGAAATCCAATTTTGGACCATAGAAAGC
>DKIT01000220.1 GCA_002454415.1 Sphingobacterium sp. UBA6711
TTGTAATCCTTTAATACCATTTTTCGCAATGTGGAATTCAACATTTTTAAATTCTATCTCCTGAGGTGTATGCTGAGAGACAACTGCATCGATAACACCTTCTTTGACTGCCTTTAACAAAACTTTCGCATCTGACTTGGTCCGTAAAGGTGGGCTAACCTTATAATTACTGTCGAAACTGACAATATCCTCATCCGTAAAGACCAATTGGTGCGCCGCTACATCACAAGTTACAGGAAGACCTTTTGCCTTAGCCTTTTTAATCAAATCCACAGCTTCTGGCGTGCTAACCGATGCAAAATGAATGGGAGCCCCCGTGTATTCAGCCAGATATAAATCACGGGAAACCATTAAAGATTCTGCAAGATTAGGAATTCCTTTCATCCCCAAGTAGGTACTCATGACACCTTCATTCATTTTATTGCCCCCCGCCATAGATTCGTCTTCAGCGTGCGAAAAAATTAATCCGTCAAATCCCTTTGCATATAGCAACGCTCTGCTCATTAATCCCGCCTGTTGCACACTTCGATTCCCATCACTAAAAGCGATGGCGCCAGTCTTTTGCATATCAAAAAGCTCAGCCAACTCTTTCCCTTCTCTTTTTTTACTAATAGCTCCAATTGGATGCACATCAATAATATTTCCTTTGGCCGTATTGACAATAAGAGCGACCTCAGATCGACTTTGAATAGCCGGTTCAGTATTCGGCATTACCGCCACTCCGGTAAACCCGCCTGCTGCGGCGGCGGCAGTCCCCGTCATTATATCTTCTTTGGTTTCAAGGCCAGGCTCTCCAAAATTCGCATGTAAATCAAAAAAGCCAGGTGCTAAAATCTTTCCAGAACCATCTATGGTCTCAACGTTGTTATCAGCTACTTTGACAGTTTTTCCAATCTGTGAAATCTTTCCTCTTTCGATAAAAACATCAACATTTTGCTGATGAAACTCGTTTCCAGGCAAAATTACTTTAACAGAAGTAATCAATAAGCTTTTCATATATGAATGTGATTGAAATTAATAGGATACAAATTGTTTATTGAAGAATGTAGCGAGCGTATTGTTAACAAACAAAAAACGCATATATAACTATAAATCGTATAGTTGCAACTATATTTTTTGCGCGATGCTTGTGATTGCTTCATTTCGAGAAACAAAGTTACAAAATACAATTTTATTATAGAACACTAAAAATAGATTTCGGTTATCAATAACTATGTATTTTCTCCCCACTGATAGTGCTTGAATTCAAAACCTGCAAGACTTAAAATACGATCTACTACCGTTTCTGCGACCTCTTCCAAAGTTCTCGGCAAACTATAAAAAGAGGGGGATGCCGGACAGATGATCCCTCCTGCTTCGGTCACTAATTTCATATTTTGAATATGAATAATACTTAAGGGCGTCTCCCTTGTAACCAAAATCAATCGTCGCCGTTCTTTTAACATGACATCCGCGGCACGTGTCGTCAAATCGGAAGAAATACCGAGTGCGATCCTCGACAACGTCCCCATTGAACAGGGACAAACGATCATCGTATCATAGCGTGCTGATCCGGAAGCAAAGGGAGCAAAGAAATCGTTTTTGTCATAGAATTTAAACGGAACATCTTGATACCCTTCATCCCCCAACTCGGCTCGCCAGACATCTTTGGCATTATTTGACATCACAACACCGACTTCTGCAATTTGTGATTTTAACGCTGTTAGTTTCGCAAGCAAAACTTTAGCATAGATAGAGCCGCTCGCTCCAGTAATGGCAATAACAATTTTTCTTTTGGACATCTCTTTACAATATAAAACAAAGCTATAAAAAAAGGGTCGTAGTGAGAAACACCCGACCCTACATCTACCTATGAAAAACATGCCCTTGGGAGGGGCTTAACAAAAGTACATCTACTTTTTAATTTACAAAAACATTATGCGAATTACTACACATTTGTGTATATAAAAACACAAAAAAATAACTCTTTTGTACATTTTTTATCAATCAAATTACTTGTACGAACAGTATTTCCTACAATATCAACCGCTAAATCGTCATAATCTATAGAAATAAATTCCCCACAGAAACTATATTTTCACGAATAAAACTTATTTTAGTAACAGAGTTACACAATTATTTTGAAAATGAACCTTTCTGTTTTAGAACAATATATAGAAGAAGGCAGAAGCCACGATATCGATCTATTATTAATCGGAAATCCTGAATTATTACAGGACGTTACAAGCCACGGAATATCACCTCTGTTATTAGCTTGTTATTACAACAAGCCCCAGATAATACGAATTCTCTTGCAACACACTAAATCCATGACCATCCATGAAGCTTGTGCTGCTGGACTAACATCCTATGTCGAAGCTATCATACAACAACTGCCCTCAGTAATCAATGAGTGGTCATCTTTAGGCTTTACACCTTTGACTCTTGCAACGTATTTCAATAAAACGGATATCGTACGCCTTTTATTATCTAAAAAAGTGAATCCAAATATTGCGACCAAGAATGAACAGCTTGCCTATCCCCTCCACATCGCGGCAAGTAACAATAACGAAGAAATTGGAAAGCTATTAATCGAAGCTGGTGCTGACGTCAATGTTATCCAAAGCACAGGCGAAACGCCGCTACATTTCGCTGCTCAGCATGGCAACATCGATCTCATCGTGACTCTATTAGAATTCGATGCCGACACCAGAATTGTCAATCTTTCCGGACAATCTCCGGCAGATCTAGCGTATCAAAAAGGATATAAAGAGATTGCTGATATTTTGAAAAACTAGCTTCTTTGTAAAATTTCTACGCCTATCCTACAATGAAGACACTGCTTTCTCTCACAGTAGAATGTCTTTAACTGCAAAATCCCCTGGCTTTGGAATGCATTCTGTGTATATAAACCATATTTACTAAAATTGCGTATAACGACATTCATTTCCCTTGGTAGCATTTCTAATAAAAATACCGCTTTGTCCATATAGTCCTGTATACCATAGTATTTGCCATATGTAAAAAGAAACAAAACAACAATATTAATGATTAGAATATCAATTGTATTGCGACCTATTTTACCTGAATGCTCAGCAATGGCTTGTATATTAAAGGAAAAATGGTCTTTCCAATAGCTATTCAACGATCTAATATTAAACAATTCTCTAGCTTCTTCCAGACTATTCAGGCCTAAGATCTTTGAAACGCCCAACCCTTTTACACTAAACAACACTGCTAGTTGAGCAATTCGTAATTCCGGGAAATTATAAGGTCTCATTCTCAACCTTTTCCAAGCTCCATGAACAACACGAAGCCCATGGATATTTTTTTGATAATTAAATTCATGGTGTAATTTTTCCGCATAGCTATCCCTTTCCCCGTCGGGTATCAAGCCACTTATGCCAAAAAATAAAGCTTCTATTTTAAATAGATCCGATCTATATTTCTGAAGTATTTCTAAAGGCAATTTCTCTCCCAATTCTTGAAAAGTGTGAGCATTGACCTTTAACCCCATACACCTGCAAGTCCATATCCAAAAAATCTTTTCCCAGTCATTGCCAAAATGGTCTAATAACAGAAGAATTTCCCCAACTCTCATTTCTAATCGTTCATAAGATAAGACATCAAGCCACATGGATTTCTTTAAGTCATCAATCCCGCTAAGTTGAGCTTCGCATGGAACCCAGCTCCTTACATTCATCATGGCAGCGTATTTTTCCAATAATTTAGGCTCTATAANNTAATGTTGGAATCTGTGTTCCATCCTTTCTCTTTATGATCTTATCATTTACCCAAACCACATGTAGAATCACATTATTATACAATTCATCATTTCTATGCTGATGTCTTTCCCAATCCGATGAGCGGATATGTAACTCCACATGACCATGCCAATCCTGCCGACCAATTTTAATATGTGACATCAAGAAATCGGGGCCGGCATCCGTATTGAATTGCCCCACATGAACAACATCCAATGAAATTCCTTCAGTGGAACGAACTTTTTTTACATGAAATAGCCGGAGCTTCCAGATAAACTGCATTAAGTTTTCTGTAACTAACATAATTGTAATTTAAGAAGTTAAACTAACCGGCTATGGCTAATAATTTACTAAATATACAATTTTATAATTACTTCACATAGGTTGTCAAGAGATCGTTAGATATCTGTTTACTTTCAACAACTTTCCCTGAAAAACTCGGTGCAGCAACTCCAGATAATAATTGCGNNACTCAAATACGCGGGCCTCATCCCATAATCCAGCATCGATAAATAACTGCAACGTTGCACGTCCACCTTCTATGATTATGGATTGAATATCCATCAAATATAGTTGATAAAGAATATTCTGCGGCAGATACAACCCGTAATTTTCGAGTTCAATATATTTTACGTTTGCCTGCCAATCTGTTTTTTTTGCATTAAATACGATCGTATTTGCCTGCTCATCAAAAATATGGGCATCAGCGGGAATGACTAAATCTTTATCCAACAAAATTCGAATCGGATGTTTCCCGTGCCAATGTCTTACCGTCAAACTTGGATTGTCAATAAGTGCGGTATTTGTACCTACTAAAATCGCATCCTCTTCTGCACGCCAACGATGCGTCAATTGTTGGCTCGCAGCATTGCTTATCCAAATTTGTTCATCCGCCTTTCCTATAAATCCGTCTTTTGTCTGGGCCCACTTTAGAATGACATACGGACGATACTGTCCAATACGCGTAAAAAACCGACGATTGAGCCAAATAGCTTCTTTTTCCAACAATCCGATTTCGACCTCTATTCCGGCAGCACGCAATATACCAACTCCCTTACCATCGACTTTAGAAAATGGATCAAGACAGGCCACATAAACTTTTAGTGGTTTCAAATCTGCAATCATATTAGCACATGGCGGTGTCTTCCCATAATGCGCACAGGGCTCGAGACTTACGTAAAAAAAACTTCTAGCTAAAAGTGCCCGCGCTTCCTCTCCGTAGCGATCCATCACTTGCTGCACCGCGTTGACCTCGGCATGTGGGCCTCCATAGGGAGATGTATAACCTTCACCGATAATTTCGTCATTAACAACAATAACAGCTCCAACCATTGGATTGGGACTTACGGAACCGGCTCCAAGCAAAGCCAGATCCAAACAACGTTGCATATATTGTCTGTGCATATCCATAGATACAAATCTATGAAAATCGTACCTTTGACAAATGAAAATACTGCAAGATTTCGATTTATTGTTTCAAAATGAGCTCCAACCCCTCTATGATAACGATGAAATAAAAGCGATATTCCTTTTAGTTATTGCGGATCTATTTGGATTAAATAGAAGCACATATCAGTTAAAAAAAACAGAGGGGGTTCAAGATGACTATGCAACCCGTTTGCAAGAAATTCTAATAGATCTAAAAAAACATAGACCAATACAATATATTCTCAATAAAGCAGATTTTTATGGCGAGATCTTTAAAGTGAATGAATCGGTGCTGATCCCTCGCCAGGAAACAGAAGAACTGGTTGACCTAATAATTAAAACTCAAAAGTCCCTACCTGATCTAAATATCATCGACATTGGGACGGGCTCCGGCTGTATTCCTATCATTTTAGCAAAACATTTAAATAACGCTAATGTAACCACACTGGACATCTCGAAAGAGGCAATCAGAACTGCAAAGGAAAATGCAGATAATCTAAAAACTCCTATACATTTTATAAATGCAGATGTATTTGAGTGGGAATATATATTTACGGATCAGCAGTATGACATCGTCGTGTCAAATCCACCATATATAACTCCAGGGGAAAAAGAAGGGATGGAACAGAATGTATTAGCATACGAACCGGAGCTCGCATTATTTATTGAAGAAAGTGCTCCCTTGATTTTTTATGACGTTATTTCTTCCTTTGCCTTAAAACATCTCAAGCCAAATGGAGACCTCTTTTTTGAAATCAACCAATATCTTGGCAATGAAACGAAAGAACTTGTTCGTAAAAAAGGCTTTGATCAGGTTCGACTCATTAAGGATATCAATGGCGCAGACCGGATAATTCATGCAAAGAAGAGGGCATTTTAAAAATAATCCATTTATTTCTTAAGGAGTTAACATATCTTGATCAAAATTTTAAATCAATAGTTTGGCATATATCAAAAGAAATCCTACCTTTGCATCACTTTC
>DKIT01000162.1:0-1799 GCA_002454415.1 Sphingobacterium sp. UBA6711
GCGAAATCATGAAGGTTTTGTTGCGGGATGTTTTCTTCTGCTCCTATAGATAAGTTTGCAAAAAGGCAATATTTCGAGCAGAATCTTTTAATAACATGGCGGTCAAGATGACAAGAGGGAAATTGAAGAAATTTGCGGACTGATTACAGAGAATGTTCATGCACTTCTGTATTTTTAGGCCTGTTTAAACCAAAGCAATATTTCTGTATGGAAATGAATAAACTTGATCAAGCACCTTTTACGGCCTATCAAAAACTTGTGGTGTTTTTATTGGCGATGACACAGTTTACTGTTGTGCTTGATTTTATGGTGATGTCGCCAATGGGGGATATCCTGATGAAAGCCATCGATCTCACGCCGGCCCAATTTGGTATTGCCGTTTCTGCTTACGCCTTTAGTGCGGGGGCTTCGGGTCTGCTGACAGCGGGATTTGCCGATCGTTTTGATCGGAAGAAACTACTGTTATTTTTCTATTCTGGCTTTATTATCGGGACGTTCTGCTGTAGCTTTGCCAACGATTACTGGACTTTAGTTGCTGCACGTGTCGTTACCGGTTTATTTGGTGGGGTCATTGGCTCGATTTCTATGGCTATTATTACCGATATCTTTAGCCTTCAGCAAAGGGGACGAGTGATGGGTTTTGTGCAGATGGGCTTCGGTGCTAGTCAGGTCCTGGGTATTCCCATCGGATTATTTATCGCAAACAATTGGGGCTGGCATAGTGCCTTCCTGTGGATTGCAGTCATGGCTTTGATTATTGTCATTATCATCGCGATCAAATTGATTCCTATTACAGCACATATAGGTCTTCAGAAACAGCAGTCCGCGCTTAAGCATCTGTGGATGACTTTTTCGCAGCGAGAATATCGCGTCGGCTTTATGGCAACGGCTTTGTTGTCTATCGGCGGTTATATGATGATGCCTTTTGGAAGTGCTTTTGCCGTCAATAACTTAAATGTAAGCCACGAACAGCTGCCGATGCTGTTTATGATTTCGGGTATTGCCTCCTTGATCATTATGCCTATTGTGGGTAAATTAAGTGATCGTTACGATAAGTTTAAGATTTTTGCCTTTGCTTCGCTTTGGCTTATGGTCGTTGTATTTATTTATACAAACTTGGGAGTTACGCCGTTTTATATCGTTGTTATTTTAAATATTTTGATGATGGCGGGTATTTTGAGCCGGATGACGCCATCTTCGGCGCTGATAACAGCTGTTCCGGAGATGAAAGATCGAGGTGCCTTTATGAGTATCAGTTCGTCCTTACAGCAGCTTGCCGGTGGTGTGGCTGCTTCACTGGCAGGTGTAATCATTGTTCAAGAAACAAAAGAAAGCCCCTTGGAACATTACCCTACCTTAGGATTGATCGTCATTCTGCTTTCCGTTGTTGGTATTTTTATGATCTATCGGGTGAGCAATATGATCAGAAAACGACGTGCCGATTCTTAAAACAAAATTGTCTTTATTGTTATTAGTCCTGAAAGAGAGATTTTATTATGGAAGAAAAAGTAATTCGTTATATGCATCCCAATGGAGAGATTACTGTCCTTTGGATTCCTGAGCGCTGTGTACATGCCGGAATTTGTGTGAAGAGTTTACCAAATGTGTATCATCCGAAAGAAAGGCCTTGGATTAAAGCCCAAAATGCCAATACGGCTGAATTGATTGAACAGATCGGACATTGCCCTTCGGGGGCTCTTCAGTACGAATTAAAAAAACAATAGCAATTGCAGTGCAAAAAAAAAGCATCATTTAATTATAAATGACGCTTTTTTTGTTGGCGGTCTGGACGGGACTCG
>DKIT01000162.1:1968-29700 GCA_002454415.1 Sphingobacterium sp. UBA6711
AACCAGCTGAACTACCAGACCTCAACCCTTCTCCTCAGAAGGTGTGCAAATATAGCGTTTGTTTACGTATCTGCAAAGATTTTTTGAAAAAAAACTAGTCTACTTGGCCTTCTTTCATCTTTTCTGCATTCTCTGCAAACTGCAATGCATCTATAATTCCTTGAATATCACCGTCCATAATTGCCGGTAAGTTGTACATCGTCATTCCGATACGATGCTCCGTTACGCGACCTTGTGGGTAGTTATAGGTACGAATTTTCGCAGAACGGTCTCCTGTAGATACCAATGTTTTTCTTTTTGCCGCGATGTCGCCGTTCTTTTTGTTCAGTTCAAGCTCATAAAGTTTGTTACGCAACATCTCCATAGCTAACTCACGGTTGGCTAATTGAGAACGTTCTACCTGACAAACGACAACGATACCTGTCGGTTTATGGGTCAACTGTACTTTGGTTTCTACCTTGTTGACGTTCTGACCACCGGCACCACCCGAACGGGATGTCTGTAACTCAATATCACCGGGATTGATTTCAACGTCCACGTCTTCGGCTTCAGGAAGGACAGCTACCGACGCAGCAGATGTATGTACACGACCTTGTGTTTCGGTGTCCGGAACACGTTGGACACGGTGCACGCCAGATTCGTATTTCAACTGGCCATAAGCATCATCCCCAATAACTTTTAGGATCACCTCTTTATAACCGCCAGAAGTTCCTTCGGTAACATCCATTACCTCGTTGCGCCAGCCTTTGGTTTCGAAATAGCGTGTATACATACGGTAAAGATCACCCGCAAATAAGGCTGCTTCATCACCGCCCGTACCACCACGGATCTCGATAATGGCATTTTTCGCATCTTCCGGATCTTTCGGAATCAGCATTAAACGTATTTCTTCCTCTTTTTCTTCTTTGGCAACATATAAAAGATCCAACTCTTCTTTGGCCATCTCACGAAGTTCCTGATCCTTCTCGTTCATGATGATGTCCTTGTTGGTATCAATATTACTTACCATATTTCTGTAAATATGGTATTGGTCCACGATTTTGCCTAAATCTTTGTATTCTTTATTCAATTTGGCAAAACGTTTCATATCTTGCATGGTGTCAGGGTTGCTCAATTCAGCTTCCACTTCTTCCCATCTTTCCTTTATCGCTTGTAATTTATCTAACATATATCAAAAATGCTTCTTCTAGGAATGTATGACCTAGATTACTATTGAGTGTACAAAAGTAAGGAAATTTTGTTGCTTTTAAACTACCTAGCCTGCTATTAATGAGAGGAAACTGCTTTTAGTCCTACGATGGAAGCAATCAGCGTGAAAATAAAGAATATGCGCCAGAAGTCTGCAGGTTCCTTAAAGAAGATGATCCCCATTAAAACAGTTCCCACTGCGCCTATTCCGGTCCATACCGCATAGGCTGTACCTAATGGAAGTGTCTGTGTTGCTTTGATCAATAAACCCATGCTCGCAAATAGGAAAACCACAAAAGCACCGTACCACAGCCATTGTCCGCTTCCGGTCGCATCTTTGGCTTTGCCCAAACAGGTGGTGAAACCAATTTCGCATAATCCGCCCAATATTAAAAATATCCAGTTCATATCGTTTTCTATTTTTTATTTTGGTACAAAGTTCCAGCTTTTTGCTGTCAATAATTTTTACAAATGTTAAAAATTTGTATGGATATTTGCGCGAATTCGGCTGAGTGTAACCTGGCTGACACCGAGATAGGAGGCGATGTAACCGAGTTTAATCCGTTGAATATATTGAGGGTATTTTTGAAGTAACTCGGCATAACGCTCCTGGGCAGTATTAAAGAGCTTGGACATGGTTCGTTGTTCGGCTTTGATGAATTCCAATTCAGCCATCTTTCTTCCCCAGTTGGCAATGGCAATATCACTTTCGTAAAGGTCAAAAAGTTGTTTTTGGTCTATTTGATAAACAACACTATCCTCCAGCAGATCTATGTTTTCGTAACCGGATGTATCGTGGACATAGCTATTCATGGATATCAGTGTTCCTCCGGGTGAAACAAAGTCCAGGGTAATCTGACGGTTGGGTGTTTCGTAATAAACGCGCGCTAATCCCGAAGCCAGAAAGTAGATGTCTTTTTGAATTTTATCTTGTTCGATCAATAGACTATTTCTTTTCGCAGTGATTTTCTTACTAATCTGCGCTAGTTTTGCCGTGCTTTCTGTCGTAAGAAAATGATAGCCATTTAGGCAATCGGATAAAGAAATTACGATTTGCTCACCCATTTTTCCAAATGTAAAGTTTCACCATCCCATACCGCATACGTATGGTAGTTTATCCATTCGCCCAAATTGATGACACGGCTATTGGGATTCAGCGTAACATCGTAAGGAAGGTGTCTGTGACCAAATATATAGTAATCGTGATGTTTGCTGACCTCGAGTTCCTTGGCATAGCCAATCAGCCATTCTTTGTCTTCACCCAAAAACTTTTCGTCCTCGTTATTGGAAAGCCGGCTATGCTTGGACCAGCGTGTAGCAATTCCGATACCAAGATTTGGATGTAATCGCGCAAATAACCATTGGCATAGGCGGCTTCGAAATACTTTCTTTAGCAGTTTATATTTATAATCTCCCGAGCCCAGCCCGTCTCCGTGATGTATATAGAAATGCTTGCTGTTGAGCTGTAATTCTAGCTCATCGTCGATGATCCGCACATTTAATTCCTTTTTGAGGTAATCAAACATCCACATGTCGTGATTTCCTTTAAATAAGGTGATGGGAATACCGAGATCGGCAATTTCGGCTAATTTGCCCAAAAAGCGGATATAGCCTTTGGGAACCACAGTCGCATACTCGAACCAAAAATCAAAGATATCGCCAACAAGGTAGAGTGCTTTTGCATCTATTTTGATCTGGTCCAGCCATTGAATAATGTGCCTTTCTCTTTCACGTGAGCGTTCCAAAGGATAGGATCCAAGGTGGAAGTCGGAGGCAAAATAGATTTTTGTTCTTGTTGACATGTGCCCAAAACTAAAAAAAATGGAGGCGAATACAAAATTCGCCTCCACAATATATTTTCCTATGATTTAGACAATTCGGTGATAAGTGTCTTTAGATATTCCGTAGCGTCCGGATCAATTCGCTTGAGGGACTGCTGAAGCTGATCAGGGTAGCTATCTTTGATCGCCATGATCGAACTTGCGATAACCATATAGGATTTGTCAGTGACACCATTTAGAATGATATTTTTATATTTTTTATCTTTTGTCTGCGCAAGCTTTTGAATCGCAGAGGCACGGATAACAGAGGCCTCCGATTTCTCTGCAAGTGTCAAGATTGTTTTTTCTGTTGATTTACGCAGGGTCGGATTACTAAGGTCGACTCCTTGAATAGCTGTCGCCGCGAGATCTGAATCGGGATCAGCCAAGGCTTTTGCTAAGATCTGCTGACTAACGGCATTAGCTGGATTTTTCGATGCATAAGCAATGGCGCCTACACGGTTGGCAAATGACGCTGCATGCTCATATTGATACAGATAATCGGCATCTGATTTATCGATTTGTATTTCACCAACAAGTGTTTTTTCGGGGTCGATATCAATAAATTCAAGAGCAGCAGGTAAGGGAATCATAAATTGGGCATTGCGCTTGTTGAGTTGAAATGTCTGCCTGATCTTCCCATTTTTTGTATAGATATCGACGGTCAAGGGAAGATGGAATGTCTGCACTGTAGAATCTTGAATTTGAGCTACATTTAGTATGACACTGTTCTCTCCGTTTCTTGTTGTGATTTTCAAAATTGGATGCCCGCCTTGGTAATACCATTGATTGAAGTACGGAGCCCAGTCTTTGCCGGTCACTTCTTCCATCGCTAGGCGCAACTGCTGCGGTTCGCCCGTTTTGAAAGAATTCTCCGTTAGGTATTTTTTCAGTGACTGATAGAAGGCCACATCACCCATCTGCTCCTTAAGCGCGTAAAGAATCAATGATCCTTTGGCGTAGCTGATATTATCAAACATATCTTCCTTGTCGTGATAATAATAACGGGCTAAGGTAGGACTCTTACCATTTTTGGTAGATTTTAGGTAAGATTGAAGCTTTTCAAATCTTGATTTATCACCATGATCTTTACCGCCGTCATGTTCGCGCCAAATAACCTCACCAAAAGTAGCAAAAGATTCATTCATGGTTAAATTAGACCAAGACTCGGCAGTAACCAAATCACCAAACCACTGGTGAAACAGTTCATGGGCAATTGTACCCTCCTGGTTGTCATCCAGCAACTCACGTTTTGTTTTCTGTACATGTTCACCATGTAAAGTGGCACTGGTGTTTTCCATGGCCCCAGATACATAATCGCGACACACGATCTGTGCGTATTTATTCCAAGGGTAGGGTACACCTAATATTTTGCTGTAGAAGTCCATCATGGCCGGTGTCTTTCCGAAGATATCTTTGGCATAGGGTGCATATTTCGGCTCCAGGTAATAGTCGACCGGAATATTGTTGTACTTGTCCTGATAGATTTTAAAATCGCCGACGGCCATCATGAAGAGGTATGGAGCATGGGGCAGGTCCATTTTCCAGGTATCTGTGCGTGTACCATCACTATTCTTCTGTTTATTGCTCAATGCGCCGTTCGATAAGCTTACATAATTATCAAGAACGGTCATGGAGATTTCTGCGGTGGTTTTCTGATTTGGACGATCTATCGTTGGGAACCAAGCCGATGAGGCTTCAGTTTCCCCTTGCGTCCATATCTGCCGCGGTTTGTTTGGCGTACGCTCATCTGGATTGATAAAATAAAGCCCCTTTGCATCGTTGATTGCTGCACTGCCCTGCGCCTTCAATAAATTGGGCTTTGCGGTATAATCGAGGTAGATGGTATACTTCTCATTTGAAAGATAATTGCGGTCTAGCTTGATCAAAAGAGACTGATCGTCATAGCTGTACTTCAAGGGGATCATCTGTTCCCCATTGACCAAAGATACCTGTTTGATATCCATGCCTTTTGCATCCAGGCGAAGGGAATCTGTAGGGTAAAAATGGGGTTGTAAAGTGACCCATTCTTTGCCATTCAGAAATTGATTTGTATAGTCAAAATGCACATCGAGTTTGGTATGGACGAGATTATTGATTTTTGTGGGTGTAACTCGATATTGCTGATGTGTGGGAAGTTGTTGGGCTTCGCTTTTTCCAATATGAAGAATGGAAATGGACAAAGTGAGGTATAGGACTTTTTTGAACATTGTTGTAGTATTTTCAATAGTTAAATAAATCTAAAGAAATTTCAGCGACGATAAAAATATGCTGTGCAGAAATGTGTTGAATGCTACTATGAGAGATTCATGTTGTGTTTATTTATTCGCTTTTATGCAGTTGTTTGGGTGTTAGCGAAAAGGACAAGCGGGAAGTGATGAATCTAGGCTTTTTTTTATTATTTGAGGAAGAGAAAAAACTGCCTGAGGTAGGTAGAGGTCGATAAATTTGTTTATATTCAACTCAAATTGAATTTTCACTGCTAAGTGATTGAACTTAGTTTGGTTGAAACAAGTATAAGGTTTTATGATAAACAAAAATTTTGGTCTTATCCTGATGATGATAGGTATGTCAGGAACTGCGACGACCAGTTATGGACAGCAATTAACATATCCAACGACAAACAAGGGGACTGTCGTGGATGAATTCTGGGGTGAGAAGGTAGCAGATCCTTATCGCTGGTTGGAAGATGATCGTTCAACCGAGACAAAAAGTTGGGTGCAAGCTGAAAATAAAATCACATTTGATTATTTAAATGCAATTCCATTCCGTACAAAATTGAAAGATCAATTAACGGAAATATGGAATTATGAAAAGATAGGAACGCCTTTTAAGGAGGGTGCGTACATTTATTTTTTTAAGAATAACGGCTTACAGCAACATGCTGTACTTTATCGTAAGCTAGGAGAGAAAGGAACCGAGGAGGTTTTCTTGGACCCAAATACATTTTCGAAAGACGGATCCACATCTTTGGCAGACGTTTCATTTTCAAAAGATGGTAGCTTGGTTGCCTATTCCATTTCTGAGGGAGGTTCTGATTGGCGAAAAGTAATTGTACTCAATGCAAAGGACAAATCGCCGGTGGGCGAAACGCTCGTGGATGTCAAATTCTCGGGTATTGCATGGAAAGGTAATGATGGTTTTTATTACTCGAGTTACGATAAGCCCAAGGGATCTGAGCTATCTGAAAAAACAGACCAACATAAGTTATACTACCATAAATTAAATACAGCCCAGTCTACGGATAAATTGATTTTTGGTGGTGCTGCTACGCCGAGACGTTATGTAGGCGCTTCATTAACGGATGATCAACGGTACTTGATTATTTCAGCTGCAAATACAACAACAGGCAATGAACTTTATTATCAGGATCTCAATCAGCCAAATAGCAAAATTGTCTGCCTGCAGGATCATTTTGATGCCAACACTGGCGTTGTTGACAATATTGGCGATAGTTTCTTATTGGAGACAAACTATAAGGCGGCAAACAATCGTTTGGTCATAGTCGATTTGAAAAAGCCGGCGAAAGAAAATTGGAAAGATGTTATTCCAGAGACGGAGAATGTGCTTTCGATCAGCACGGGTGGGGGCTATCTTTTTGCAAATTATTTGAAAGATGCGGTTTCTGTGGTCATTCAATACGATTATACGGGTAAAAAGATTCGGCAAATCGAATTACCGGGTGTAGGCACTGCAAGTGGTTTCTCGGGTAAGAAAAAGGAAAAAGAAATCTACTTTGGGTTTTCGAATTACATTACGCCATCTTCAAGTTATAAGTTCGACCTAAGTTCTGGTCAATCTACGCTTTATATCAAGCCGAAGGTCAAATTTGATTCCGACCAATATGAATCGAAACAGGTTTTCTACACCTCCAAAGATGGGACTAAGGTTCCGATGATTATCACGTATAAAAAGGGCATTGCATTGAACGGGAAAAATCCGACGATTGTATATGGTTACGGTGGCTTTAATATCAGTCTGACACCCTCCTTTAGTACTTCGGTAGCGGTATGGTTAGCAAATGGTGGTATCTACGCTGTTCCGAATTTGCGCGGGGGCGGAGAATATGGTCAGAAATGGCATGATGGCGGAAGGCAGTTCAACAAGTTAAATGTATTTAACGATTTTATTGCCGCGGCGCATTACCTTCAGGACAACGGTTATACATCCCCTGAATATACAGCGTTATCGGGCGGTTCCAATGGTGGTTTGCTTGTCGGCGCGACGATGACAATAGATCCTACAGTCGCCAAGGTTGCACTTCCAGAGGTTGGCGTTTTGGATATGTTGCGTTACCACACATTTACGGCTGGAGCGGGCTGGTCCTACGACTATGGTACCGTCAATGATAGTAAGGAGATGTTTGATTACCTGAAAGCATATTCTCCAGTTCATAACGTGAAAAAGGGCGTTTGTTATCCTGCAACCATGGTCTTTACTGGAGATCACGACGACCGGGTAGTGCCTGCACATTCTTACAAGTTCGCTTCCGAACTACAGGCAAAACAAGCATGCGATAATCCTGTGCTGATTCGCATCGAGACCAAAGCTGGACACGGTGCTGGTCGATCGACGGAAGTTTTAATCAACAGTACAGTTGATAAATATGCGTTTGCTCTTTGGAATATGGGTGTCAAAGCATTGTAATGGGTTGATAAATAGTGTTTTGATGGTTTGAGTTATTTACGATATCAACTAAATAAAAATCCCCGATCAAATTCTTGGTCGGGGATTTTATTTAAAGACTGGTGCAAAATGCTCTTATTGCCAAGTTTTTTCACCTTTTTTCATTTTTTGCAATGTAGCTACATATTCTTCTTTTTGTGTAGCATCTGTTAGGAGGGAAATGGCTTTTTCCTGTGTTTTAATTGCTTTTTCTTTTTCTCCAAGGCGATACAGAATGTTGGCGAAGGTATCGAGATACATTGGTGTTTCTTTTTCTTTTTCCAAAGATAATTTGCTCCATTCTGCTGCAGCTTTTAAGCAGGCAGGGTCATCACAATTTTCAAAAATGGACCAAGCCATGTTATTCAATTCGCCCGCTGTGATCGTCGAACCGTATTTTGCGATGTATTTGTTGAAGCTATCTCTCAAGCCTGGGTAATTTTTAGTGTAGGAAAAATAACGGGGTTGTATTTCTAGACTTGCTTTTTCTGTATTAATCGTTGGATACTTTTGAGCTAGTTCTTTTTCAATAGCCGTGAAATCAACCGCTTCTTTTGCGCTAATTTTGGTGTTTATTGTGTTTGCAATTAATAGCTGGGATAAAAAATCATTTGCTTTAACCTTTTCACTTACGGCATCAAATTTAGCTTGATTGTCTTTGATCAAATTGAAGGCTTTGGAATCGACAACATTAGCCGCTGAAAGTAATAGCTCAATATACTCTTTTGTAAATATCTGGTCTGTAGGCAAGGATGTGAGCACAATGCCTTCAGCTTTTGCCTGTGTTTCCTGATCATAGGCATCTTTTGCGGCTTGGGCCATACTTTTTGCAATGCTTAGATTATTGGGGTCTGCATTGAATTTAGCCAATAATGTTTCATATTGGGTATTTGGATCAAAGGCTTTTCGTGCTTTTGCGATAAAATCATCGGCTTCACCACCACCGACGATTCGGTGTACAAGGTTGCCTTTTGTATCAAAAATCAAAAAAGTAGGGTATGCGCGTACGTTATAATCTTTGGCAAAGCGATCTGCTTCTTGATACCAAGACTTTACTTCCTCATTATCTTTATCCGTTTTGTCCATTTGGATTTTGGCATTAATAAATTTGGCATTAAAGAAGTCTCCGACTTTAGCTTGTGGAAAAATGGTATTCGACATGTATTTGCAGGGGCCACACCAGGTTGTAAAACAGTCGACAAAGATAAATTTGTTTTCTTTTGCAGCTTTTTCTTGGATCTGCGTCCAATTGAGACCATGTTCAAATTTGACTCCCTCATTTTGTGCAAAGAGCAGCGTAGGGATCAAAAACAGCATCAAAATCAATTTTTTCATAATGGGTAATATTTAGACGTTAATTTGTTGAATACATTCAATTCTCCCAAGTTTTTATGTTTTTCATCATTTTGTCCAATGTTTCCTGATAGATGGGGCGATCGTCATCACTCGCCATTTCGATGGCTTTATTTTGCCATTTTATCGCTTTATCTTTTTCACCTTTTTTATAAAGTAGATTTGCATAGGTATCTAAGAATGCGCTACTGGGATCTTCAATTATTGATTTTTTACTCCAGCTTATTGCCGAATTGATACATGCTGGATCGCTGCTATTGTTGAAAATGGTCCAGGCAAAGGTATTTAATTGATGTGCTGTAAAATCTTCTGAAGAAAGGTAATCATTGATGGTGTTTTTCATTGCGACATAGTTTTTGACTTGGAGGTAATAGTGCGCTTTGATCTTTTTGAACATCGGAATGAAATCGATGTCTGGGTATTTTGCGGCTAGTTCACTTTGGTAGCTGTCCCAATTGGGCTCATGCTTGGCATCGATCTTGATCTGAAAAAGTTCATTAACAACAACATTAGCTAATGTCCGGTTAGCAATACCCGGCGATTCTAACAGAATATCTATTTTTTCTTTATTGTTGCGAATGAGATTGAAGGCTTTTGAATTGGTAAACTTTGCCGCTGCCAACAAGATGTGGACATTCTCTTTTTTGAATAGTTCATCGGTGCCTAATGAATTGGCTAAGGTATTTTCGGCCTTACGTGCGGTATTTTCATCGTAGGCGATGTTTGCTGCTTTTAGCATCTGTTTTGCCGTGTAGATATCCTGTGGTCTTTTCTCAAATTTCTTTAACAATGTGTAATATTGTGTTTCAGGATTTAGTCCGTCCATAACGTGGCTGACAAATTCTGGTGCATCACTGGCACCAACAATTCGATGTACTGCCTGACCGTTTGGATTAAAAATCAGAAAAGTAGGGAAGGACTGAATATTGTATTCTGTTGATATCGCCTTGGCGTCGGCATACCATTTCTTGACAGTAGCATTATCGGATTCGGTAGAATCCATCTGTACACGGATACTGATAAAATCTTGATTGATGGGTTGTCCAACTTGTTCGAGCGGAAATATTTCGTTGCTCATATATTGGCAGGGACCACACCAGGTGGCAAATAATTCTACGAAAATAAATTTGTTTTCAGCTTGTGCCCTTTCTTTGACTTGCTTCCAACTTAACCCATCTAAAAACTTCACGCCCTTGGTTTGGGCCTGAGCCAAATTGCCGAATAAAATCAAAAGGCATAATGCGATTATACTTCTCATACTCACTAATCAAAAGATTCATAATTAGGTTTAAGTTATCAAATTAATCTGAAAACAAAAACACCTCTGAAGTATTAATTTCAGAGGTGTTTTCAGGAATCTGATAAATCGCTTATTTGATATTTATCTTCGATTTTAAATCTTTTGTTAGACCATCTTTATGTAACATCAAAGAAGTTGTTTTGTAACGTACAAATTCTTTAGACGCATATAAGTAACCATTATAGTCATTTGTTGTTCCCCAAGAGTTCTTAACGATGTAATACTCTTTACCATTTTGATCTTTTACCAGACCGACGATGTGCATACCGTGATCATCGGTTGTCTGCCAGTTGTCAAAAGCTTTTTGTCTTTCTTCTGGCGTAACTTTTAATTCAGGTTTAGGACCAACAAACATGCTTGATTTTTCTTGATCTGTCATTTCCTCAAAAGATTTTTCAGGGACATAAGCTACACCATTTTTCCAGGAGAATCCTTTTTCTGATACGTCAGTTGCCCAAGCTACAGTATAACCTTTTTGGAGCGCATTGTCGATAATGTCAGTTAAATCGTTCATTTTCACATTATAGAAACGATCGAATGACCAATTGTCTGGAATTAACAATACGAATTGGCTGTAATAAGGATGATCAGTTACAGAGGCAATACCGACATAGTCATCTGGATTGATACCGATTACTTGATCAGCAAAAGTACGTGGTGTATATGATTTACCATTGTAATCGAATTTCTCAGGTACCTCACCTAAGTAAGAATCCATTGCCGCAGTATATGCTTTTTCCCAGTTAGGGGTCAATGTTTTGCCCTTAACTACCGAAGCCAACATCGCATCCAACATTGATGTCATTTCGCCAAAGTTGTTGCGGGTAGTACCGTAGTGAAGACCTGTATAGGCAGATTGTGGCATTGTTCCGTATTTGCGGAATGAGTTCAATACGTCATGGAATTGACCTCCTTCACCTAAAGATAAACCGCCATGAAGACGTACATACGTACGAGCTTTGTCTAAATATGTGTTGCGTGCCGTGAAGATCTGGGAGATCTCAACAGGTTTTTTACCCATACGGATCATCTCTGACTCTAGGAAAGAATTTCCTGAGTATGACCAACAAGTACCTGAAGACCCTTGGTTTTTGATGGAGGTGTTACCTAAATTGATAACTTCAGTAAATGTAAATCCAGATTTGCTATTGTCATTTTGATTTGCTTTTAGCGCATTGATCAAATTGTCTTGTGCTTGTACTTGGAACGAAGCTGCGAAAATTGAAGCAGCTAGTACAATCGATTTATTCCAATTCATTGTTAGTATTTTGTTAATTTAGTGTGGTGCTAAATTAAATAAATTAAATTTAGTTAGGTAAATTCCTCTGTAAAATAATTGTTCGTAAAATTTGCCGTTTTTCGTCCGCGTATCTGAGAAAAGAAATAGACGATAGTATTCCTGCTGGATAATCAAAAATGGCCAGAAACTTCTTTCTGACCATTTTTATTTTTTTATGTTGTAATTTCGTGCTTTTTTGGAAAAAGGAGTGAGGCAATGATACTTAATGCCAGTATGCTTACGATGACAATTAGTGAGTGTGTTGTTGTAAATCCAACTTCAGCTAGCCAATGGTGAAGCAGCATCTTTAGACCGATGAAGACCAGGAGGAAGGCCAGTCCTACTTTTAGGTATTGGAACTTATGGATAATATTGACCAATAAGAAGAACATAGATCTTAGTCCAAGGATCGCAAAAATGTTGGAGAAAAACACAATATATGCATCTTTAGTTACAGAAAAAATGGCAGGAATCGAATCCACAGCGAAAATCAAGTCTGTAAATTCAATGACCAAAAGAACAAGGAACAGGGGTGTCATATATTTTACACCATTTTCGACATGGAAGAAGTGACCAGCATCTAATTTTGGCGTTACCTTGAAGTATTTTGAAGCGAACTTGACAACAGGGTGGTTTTGCGGGTCAACCTCTTCTTCTTGGTTCCGATTGATGAACATCTTAACTCCTGTGAATACCAAAAATGCACCGAAGACATATAGAATCCATCCGAATTTGGCAATTAATGTTGCACCGAGGAAAATAAATAAGAAACGCATGATGATTGCACCAAGAATTCCCCAAACCAGGACTTTATGGTAGTACCGCTCCGGAATACCGAAAGACGTAAAGAGCAAAACCATCACAAAAATATTGTCGACTGATAATGCGTATTCCACAACATAGCCCGTTAGGTATTCTAAACCAAGATTTTTGTTGTAAACTTCAAGACTGGCCGCAAGATCACCTGGGACGATTTTGATATCGTGGTGATGCTTGGTGATAATTTGCTGAAGATGATCTAGGTCGTGGATATTATGTAGCTCAAATCCATAGTGACGGAGGAGCCAGTAAAAGCCTAGAGAGAACAATACCCAGATCGCACTCATGATGCTGGCCATCTTTAAGCTAACAGGCTTGTCGCCTTTGGAAAACAGACCAAGGTCTATTGCCAGCATCAGCGCAATGAAGATTAAGAAACCTCCAAAAAACATTAGTTCGTGACTCATTTTATTTTTTTCTTTCTGTTGTATATTTTACGAGTTGCAATAATCCTTCTTTGTATTCACTCTCCGCAAAATCTTCCAAGATGCGGAAAGCGTCCTGCTGATATTCCAACATTTTGTTTGTCGCATACTCCAATCCGCCACTATTGCGAACAAAGTCGATCACCTCAGCGACTTTTTGTGGATCTTCATTGTGATTTCGGACCAAATTAATGATTCTACGTTTTTCGCTGGATCCAACTTGATTCAGTGCATGGATCAATGGCAGGGTCATTTTCTTCTCTTTGATATCATTGCCAAGAGGTTTGCCAACATCGTCTAGCCCAAAGTCAAATAAATCGTCTTTGATCTGAAATGCAATACCGATTTTTTCACCGAATTGGTGGAGTTTATCTACTGTCGCTTGATCAGCATTAGAGGACGCAGATCCACAGGCACAACAAGATGCGATGAGGGAAGCCGTTTTTTTGCGTATAACTTCAAAATAGATTGATTCCTCAATGTCTAGTTTGCGGGCTTTTTCTATTTGCAGCAATTCCCCCTCACTCATTTGATCCACAGCTTCTGAAACGATTTTTAATAAGTGATAGTCCTGATGTTTTACAGATAATAAAAGACCCCTAGAAAGTAGAAAATCACCCACTAAAACAGCGATCTTATTTTTCCATAAGGCATTGATCGAAAAGAAGCCCCTACGTTCGTAAGAATTGTCTACAACATCATCGTGCACTAATGAAGCGGTATGCAGTAGTTCTACCAATGCAGCGCCTCGGTAAGTAGATTCGTTGATTCCGTTGCAGATGCCCGCTGAAAAGAATACAAACATAGGCCGCATTTGTTTGCCTTTACGTTTGATCAGGTATTGAGTAATACGATCCAACAGGGGAACGGAGCTTTTCATCGAAGCCTTGAATTTCTTTTCAAATGCTTCAAGTTCGTGGACAATAGGGCGTTGGATCTCTCTTAATTTTGACATGAATTGAGGTGAAATACCAAAATAGTTAAAGCTTAAAGATAATGATTTTGTTATAACTCTTCGACTGCTTTCTCAAGATTTTTGTACCATTCTTCGCCATAGGTCCGGATAAGAGGATCCTTTAAAAACTTAAATACTGGAACTTGCAATTCTTTCCCAAAACTACAGGCATCTTTACAGATATGCCAGCGATCATAATGCAATACATCAAATTCGGGATAATGCGTGGTGCGAATAGGATAAAGGTGACAGGAAACGGGTTTACGCCAGTGTATTTCGCCGAGTTCATATGCTTTTTCAATAGCACATTTTGTGATCCCATTTTCCCATGTGACATAGGCACATTCTTTATTGCCGTCAACACAAGTCGTGGTCAGATCGCCATCCACATCGACAACGTATTTCCCTTGTTCTTCAATAGCTTCAATACCTTTTTCTGTCATATAAGGCTTTACTTTAGGGTAGATTTCCTCTAATATGGCCTTTTCACTTTCTAATAAAGGTGCTCCCGAATCACCTTCAATACAACAAATACCTTTACATTTTGCTAGATTGCACACAAAGTCGTTATTGATCAGATCTTCATGTACCAACACATTTCCTACTTCAATCATTTTATTTATTTTGAGTAGCTCGCTTTTTGCCCCAATTTATATTTTAATCCGCTGGCTTCAAGAAGTTCCAGTGTTACTGAGCCGATTAATATATCTACGTTGGCTTTTACCGGGATACGGTTGCCATCATTGGTTACCCAAAGATAAAGCTTGCTATTTTTTTTAAAGATACGTCCTGGTTTAATCTCAGGACTAAATTTAAGGCATTCTAAGGTGCCCAATTCTGTTTTTATTTTTTCTATACCAATATATTGTATGCCTAAAGTGGCAATTTCATCATTCAAGAAATAAGTCAGCTTAAATGACTCTCCTGGTTTTACCGTGGAAAGATCCAGATTTCGTGCAAAATAATAAGAAGATAGCAAATCGAAGGTCTGATCAACTTTTGAATTAAATGTCCCTTTATTTCCTACAACGGTATTCGTCTCTTGGTTGAAACGTACCTTATCATTTCTTCTATAGCCACCTTCACGAATATTCTCTGTATAATAGTATGGCAAAAATGTTTTACTATTGATATAGGAATTATATTCGTTCCTCACGGTATATATTGCAAAGGCGCCTGCGGTCTTACCTGCGGCGTATAAATGGAAGGAGGGATTACCCGCTCCATCTTTTGTATCACCAACGGTCAACGTACCTGTAGCGGCAGAAATAAAGCCGTAACGGAGTTTGTATTTTAGTTTTTCCCCACCTTTAAATGCTGATTCTTTTAAATGTGGTAAATCCTGAGCGAAAACAGTACTTACTAAAACTGATAAGTAAAGGAGTAAAGTGGATATACGTTTCATGTACGTAAGTTTACGAAATTTGTTTGAAAAAGAAATGTTAATTTCATTCAAATAAATTTGCCTATTCATCTGCATGCAATGACTATCGTTTTTACTTCTACTGGTTTTCGATCTACTTCGGTTGCGCTCTTTTAAAAACAGGGACAGTAGAACAGGGTTCGCCATACATAATACTCTTGGCTACTTTGCTCAGTTTTACAACAAATTGAACAAATGTGGATTCAGGGATAAAGGTGTCACCACAGCCCTTAACCACAACGCGCTGGTCCTGAAATTGATTCATGTCAATCTGCTCTACTGCTTTAGCATATTGTATCCGTAATAGTTCATCCAAGTCGCCAAAAATTACTTCAATCGCATAAGGCTCTAATTTATTCGCCAATAACATATAGGCCCACGTCGGAACGATCGCATCAGCAGTGCAGGTGATGGCTACATGTTTATCTTTATATTGAGACCAATCATGTGTTTTGATAAACTCGCGAAAATCCTTCTCTTTAAGAATCAGGCCGTGGAACAAATTATCTTTGATATCATATAACACATTGTCCGACTTAGGATGATAATCGGCTAGGTCTACCGTGACTAATCCGCTCTGTGCGACCTTATTGACAATATTTGTTTGAATTTCCATATTTACATCAAAAAAAAGCCGGACGATAATTCGTCCGGCTACAAATTTACTTAAAAATCTTCTAAAAGAATTTCACTCTATTGTCAATGATTTCAGCTTTTTCTTGCAATGCACGGAAAATTGATCCCCACGCACGTTGCGCTTTCGCTGCTAACATTTGTTTTTTCTGGCCATTGATATCAGAGATTGCAGCTGGATTCGTGAAACCATTCACTTGGACCACATACACACCTGTATTGCCTTCAATTGCTTTCGAAGGTTTGTTTGGTTGAAGTCCAAATACAGTACCTACAACAGCATTTTCTAAAGCAACGCCTGGGATAACCGGATTTGCAAAGACAACGTTTTCAACGTGTATAGCAGATTTACCAACTTTTTGCGCAACTTGATCAATAGAAGAAGTGCCGGCTAAAGCTTTGTTAAACTTATCTTTTAAAATTTTAGCTTTAACCATATTTCTTACTGCTGGCTCGATGTCTTTTTTTACGGCTTCTAAAGAAAGTGTTCCTTTAGGCTGGATGTCAGTTAAGCTGGCTAAAATATAAGATGTTTCAGTTTCGAAGACCTTATCTGAAATATCACCTTTTTTAGCTTCAAATGCCCATTTGATCAAGTCTCGTGGTGCTTCTGTCCCATCAAGTACGTTGTCCATCGCTGTTACGCGAGATGCAGTTTTGGCTTCTAAACCTAGTTTTTTAGCTTCTTGTGCAAAGTTTTGTGCTGTAGCTGCAGATAAGAAAGCTGTGGCTTTGCTATGTGCATTATTGAGGGTTTCTTTACCGCTATTGATCACTTTATCGATGATCGCAACTTTAGCATATTTCGAGCTACCTGTTTGTTTTTCGATTTTGATGATATGAACACCAAACTGAGATTTAACAACCTTGATATCGCCTGTTTTTCCTTCGAAAACAGCTTTCTCAAATTCTGGAACCATACGGCCTCGTGTGAATGTACCTAGTTCACCGCCGTTGGTTTTGCTCTCAGGATCTTTGCTAAACTGAACGGCTAATGCCGCAAAGTTATCTCCTTTTTGGATTAATCCTTTAATGGAGTCTGCTTTTGCTAAAGCTTTGTCCATACCGCCTTCTGCGGTAGGATCCAATAAAATATGAGAAGCTGTTACCGAGTCAGGACTGATTGTCGTAGAAACAACTTTTGCAATCTCATAGGCATTGTTGCTCAAGAAAGGTCCTACGGTAGTTCCTGCAGCAACGTTAAACACGACAGAATCCAACGATGGGCTTAATTGGCCTTTTTTCACGTAAGTGAATGGATATTTGTTGTCAGAATTGATCGAAGCAAATAATGAATCATCTTTAGAGACGATCAAATCTTGTTTCAATTTGTTAATGGTCTCTTTTACAGCCAAAGAATCTTTAGCAAGAGGTTTTGCATCTACTGTAACGTATTGCACTGCGCGAGTTTCCTCTTGAGTTTTGAACATGTTTTTATGTTCATTATAATACTCTTGGTAATCTGCATCAGTCAATTTCGCATCAGCATCCTTAACAGACGCGTAATCTAAAAGGATGTATTTAAAGTTTGCTAATTTGTTGCGCTCTTGATATTCCTCATTGGCTTCCAAGGATGTTACATAAACACTGTTGGAAAGCAATTCACCGTATTTGCTGCTCAAGCGCTCATCTCGGACCCCTTCAAGTAAGGTTTCCCATTGTTGAGCTACTGCTTGATTGCCAGCTGTGTTTACTTGACTGATAAAAGTCATCAATTGACCATGGTCAAATTGTCCCGTTTGTGGGTTGGTAAACGCTTGTACGATCTGAGGCAAAGGATTTGGTCCTTGTACTAGATCATTTAACTCCTTTGCACCTACCGTCAAACCGATTTTTTCAATCTCTTTTTTTAAGATCTCTCTCGACAAAAATTGATTCCATACTTGTTGAACAGCATATGTTCTCATCTGAGGGGTAACTGCACCACCCATTTGTTGTTTAAACATTTCTTCTGTCTGTTCAACTTGTTGACTGAACGCAGGATATTCAATTTCAGTTCCGTTGACTTCCCCTACACGATTTTGATGTCTGGCCCAAAAAGGAGCTCCCCCTCGAACGACATCGCCTAGTAAAAATGCTAAAATTGCGATAGCCATAGCTGCGGTCAAGATGACACCAGCTTTGTTACGCAAAAAGCCCATTAATCCCATAGTCTGCTTATTGTGTTTATATTGTGTAAATACTTGTATTTCGTTAATTTATGCATAGCATAGCAAAATGCGGTGCAAGATACAATTTTTATAAAAAAAAACGGAATATTTTCCTGAATGTAACAAAACAAATTTGAAAACCATTTGTATAAACCTGATTTTTTTGTTTTGGCTGGCGTCAACTCCTTATGATCGACCAATTTAAAAGAAATGGATGAGATAGCTGGTGGAAAAGACTTATTTGCCCAAAGAAGGAAATAGACTATTGTTGGTAATTACGGTATATCCGGTAGCGTTGGTAATATTAACGTGCTTAAAGTCTTTATCCGATGTAAAGGAAGAGCCTTGCAAGTTGCCACGATTATCTTTAAAGAATGCCGTGATGGGTACATGATTGTAAAAAGTCATGTTATCATTGCTGTCGGCTTTGCTTTCGTCGTAGATAATCTCTTCGGTTTTGATAACCGAGCCGTCCGCCATGGTAACGATAACATTCTTGGTAAAAATTGTTTTTTTATCTTTTTCCCTACGGACAGCATGATCAGAGGTGATCCGTTGTGTTTCTTTCAAATTATCGTCGTAGAAAATGATACGGATACTTTTTGGAAATTCATAGACTTCCGTGCTATCGTGTTTAATCCGCATTTCGGGTGGTGTCAAATTTGCCTTTACACGTGTCGAATCGCTATAGATTATATCCACATGGCGGGATATGTCGACAGCTTCTTCCTTTTTCATGTTTGCAATCCGATCGACCTCTTTTAAATCGGGTTCGCAGGAGGTCAATGAGAGCGCCCCTAGTAAAAAAGTAATTACCAGGGGCGAAATATGTTGGGTTATGGATAAAGCAATTGTCTTGCGTACCATACTATTAATCAAATTGTGTTCTTCTAAACCAACGGTCATTTAACGTAAAGCCAATGTTGAAGTTGATGTAACGTTCACGTATCAGGTTATTGGTGGTTTTCCCCATTTGACCGAATTCAGCTGAGAAGTTGATTTTGGAGAAAGCGCCTGAAAATTGGTTTCTTGCTAGTGGTAAGCCAACTCCAACCGTCACAGCCATATCATTGATGTTTTGGTCATTTAGGAAATATTGTGTCTTATTGTATCTGAAACCTAAGCGATAATCAACTTGTTTTAAATATTTTAATGAGGTAACGTCTGGCGTCAATTGGCCGCCGACAGCAACACCGACATTCTTACGTAGGCGGTTTTCACCGTCTCTTACTTGAAATCTTGACCAGTCTGCATATTTAAAATCGGCCCCCACCAACCAGCGACCACTACGCGCAAGCGTGATACCGACATTATGTTTTAACGGTAGTGTAAGGTGTCTACTACTACGGTCAGAAACGTAAGTCGTATCTAATGGAATATTTTGATTATCTGGATCTGAAGAAGGCGTTACACGTGTGATAAACGATGTGGATCTATCTTTGATATCATTGTTTAAAGAACCTGAATAACCAAAAGTCAGGGAATATTCTTTACCGATAGGTTGTTCGTATTGCAAACCGTAATCGAGGATCATTCCTTGAATTTCCCTTTTATCTTGACGCTGTGTGTTTAACGCGCCCGATGAAGGCGAAAACTCTACCCGGCTGAAGTCATTTAAGGTTCCGAAGAGGTAGGAAACATTGGCACCGATACTTAATCCTTTGACAATGCGTACCCCCCAACCAGCATAAGCTTTGGTTAGGCCACCTTCACCAGTGAAGACTTTGTTATGCAAATCAGTGTTGATGGTTTGTTGCGAAGTCGAGCGATAACCGATATCAGAATAAGGCAATATTCCTAAACTGATCCCTCCAAATCGCTTCATCGGAAAACTCATTGTAATATGACTAAAAGCGAAATCGGCCGTATTATCGGATCTTGTTGTTGAGTTTAACTGCGTATAATTTCCATATAGACCAGCGTCAAAGGTCGCGAACTGTGTTGCAGAATAAGATGCAGGATTGTTGGGGTTGGTGTTGTAAACGCCATTGATTTTACGGACACCTGTATTAATACCTCCCATCGCTCTATACTGTGGTAATAAATCTTCACGCATTTGGCCTATTCCAAATTGAGAATAAGGTGAAGCGGATGTCGTTTTTTGGGCGAATGCGGTAGTAGAACTAGCTAAAATTCCACCTGCTAAAAACAGTTGGAGTGATTTATTTTTTAGAGAGCTTATAAAGCGTTTCTGCATGGTCAATCTATAAAATTGAGAAACTAATGTTTATTTAGTTTTAGTGAAATCTTTGAGTTACTTGACTCTTATAATTAAATGTTTTTTGCTTTTAATCGCATACAAAACTATTCAATTTTTGCGAGCTTGTTAAGCCGATTTTGTTAAAAAAGGTTAAACGCTTAATGTACAGTTGTTTAGAAAAATTGGAAGTAGATTATAGTCAATGCAATAATGGCATAAACGACCTCAAAAAACCACTTCTTTTTGGCATAGGTGAAATAATAAGCCATATAAATAGCAATTGGTGGAGCGCAAAGTAAAAAATGGGCTTCGGTAAGTTTTTTATTCCAATAAAAAGAAGCTATTGCTAAGCACAACATGAAAAATAGCAATTGGAATGATTTACGAATATGGACAATACTTTTGAAAAAATTGTCTTTTAAGATCAGCAAAAATAGAATCAAGGTGAAGATAACTGGAACCAGGACTAAATAATCAAATAATTGAATGCGGATTGCAGTTGGGAATTTATAGGTAAAAGGCAGCCAAATCGTATAAAATAATTTCATTTTTCCGGTCCACAGATAGATCACCGCTAATATAAAATAAACTGTGGCTAGTCCCAATAGAGGGGTAATCCACTCGCGCCAATTGAATGGTCTGAAAATGAGTAGGCTAATCCATAGTAGAACAAACATACTTAGAAAAGGGAAGTAGACTAAACTTCCGATGCCAACAATCATTCCGAGATCAAACATTTCGGCTTTAACATCCGTTTGTCGGTAGAGGGAGAGCAGCTTGCTTAGCATCCATATCGAAATGAAATTACAGATCAATGTAGGCGATAAAACCAAAAACGGTAAAAATAGGCTCGCTAAGGTCATATACATTAAAGCGACCAAAAAGCTCGGTTTGCCTAATAGATTAAAGTGGCTTGTGATACGATTGAGGATAGTTGCCTGAAAAATGGTCAGCATCAAGGTGATGAATACATTGGTTGCTGGAGAGAGGTTAATCAGGTTGTTTTCTCCCAATAGATTACCCAATGCAGGTTCGAAGATTACAGAGTCAAGTTTGTCCGGGAGGTGTAGAAATATGCCTAAACATAGCAGAAAACCAACTACCGATAAAAATAAAATGTTGATTGGGGAGTAATTTCTAAACTGACTTATAACCATGGTGTGCGATAAATATGATGCTATTTATTCTTTTTCTCCAATTTGCTGATACGACGATCAAGCAAGAAAAGGAAAAATGCCAAACCCAGAAAAATGACCAACATAACTAACACGACAACGTAGATTTTGCCTTCGCTACGTAATCCAGTTGCCATATCGACATCATCTTGTGCAAATGTGCTCAATGTCGATAAGATTAATAGGGCGATTGACAATGTTATTTTTTTCATTTGTTTAAATTGTTATTCGTGTTGTCTTTCATCGTTATGTATGAATAGGACACGTGTTTTCATTTATGTTCATACGCTTTTGGTAACTTGTTCATGTCAAATCCAGTCCTTTGATTTTAGGGCTGAGATTGAGACATGTAATCAGATATTAAGCGCTCAATTCTTCTTTCTTTTCTAATAAACGCATTCTATAACGGAGTGTACAGATCCAGGTGGCTATCAAAATCCAGCCGATCACCGAACTATAGAATGTAGGACGAAGCTCGTTGCTCATTTGGAGATCTGCAAACGTTCCGTTGCCACCACTTCCTGGGTGCAGAGAATCCGTTAGTTTCGGCAAGATATAAAGCAGCACAATAATAATCGGGAATGCAAAGATGTTGTATACCGCTGAGATCTTAGCTCTCTTTTGTTCTTCTTCCAAAGCATTGCGCAACACTAGATACGCTAGATACATCAATGTTGCTATCGCTGAGCCATTCAATTTAGGATCATTTGGCCAAGGCTCGCCCCATGTTATATTTGCCCAGAGCATACCTGTTGCTAGTCCCAAAAAACAAAATGTGATGCCTGTATTGACAGCTTCTATGGCCACCAAATCATATTCCTGCTTTCCTGTGTTGAGGTATTTAACACTATATACCACAGAAACTAAATACATCGAAATCATAGCAAACCACATGGGGACATGAAAATAAACATTTCGTATGCTTTCGTGGAGGATGAATAGACGGGGAACCGGTCCTAAAAGACCATTGATAATGACAGCACAGATAATCACTACCGCTAATATTTTCCACCATTTTTTTCTCATGGATAAATTGAATTTAGTTTGTTCTCAATTCTAAAATTTAATCTCGCCAAAGGTACGGAAATAACAACAAAGAAATAGTGACGGTGATTACATTAATTGCAAGCAATACGATTATTTCTTTGCTACTCGATGCCCTTTCCAAGCCTTCTATAGCATTACGAGATAGCTTAATTAATACGATTAACAAAGGGATAATTGCTGGAAAACTCAAGATGGCCATTAACGTGCTATTGTTGCCAGCTTTGGAACTAATACCGGATATCATGGTAAATACAGACGCAAAGCTGATGCTACCCAGGATGACCGAAATAAAGTAAAGTGCTGGGTCGCCAATAGGATTTGAGAATATGGTGGCATAAACAAAATAAGCAATAACCGCAAGAAAAGTCATCATCATCATATTATAGATGACTTTCGCCAAAATTATAGCTTTTGGATCAACGAGGGAATAATAGTAGAGCTGTCGGTTTGGGTTTTCCTGGAGGAAGCTTTTGTTGATGGCATTGATCGAAGCGAAGAGCATGATAATCCAAAACAATGCATTCCAAACAGTCGTATCTACTGATTTAAATGCCTGATAGCATACAAACACAGTAGATACGACATATAGTAGAATTCCGTTAATAGCATATTTAGAACGCCATTCCAGAATGATGTCTTTAAGAATTAAAGTTTTTACCTGTTGCAGTAAAGTCATATACCGCAAAGATACAAATGTATTTTAACCACAAAAGTGACCAAAACCATCAATTCTTAAAAAAGCTATTTTTTTACTTATGCATTAGAAATTTTTGACTTGGCATCATCGGTTGTGTTGTCGATTTTGCTTGCTAAATTTTGAGCGGCATTATTGGCGTGATCTAAAGCTTCTCTGCCTGCTTCTTTAGCTTTATTTTTCAGTGCATCCGCATCATCTGACGCTTTGTTGAAAGCTGCTTGCGCTTTAGCTTTCAAATGGTCCAGTTCTTCCGATGCTCTGTTAGCAAGTTTTTGTGCTTTTTTTGCTTCTTTTTTAGAAAGATCTTTTAATGATTTAGTTAAGCTTTTAATGCCATCATTTGCACGATCCAATTGTTTTTTTCCATCATCGGTTCCTAAAAGATACCATGCAGCAGCTCCCGCAGCCAATCCTACCAAAGCAAATGCCACTAATCCATTTTTGCTATTTTTCATAATTCTTCTATTTTGTTATATATTCAAATGATAATCAAGTATGATACCAAATGAACAATCACTGGGTGATTTTGTTTAAAAAGAATCAATAATTAACAAAATTTTACATATCTATTTTTTGCTGCTTCGATTGTAGATTATAAAGGTGTTGATAGAGGCCACTTTCTTTTTGTAGGAGCTCAAAGTGGGTGCCACTTTCGGATACAATGCCATTTTCGATAACGATAATTTTGTCGGCATCAACAATGGTGGAGAGTCTATGTGCGATAATGATGGAGGTTCGTCCGCGCATTAATTCTTCCAGCGCATCTTGTACCTGTCTTTCAGATTCCGAGTCTAAAGAAGAGGTCGCCTCATCCAAGATCAGGATGGCGGGGTCCTTTAAAAGCGCGCGGGCAATGGCAATACGTTGGCGCTGTCCGCCAGAGAGTTTAACACCGCGTTCGCCGACTAATGTGTCATATCCTTCTGGGAAGTTCAATATAAATTGATGTGCATTGGCGCGTTGGGCAGCAGCTATAATTTCCGCTTCGCTGGCATTTAACTTTCCGTAAGCAATATTTTCACGGATTGTTCCACCGAATAACAAGACATCCTGTGGGACAATCGCAACCTGATTTCGGATATCGCAGAGCTCAAAATCCGATGCTGGACGGTCGTCATAGCGTACTTGGCCTTTGTTGGCGGTATAAAACTGTAGGATCAATGACGCTATGGTTGATTTTCCGGTCCCACTTGGGCCAACGATGGCAACTTTATCGCCAGCATTGGCGGTAAAGTTAATGTCTTTTAAAATTTCAATATCAGGACGACTCGGATAGGCGAAGGCTACATGGTTAAAGCTTAATTTTCCGGACATGGTTTTGTGCACTTCTTTGCAGGTAGGTTTGATGTTGATCTTTTCTTGTTTTTCGTCGAGAATTTCCAAAATCCGTTCACTCGCTCCTAGGGAACGCTGGATATTAGCGTATAACTCAGGAAAGCTGCCCATTGAACCTGCAACAAACATGGAGTACAAGATATAAGTGGTGAGATCGCCTACAGTCATTTCATGAATGGCAACCAAAGCGGCTCCGTACCAGATGACGGCGATGACGGCCCCAAAAATACAGAAGATAATAAATGAAGCAAATGCACCACGAAAGGTCGCGCCTTTTACCGCTAGTTTGACCACAGAATCCATCTGGTTACTATAGCGGTTAAATTCGAAGTATTCATTGACAAAAGCCTTGACATTGCTGATTCCTAATAAGGTCTCTTGAACAATACTATTTGATTCGGCCATTTTATCCTGTGCCTGTCTTGATAATTCACGAATAAATTTTCCAAAGATGATGGCTGCCACAACGATAATCGGCAGGATACAAAGATTCATGAGAGCAAGTTTGGGCGATACCCAAACTAATAGGAACACACCGAAACAAAGGCTGATTAGCTGCCTTAAAATTTCAGCTAGCGTGGTTGTCAAAGTATCCTGAATCTGGGAAAGGTCCGCAGATAATCGGCTGTTTAATTCCCCAACACGGCGGTTGGCAAAAAACTCGATTGGCAATGAAATCAGTTTGAGGTAGGTGTCCTTGCGGAGTGCGGCCAAGGTACGCTCCGCAATCTCTACAAAGATGCGTATGCGAAAGAAGGAAACAACTGAAAGAAAAGATAGANNAACCAAGGATAAGTTTGCTTGCCTTGAGCAGCATCAATCATGGCACCGAGCAAAGCGGGAAATGCCAGCATGGCTAAACTGGATAATACTAAGAAAAACATGCCGACCCCAAATTTAAACCGATAAGGTTTCAAATAGGTCATTAATTTAAATGCTCTAATTAAGAGCTCCTTATTCAATTTTGGTTTTGGTAGATCTTCTTCTTGTTTATTACCGCTGTTGAATCCTCTTGCCATATCCGCTACTTCAAATTTTGTTGCGAGGACAAATGTAAAGAGATTAATAAGATTTTGCTATCATACTATAGTCAATTTTTGGGCTTAAGTCCATTTTTTTGGATTTAAACATCGGTTTTAAACAATTCGACCTTCCCAGATCATTTTCAGCTAGGGGTATTGACTTGGATTTTGATGTTTTACGATCGCTTTTTGAGCCTTACTTTTATAAAGGAGATAAGCTAAAACCGCGATGGCCAACAGGGCGATGTACAAGAGTATGTTGCCTAGACCGCCACTACCCGTTGTTTTGTCGACTTGTGTACGCAATTTTTCGTTTTCTTTCTGCAGTTTGCTTATCGTACCAATATAGGCTGAAACTTGTTTGTCGTAATCTGTCGCCAATTGTTGGAACTTGTCCTTTTCAAAATCTTTGATTTTAAGGAGCTTTTGTGTTTCCAGGAAAATATTGTTATCCGTGATGACAATGTCTTTAAGAATATCGATGCTCTTCTGCATGTCTCCTTTTGATTTGAATAAACCAAAAAGACCTGTTTTTTGCGTGAGACTCGTGTCGTAAGCCCCGAATTTCTGTTGTCTAGCATCGAGCAGGTCATTGACATGGTTCCGTTGCACTTCAAATGCCGTTGAATCGGGGTTGGTTTGTGCATTGACTTGCCTAACCAGGCAAAATAGAACGGTGAGTAGAAAAAAGGTTTTTAAAAATTTTATCATGTCTTTTGACGATCTGTTTAATCAACTATTCTAATCAAAACTAACGTTCAGGGTAGAATTTTATTTTACCAGAGGTTAGCAGGTTAATTTCAAAAATGAATTTATGAAATTAATCTTTAAATTCTATACGAATTACATTGGAATCATCGTCATGGAGTCCGAGTAGCTGACTTGCGTTTCCTTTGTTAATAGCGATTTCGAGGTAGTTGGAAATCCCAAATAAACAGAGTTTTTCACCTTCACCGACCTCATTGTAGTGCCATGAAAGATTGGTAATTGTTTCATTACGTTTGAAGTAAAGTACAAATTGCCGACCTTTTTGAACCTTGTTGAATAGGTCCTTTGAAATATTGGTGATGGCATTGCCAAATGCATCTACGTAAATAACATTGCCCCGGATCATATCCTTATCAAAGATGGGCTGCAAGGTTACTTTTTCAATGAGGTGTTGCATTGGATTACCGACATCTTTGAGTTTACCTCCTTTGGCAATATGACAAGCAGACTTGGAAAGGATGTCTGCAAGCGGGAAATGAAGATACCGGAGATCTTGCATTAAGTTGAGTTCGTACAGTTCCTGTGGTTCATTGCCATTCAGTAATAAGCTGAAAATACCGTTGTCTGCACCGACAAAATAATGATCATTATATTTCATGCCGATATATTTTGATTCTTCATGAAATAAGGTGTTGATACCGATAATATGGACAGTTCCCTTGGGGAAATAATGATAGGCATTGCCTAATACGAAGGCTGCTCTTGGGATATTGAATGCTGGAATTTCATGGGTAATATCAACAATATTTGCATCAGACAACTGCGATAAAAGACTACCTTTTAGCGCCGCTTGATAAAAATCTTTATGTCCTAAGTCTGTTGTTAATGTAATTACTGCCATTATAAGCTATGATCCTAGATCGAATTGCTGTCGAATTCCCGTAAAATATACCCTTTAGTTTATCCAAATAGAGGACAAAATTACTATTTATCAGGTGATTTGTAAAGCTAATTGGAGAACTTATTTTGATTATCTCTTTTTTCGATTGATATACACAAACATAGCGAAGATTTTATGCATAACGAAATCTTGGCGGTTCATTGTTGTCCCGCCTCACATTCTTATTTTATCCTCGAGTTTGTGCATGCTATATTCTTGGTGGTTTCGTTGGAATACGTTAATTTTGAATAGTATTATACAGGCACGATGTTGTGTAATGGCTACAATCTAATTAATTCTAAATAGGATAAAATTTGAACGAATTACTAATTGCATTAGATGGTCTGAATTTGCCCATATTATGGGGAGCAGACAATGAGCACTTCGATTATTTGAAGAAGCAATTCCCAAAACTGCGGATTGTAGCTCGCGGGAGTGAAATGAAGGTGCTGGGGGATGCGAAGGAATTGGACCTGTTTGAGCAATCATTTCAGGAAGTCATGGCTCATCTGGAAAAATTTAACAACATTACCTTGTTGGATTTTGAAAATCTACTGGGGGCAAGAGCGGGATCTGCGGCTCAACAGGAAAAGGAACT
>DKIT01000071.1 GCA_002454415.1 Sphingobacterium sp. UBA6711
AGATTCGTACCAAATTGTTCCGCCGAAATGGTTACAAACGTTGCCCAGTATCCTACACCCAAACCCATAATAAATGCCAATCCCAAAAACTTGTTTGGCGTAATACCAACACTCAACAGATACCAAAGAGAACTAGCTATAATAATAAGCTGACAGATAAAAACAACTTTCTTTCTTGATTTTAAAATTTGTGCAAAGATTCCTGCCAATACATCTCCTATTGAGATACCAATATACGTGAACATCACCCCTTTTCCGGCGCTTAATGTTTCAGAGGCACCCAAGGCTTTTCCGATTTCAGGTGTTTGCGTCACCAAAACACCTACTACAAACCAGATTGGCAAACCGATGCATAAACAGTTAATATACCGCTTAAAACGATTCCTATTCGTAAACAACATGCTTATATCCCCACGAACGACTTCCGATTTATCCTGTTCTTTAAAGAGACCAGACTCAAAGGAACCAACGCGCAACAAAAGCAACAACAATCCCATTCCTCCCCCAACGAAATAGGCTGTTCGCCAGTCAAACTCTTCGGAAACGAAATAAGCAAGGATGGCACCCAATACACCAACACCCGCCACAAGCATTGTACCGTACCCACGCTTAGATTTGTGCATGCTTTCTGAAACCAGTGTAATTCCCGCGCCCAACTCGCCCGCCAAGCCAATTCCAGCTATGAATCGAATGATGCCATACATAAACACATCCTGCACAAAACCATTGGCTATATTTGCTAATGAATAAAGAAGAATAGAACCAAATAAAACTTTTAATCGCCCGAACTTATCCCCTATCACACCCCAAACAATACCGCCTAACAGTAACCCTCCCATCTGCATATTGAGCACAAATTCACCTTTTACACGCATTTCATCAGCCGGAACACCGATAGCCGTAAAGGACTGCACGCGGACAATGGAAAAAATAATCAAATCATAGATATCGACGAAATATCCAAGGGAGGCGATCATAACAAGTAACCATACTTTCTTGTTATCAGATTGTTTTTCTTTTAATATTGACATTCTAGGCTATTTGATGGCGTAAAAATACCATAGTGAACCAATAAAACCAAGATTTCGTAAAATATTACCATACATTGTTCTATTTTTGCGTTATGAGATACAGTCCACTTGCCTTAACATGGCTATTGCGAATTTATCCGCCTTTTTTATTTCAGGGCATTTGGGTAAAAAAAATTAGTCCTGGTTTTAAGGGTGCTGAAGTAAAGATATACAAGACGCCGTTTAACATCAATACAAATAAAACGTTATTTGGTGGAACAATTTTTTCTGCAGCGGATCCGATATTTCCTATTTTAATTGATCAATATCTTCAAAAAATAGGGTTTAGAAAAACAATTGCCTGGTTGAAGTCTTCTCGAATAGATTTTAAAAAACCTGGAAAAACCAGTGTCGGCTATAAAGTTCAACTTTCAGATGATCTATTGGAAGAATGTACACAGATTATTCGTTCCCGAGGTAAAGTCGTTAAAAATCTCACACTTGACATCAAAGACAAAAGTGGGGATTTGTGTGCTACAGTTCACTGCGAAACCTACATTCGTGACCTGAATTTTACATTCCCACCAAGAAATCGAAATGTGGGGCCATAAGAAATTAATATCTTTGTCAAATTACCAAAAAAAAGAAACATGAATAAAATTGCTCTTCTGGCGGTTGCATCCTTGGCAATCGCGGCATGTGAGACTACCGGCACAAATAATATAAAGGCATTACAAGATTCAACAATCAAGATTCATGATGAAATTATGCCACAAATTGCACACTTTGACCGTGATGTTATTAAGATCGACTCCATTTTGGCAAATCTAAAATTAATTAAAGAGTCAAAAACAAGCTTAGACACTACTACTGCACGGAAAGATCTCGATATATTGAAAGCCAACCTGGAAAGTGCGACTGACCATATGATGGACTGGATGAAAGACTATAACCCCGACTCCTCTGATGTCAAATATTTTGAAGTCGAATTGCAAAAAGTAAGCGATATGAAAAAAATATTTGACAACGTATCAAAAGAAAGTCAGGAAAAATTAAAGAACTTTTAGATGAATATGCGTGCGGAAGATTTGTATAAGAAAACAATATTTCCTACGCAAACTAATGAAAGGATTTAATAGCAAAAAAAGATAAAAAGAATGAAATCCATAACAAAATTCTATTGCGCTGCTTGCTTGCTGCTTGGATTATTTTCGTGCCAAAACCATAGTAAATCAGAGCTCCCCATTTATGGTGAAAGAGAAGCTGTAGAAAAGACAATCGATGGAAAAAAAGTGGTAGATACCGTCTATCATACTATTCCTGCATTCAAGTTTTTAAATCAGGACAGCACAATGATTTCAGATAAAGACTTTGATGGCAAAGTATATATTGCAAATTTTTTCTTCACCCATTGCCCGAGTATTTGTCCAACCATGAATCGGAATTTATTAAAAATATATGAACAATATAAAGACAATGATGCTGTTCGCTTTTTATCACATAGCATAGATTTTAAATACGATCAGCCCTATGTATTAAAAGATTACGCGAACAAATTGGGTGTAAACAACAACCATTGGCAATTTGTTTCTGGAACAAAAGCAGAAATCTATGGCATCGCAAATCAATATTTGGTGTATACTGCAGAAGACAAAAATGCACCAGGAGGATACGATCATCAGGGCTATCTTGTCTTGATAGATAAAGATAAAAGAATTCGTGGTGCTTATGACGGAACAAACGACGAACAAGTGAAGAAATTAATGAACGATCTACCCATATTGTTGAACGAGGCAACAAAATAGTATGCGCGCGCTCTTAACCACTCTCTTCATAATTGGATCCATATTGACCGCACTAATAAGCTGTCAAAACGAAATTGATATTAAAACAGCGCAGTATGCCGTCAATGGACAAAAAGTATTTATGACACACTGCCAAAATTGTCACGGACAAAAAGGTGAAGGATTGGGAAATCTTTATCCTCCCCTGACGGACACTGTATTTCTTCAAAAGAACCGCCAAAGCTTAGCCTGCATTATCAAATACGGAACTTCAGGAGAGCTTGAAGTGGCTGGCAAAAAGTTTAATAATGCCATGCCGGCATCCAACCTTTCCTCCATTGATATTGCTTATCTACTTACTTACATAAATACGAAGATCAATAAAGGGAAAGATATATATACACTCGAAGAAGTGGAAAAAAATCTACAAAATTGTAGATAAATTTAAAAGAAGGGCATAATTGCCCTTCTTTCTTGAATCCCCAAAGCGAACTCTCCCACAGTTTGTATCGGAGCATACTCCGAGCTTTCTTGTCTATAAAATTNNAAGCCAAGAAAAAAAATAAAATGGGGAAAACAATTTTAGCGTTTTTTTCTTATTGTATTATCGATCCAAATTGTTTTGGCATTTATTGATTTATAACAATAATCTGACAGTTTGCATCCAATTTTATCGCTAATTTTGCAACCGAATGAACGTTCGATTGATGAATTCTAATGAAAAAATAGCGGCAGTACTTGCCAGCACACTAAAATTGATACAAACAAACGGCTTCCATGGAACGCCGATGAGCAAAATCGCGCAAGAGTCAGATGTAGCAATTGGAACTATCTACCACTACTTCCCTTCTAAAGATGACCTGATTTTTGCTTTGTTCAAACATTGCCGGACAATATTAAATGATTATATTTTTGATGGTATTAAAGATCATTTCGACTATAAAGATTGTTTTTTTCATGTCTGGCGCAATTTTGTAAAATTCTATTTAGAGAATGGACATATTTTCAGTTTTTTCGAACAGTTCTTTTCCTCGCCTTATTACGAAAAAAACAAAACTGAAATACAAGAGCCTCTTGGAGGTCAAAATAAAGTTGTCGATTTTTTACAAGAAGGTATTGACCGGAAAATTTTAAAGCAGGTAGACGTACATCTTTTGGTGGCCAGTTATATTGGCGTAGCACTGTCTACCGTTCATAGCATCAAGTTCAAAGATCTTAAGTTTTCGGAAGAAAATATACAGGAACTAATTGGGATCATTTGGGATGGAGCTATTATAAGAGAAAGAAAGAAATAATTAATTACATATATGAAGTTTAATAAAATCGTTTATTCCTTGGCGGCCCTGTCGCTTTTGAGTAATACAGGATTTGCACAACAGCAATCGGAAAACTTGCCGGCAAATGCAACACTTCAGCAGCTAATCGATTATGCATTACGCAATCAAATAGCTGTAAAACAAGCGCAACTGGATGAGACCATTGGTGAAAAGGATATCGATATCTCTCTTTCGGGTTGGTACCCACAATTGGGGCTGAATGGAAGTTATAACTATAATGTCATTGTTCCTTTAGCAAACATTGGCGGGAACAATATCAAAATGGGGCAAAATAATGCCAGTGCACTGACCCTTCAGGCCGACCAACAGATCCTAAATCCAGAATTGATGCAGGCCAAAAAAGCCGCAGCTTTGGTACGTCTCGGTAATAAGCAAAATACCGAGAACAAAAAAATAACAGCTGTAGTGGAAGTCAGTAAAGCATACTATGACATCTTAACTTCGGAAGAACAAATTAAGATTGTTCGTGAAAATATTGCTCGGTTACAAAAACAATTAAAAGATGCAAAATCGCAATATGATGTAGGTTTAGTCGATAAAACAGACTACAAAAGAGCGCAGATTGCCTTAGCAAATTCAAACGCGGATGAAAAACGAACAGTAGAGTTACGTAAATATAAATACGAATATCTGAAGCAATTACTAGCTTTGGATAAAAGCCAAAACTTGACGCTTTCATTTGACAACAGCAGTATGGAGTCGGAGATTTTATTAGACACAACTTCGGGTATAAATGTTTCCAATCGCATTGAATTTCAACAATTGGAAACGTCAAAGAAAATTCAACAATTGAGCACACAATATTATAAATGGACGTATTTGCCAAGTGTGAGTGCTTTCTATAATTATGCTTTCAATTATCGAAATGACAAATTCAGCAAACTCTACACCGATAACTTCCCGGGTTCTGTTGCTGGAATAAACTTGTCTTTTTCAATTTTTGACGGATTTAAACGAAAAAAACAGATCAATAAATCCAAATTACAGGAAGAACGAATTGACTGGGATATCAAGAATTTAGAAAATAGCATAAATACAGAGTATTCGCTCGCTAAAGCGACTTATAATGCCAACCTAAACGATTGGAAAACAGCAAAAGAAAATGTGGATCTTTCCAAAGAGGTGTACGAGACAATTAAGCCANNACCTTGATCTCATGACGGCAGAAACTGATCTTAAAACAACACAGCTCAATTATTTGAACTCTCTTTATGCGCTATTATCAAGTAAATTGGATGTTCAAAAAGCAGTTGGTGCAATCCATACAAATTAATCAATAAACGGAAACTAATACAAATCATGAATAAAAGACAATGATTATTCGCTTTCTCCCTTGGGACGGCTTTAGTATGGACCTCTTGTGGAAATAAAGATGCAAAAAACCAAGGTGCAGCTCAGGCTCAGGCCGAAAAAGTCGTTCCTGTCAGCTTTGGTGTAGCATCGCATGAGATTGTTACTGGTACGATTAGCTACCCAGCAACAGTCAAACCGCTGAACGAAGCAGACCTTTTTGCAGAGGTTAGTGGTTATATTACCAAAATATATGTATCGGACGGTGCTGTGGTCTCTAAAGGACAGGCGCTATATGAAATTGACGGAACACGCTATAATGCCGCAGTCCAACAGGCTAAAGCAAGTCTACAAGTGGCGCAGACTGATCTTGACCGCCAAAAAAGAGATTTAGCGCGTTACCAAACCTTGGCAGATAAAGATGCGATCGCCAAACAGGTTTTTGATAATGCGGTATCGAATGTCGCTGCTTCGCAGGCGCAGGTAGAATCTGCCCGTGCAGCATTGATTACCGCCAATACCAATTTATCCCGTTCTACTATTCGTGCGCCATTCGCAGGCAATGTTGGAATCTCACAAGTACGCTTGGGTGCCTTGGTAAGTCCGGGAACCACACTCTTGAACACATTGTCTTCAACTAGCCCTATTGCGATTGAGTTTCAGGTAAACGAAAAAGATATCAATAAATTTGTACAAATGCAAAGCAGCCGTTCTTCGTCGGATCTCTCACTCCTATTGCCAGACGGAAGTACATATGAAGGCAAAGGAAGCATAACGACAATTGACCGTGCCGTAGATCCTGCGACAGGAACAATTAAGGTTCGTGCTACTTTCCCAAACAGTTCTAATGCATTAAGAGCTGCGTTGAATATCACGATGAATGTTTCAACCACATCCGCAACTGAAGAAGTCGTGGTTCCTTACAAAGCTATTTTCGAGCAATTGGGTGTATTCAATTTATATGCTGTCAATGATAGCAGTAAAGCTGAAATCCGTCAGGTACAATTAGGTATTAAAGCTGGCGATAAAATCGTGATCAAAGAAGGTGTCAAAGATGGTGAGAAAATCATTGTCGATGGTGCTATGAACGTTCAAAATGGTGTTAAAGTTGTAGATGCTGCCACCGCTGCCCAACAAGCTGCGAAAGGTGCTCCACAAGGAAAATAACAGCATTAATTTTTTAAAGAGAATCTAACAAGATATAGAATGATTTCAGAAGTATTTATTAAGAGGCCAGTTACCGCAATCGTTATTTCGATATTGATTTCAATTATCGGGATCATTGCAGTTTCGACGTTGCCAATTAGCCAGTACCCTTCTATTGCACCGCCAACCGTAACTGTTACAGCAAACTATACAGGCGCAGATGCACAGACNNCAGACCGTGACGACTCTCATTGAGAGCCAGATCAATGGTACACCTGGCATGATTTACATGTCGTCCAATAGTACTTCAAATGGTCAAGCAACAATTACTGTCACATTTGAAGTTGGTACCGACATTGATATTGCAACCCTAGACGTACAAAATCGCGTCGGGATTGCCGAACCTGCCCTTCCAGAAGCTGTTAGACGTTTGGGTATTACAACCCGTAAGGCCAATAATGACATCTTGATGTTGGTAGCTTTGACATCGCCCAAAGGAACAAGAGATGAAAATTTCTTGGCCAATTACAACAACTTGTACGTTAAAGATGCGTTATTGCGTGTCAAAGGTGTGGGTGACGTAACGGCCTTCGGTCAGCCCTTCTCCATGCGTGTATGGCTGGATGCAAATAAGCTTGCCAATTTGAGCATG
>DKIT01000170.1 GCA_002454415.1 Sphingobacterium sp. UBA6711
ATATGTAGCAACGAATGTGGGAGTCCTGACCGAAGGCCGGGGTTTAGTGGCAACAGTCGGTATAAACGTTGCCGGTTACTCTGTCAGCAATATAATTAAAGGAACAGCTCAGACAGTTAACGGTGTTATCTCCACTGTTATTGGAGCACTTGCGGGTTTTGGAACAGTGAAAGGGGTTTCAACAGTATCTAATGCCCCCTTCGCCACGGGGGCTGGTGCAATTTCAACGGAATTAATTACAAGTGAAATGAATGAAAAGCTTCATGAGGGATTTCATAATAAGGAATAGTAAACTGGATTCTGAACGAAACCCGTGGAGAGTGATCATTATCTTCACTATCAGATTCCTCCTCGCATTCACGGTTGTTTTTTATATGATACGACTGGGTGTAACAGCTTTCGTTTGCATTAAAACAGGTGAGTTAAATCTTGAAGATTTCGCTTTCCACGATGATTTCATTGATTCTTTCAATGATGGATTATATTACTGTTGGCTTTTTGGTATTGGTGAATGGGTAATGCGAAAAGCAAAAAAGTTTGAAGAGGATAAGAAAAAAAGCAAAGGTACGTTATAAGACTACTATTGCGTACCGATCTCATGAGAAAAATGCGACCACCGTGGCCTGCCGCTGGCGCTGATAAGTCAGGACGGCACAACCGGCTGGTCAGGTATAACCGGCACCGGTATTACAGCCCGGAACAGGGGAGATATATCACCCGGGACCCGGTTGGGCTGGCTGGCGGATGGAATGTGTATCTGTATCCGTTAAATCCGGTTGGGTATATTGATCCGCTGGGCCTGTCTGCATTTTCTGGATTTGGTACAGGATTTAACAATTATGGACAAGCCGCAGGATCATTAGGTATTTCAATGAGCGAACAGGGAGCCGCTCCCGATGAGATTTCTGCTGCATTCAGTCATATGGCGAAAGGCGATTTACCTAAGCAGGCAAGACAGTTTACTGAAGGCTGGGTGTACGGCTCTGCTTCCCTGACGTCTGTAATTGCTGTCGCCTGTCTTTCAGGCCCGTTAGCTCTTTCAGGTGCCTTAACTGGCGCGGCTAATGTATTAAATCAGATACGGAACGGGGGTGATTTTAGCTTCAGTGACTCCTATGTAGCAACGAATGTGGGAGTTCTAACCGAAGGCCGGGGTGTGGTGGCAACAGTGGGTATAAATGTTGCCGGGTACTCCGTCAGCAATATAATTAAAGGAACGGCCCAAACAGTTAACGGTGTTATTTCGACAGTCATTGGTTCAATAAATGGTTTAGGCGTAATGAAGGGGCTTAAGCCAATAGTTGGGAATAATGCCTCTACAATGGTTGGCGCTGTTGCAACTGAAGTCACGATGAGCGAATTGAATGAAAATCTTAGTAAGAAAGAGTAATAAAAGAGATGTACTAAATCATCCTTTTATGAGATTCCTGATAGACGTATTAAAATGCTATACTGGTTTTGTCCTTGCCATTTATTTAACATTGCTTGAAATCTCAGTTTTTGATTGGGTAATGACTGACACTTTCCATTTTGATTTTCTTGGGAAATTTATTTTTTGCCTAAAAAAAAGCGTTTTATTCGGTATCATGTTTGGTGCAGGAGGAATACTAATGCAAAAAGCAAAAAAGCTCGAACAAGATAAAAAACAAAGACAAGCCATAGATTCATTATTGTAATGACAGAGCACCTTTTAAATACCCAGCACTCTTTCTGAAAATATATTTTGTATTATTGCACTCTGTCGCTTTTCATAAAATCAATAATGAGATTTTCAACTCGGTCTGTTTAGTTCAACTTAACCGCGTGTGAATAATTGAGAATACAGATGATAAGAATTAATTTTGTAATAGATAATTTTCTTGATGTCGATACTACAACCTTGACCGGATATGATTTCAGTGGAATGAATTTGCATCGGGCTATTCTCAATGAATTTTGTCTGGATGGTACTATATTTAAAAATGCTCACCTAAGGAATATCCTCATTCAATATACATCTGCCAAGAATGCAGTGTTTTATCAAGCGGCATTAATGAATGCTCTTTTAAATAACTCAGATATAAGCGGAGGAGATTTTAGGAGATCAAAACCAATAGGTGCAAACTTTGAACAATGCATATTGATCAAGGCGAATTTTAATAACGCAGATGTTTGGCATGCCAATTTTTCTGGCGCTAACTTGTGCGGTGCGAATTTATTATTCAAAAGATACAAAGGTATAAACATCACAAATGCGTTATTCGATAAAAATACACTTTGGCCAGATGATTTTGATCCAATATTGAATGGAGCCGTATATAACGATGCAGATAAGCAGGATTTTTACTAGAGATATGACTCAAGATGAGTTTAATCATTTATTCTTATCAATGCCTTGCAAATACGGAGGTAAAAAATGGATGATTTATTGAACAGATATTACGAAATTGAAAATCAGATAAATGAAAAAAGGAGATATTTTATTTATGGGATGGAAAAAGGCGTATTGACATGGAAAGATTATGAGCAACATGAGAGAAACATAAATAAATACCACGGTCAAATACAAGATATTTTACACTTTTATAAACCTAATTTATTATCACTTGTTAATAACCAAGATAGTGAAATTAGAAGGGTTGCGCTAAAATTAACCAGGAATGGTTTTCCATGGTTAACACAAAATAATTTATTTATCACGGCATTGCTTAAACTTGCAATATTAGGAAATGATGATGAACGATATGAGGCACAAGAAATCCTTATTATCCGTGACTGGTTAAAAAATAGATGGTCATTAATAAAATCTGTTATACAAGAACTATATAGCGAAAATTTAGATTATTTTCTGTATAAGGACATTGGTGATTTCATCTGCACAATAAAAAACAAAGAATTGCTAATTGCTCATATTGATAAAGGCAAGTTCATTCAAGATAGCGAGGCCAATGAACTTATAGAAGAATATTCTGAAAAATTAACCACAAAAATATAAAAGTTTTTTAGGATGCAAAAGAAGCACATAGGGATCATTAAAAATTGTTGTTATAGAAATAAAGGCGAAAGGCGATTTACCCAGGCAGGCAAGACAGTTCACTGAGGGCTGGGTATACGGCTCTTCTTCTATGACATATATAATAGCGGTCGCCTGCCTTTCAGGCCCGTTAGCTCTTTCATGTGCCTTGACTGGCGCGGCTATGTATTAAATCAGATACGGAACGGAGGCGCTTTTAGCTTTAGTGACGGATATGTAGCAACGAATGTGGGANNCTCAGACAGTTAACGGTGTTATTTCGACAGTCATTGGTTCAATAGCAGGCTTTGGCACAACAAAGGGGCTTGGAAGGGTAACGGATAATGCCACTTCAACGCTCGCGGGGGCTCTCACAACTGAGGTTACGACTAGTGAAGCTAATAAAAACCTTAATGAACATAAGAAATAAAATGCGTAAGAGTAATAATCCATTTTTATTTCTCCTAACATCAGTGATAAAGAGCTATCTCGCTTTATTTTCCGCTGTTTATTTAGGACTAATTGGAGTCTCAGCCTTTAATTGGTTCATAACTGGGGCGTTCCATTTCAACTTTCACGATAAATTAATTTTGTGCCTCGAAAAAAGCATATTACCCGGTGTGTTACTTGGCGTGGGGGACTGTATAATGCGAAAAGCAAGAAAATTTGAAGAAGATAAGAAAAATAATAGAAGTAAGTTCTAAGACTACTATCGCGCAGTTAGCATCTAACTGGAAACATTACAGCTCTAGCGGGAAAATCCACCTGTACCATTATTTAATGTATTAAATTATCTATAAATAACAAAGCCCCAACCTACTGCTCGGGGCTTTGATTAAACTACCGAAGCGGCTTGCGCACTACGCAGAAAAATTACTTTTTCTT